>NZ_JBMKHS010000017.1:0-97148 GCF_049238105.1 Enterobacter cloacae complex sp. IR5418 | reverse complement strand
GAAAACACAACCCGCTACGGGGGAGACTTACCCGAAATCTGATTTATTCAACAAAGCCTATTTAACAGCGAATCGTTTCAGCGAAAAAAACGTCATTTCGCGGATGCGTCATTGTCATTTCACTGTCATTGTTCGGGGGTAAAAAAGAGGGAAATGGGCAAAGCAGAGGGCATCATGAACGATCCTATGTTTGTCGAAACGCTGATTATCGCCTCGTCGTTTTTTATCATCGCGATTATTTTGATTGCTTCCGTGCTGCTGCTGGAAAACGGCTGACCGTGAGCCAGCCGCTGTATTTATTGTTTACGGAACGGCACCAGTTCAGGACGGGCGATACGCAGATAGTCCTGGGTATCCATAATCACCGACTTTTCCAGCAGGCCGGCGTTAAACGCGATCTCGTCGAAACGCTCAAACAGCAGCGGATCGGCGACCAGCGTCAGATCCGGATGAAAGCTGAAGGGAGGAATGGCGCCAAAAACGCAGCCGGTAAGGGCATCCACTTCAGCCGGGCTGGCGAGAGAGGCCTTTAGCGCACCGAAATGGCTCGCCAGCAGGCTCAGATCGGCCTGCCGATCAGCGGCGAGAATTGCCAGAACATGTTTCTTAACGCCGTTGCCTTTTATCTTGCAGACCAGCGCTTTTGCACCCTGTCGGAGATCGGTCCCGCGAATTTCACTGACCGCTTCGCATTTCCCAACGGCCTCATGCGCCACCACGCGAAAGCGCGCCCCTTGCTCGGTTAATAAGCTGATTAGCTGCTGATGGGTCGTCGTCCCGGTCACGTCATCAGACATAACGATTTCACCTGTGATTTGCCAATACGTAGCCTGCTACATTAGCACGGGACGGGGAGGGCTAAAAGAAAACAGCCAGCGGGCGCGCTGGCTGTTGGGTTATGCGTTGCTGGTGGACGACTGTTTCTGGAACAGTTCCCGGAAGACCGGATAGATGTCATCCTGGTCGCGAATGTGCTGCATCGCAAAGTTATCGAACATCGCTTGCAGATGCTCATACTCACGCCACAGCGTCTGGTGGGCGCGACGGGTAATTTCAATGTAACTGTAATAACGCACCACCGGCAGGATCTTCTTCGCCAGAATTTCATGACACAGCGGCGAGTCATCCGCCCAGTTATCGCCATCCGATGCCTGCGCGGCGTAGATATTCCACTGCGCCGGATCGTAGCGCTCCTTCACCACCTCATCCATCAGCTTGAGAGCGCTCGACACGATGGTGCCACCGGTCTCCTGCGAGTAGAAGAACTCATGTTCATCCACCTCTTTTGCCTGAGTGTGATGGCGAATGTAGACCACCTCCACGTTCTTATATGTTCTGCTCAGGAACAGATAGAGCAGAATATAAAAACGCTTAGCCATATCCTTGGTGGCCTGATCCATTGAGCCTGACACGTCCATCAGGCAGAACATCACCGCCTGGCTGGAAGGCTCCGGACGTTTTTCGTAGTTCTTGTAGCGCAGGTCGAAGGTGTCGATAAACGGCACCCGGTCGATCTTCGCCCGCAGTTCGGCAATCTCTTTACGCAGGCGCTCCTCTTCCAGCAGTTGCGCTGGTTCGGTGTTTTCCACCACTTTCAGGCTGGTTTCCAGCTCGCGCAGTTCGCGCCGCTTACCTGCCGTCATTGCCGTGCGTCGCGCCAGCGAATTTTGCAGAGAACGCACCACGCTGATGTTGGCGGGCACCCCGTTAGCGGTATAGCCCGCGCGATGGGTTTTGTATTCATTGAGCTGGCGGTGCTGATTCTTTCTCAGATTCGGCAGGGCCAGATCCTCAAACAGCAGGTCGAGATATTCGTCTTTTGAGATCTGGAAGACGAACTCATCCTGGCCTTCTCCGTCCTGGCTGGCCTGCCCCTGACCGCTGCCAGAACCGCCGCCTCCGCCTTGTGGCCGCTCGATTCTGTCATTCTGGACGAAGTGGTCATTACCTGGGTGCACGCGATGGCGAAGGCCGCCACGCCCCTGATGAAACATCGGTTCGCTGATGTCATCGTTGGGGATGGAGACGGATTCGCCGCTATCGACGTCGGTCACCGAGCGTTTGTTGATGGCCTCGGAGATCGACTGTTTAATTTGCGCTTTATAACGGCGCAAGAAGCGCTGGCGATTCACCGTGCTCTTGTTTTTGCCGTTAAGACGCCGGTCAATAAACCAGGTCATATATCCCCCGTACTGCATTTGCCAACTTGCGTTTTTGTTGGCCCGGCAGGCGCAGGCGCTACCGGGCACTTGTTTTAAGACGATTTACGCACGCGCAGATACCATTCACAGAGCAGGCGGACCTGTTTGCGGGTATAGCCCTTCTCCATCATACGGTCGACAAAATCGTCGTGCTTTTTCTGCTCGTCGGTTGAGGTTTTGGCGTTGAACGAGATGACCGGCAACAGCTCTTCGGTGTTAGAGAACATTTTCTTCTCTATAACCGTGCGCAGTTTTTCGTAGCTGGTCCAGTTCGGATTGCGGCCATTGTTATGCGCTCTGGCGCGCAGCACGAAGTTCACAATCTCGTTTCGGAAGTCTTTCGGGTTGCTGATCCCGGCTGGCTTCTCAATTTTTTCCAGCTCCGCGTTCAGGGATTCACGGTCAAACAGCTGGCCGGTATCCGGGTCGCGGTACTCCTGATCCTGGATCCAGAAGTCAGCGTAAGTGACGTACCGGTCGAAGATGTTCTGCCCGTATTCGGAATAGGATTCCAGGTAGGCGGTCTGGATCTCTTTGCCAATGAACTCGGCGTATTTCGGGATCAGATAGCCTTTCAGGAACTCCAGATAGCGTTCAGCCTGTTCCTGAGGGAACTGCTCACGTTCAATTTGCTGTTCCAGAACATAGAACAGATGCACCGGGTTGGCGGCCACCTCCGCGTGGTCGAAGTTAAAGACGCGGGAGAGGATCTTAAACGCGAAACGCGTCGACAGACCGTTCATTCCTTCGTCGACCCCGGCGTAATCGCGGTATTCCTGATACGATTTCGCTTTCGGGTCGGTATCTTTCAGGCTTTCGCCGTCATAGACGCGCATTTTCGAGTAGATGCTGGAGTTTTCCGGCTCTTTCAGGCGCGACAGGATCGAGAAGCGCGACAGTGTTTCCAGGGTTCCCGGTGCGCAAGGCGCATGCACCAGCTCACTGTGGTTGAGCAGTTTTTCGTAAATCTTGATCTCTTCGGAGATCCGCAGGCAATAAGGCACTTTGACGATATACACACGGTCAAGGAACGCCTCATTGTTTTTGTTGTTACGGAAGGTCACCCATTCGGATTCGTTCGAGTGAGCGAGGATAATCCCGTTAAACGGCAGGGCAGAAATACCTTCCGTCCCGTTGTAGTTGCCTTCCTGGGTGGCGGTGAGCAGCGGATGCAGCACTTTGATCGGTGCTTTAAACATCTCGACAAATTCCATAATCCCCTGGTTGGCGCGGCACAGCGCACCGGAATAGCCGTAGGCATCCGGATCGTTTTGCGCGTGATGTTCCAGCTTACGGATATCAACTTTACCCACCAGCGCCGAGATATCCTGGTTGTTCTCGTCACCGGGTTCAGTTTTGGCAATGGCGATCTGCTCAAGGATAGACGGCCACACTTTCACGACGCGGAATTTAGTGATATCCCCACCAAACTCATGCAGACGTTTTGCCGCCCACGGCGACATGATCGTACCGAGATAGCGATGCGGAATGCCAAACTCTTTTTCCAGAATTTGCGCATCCTCCTGCGGGTTAAACAGGCACAGCGGGTGGTCATTGACCGGGCTGCGCTCGCCGTTGGCGCTCAGCACATAGATTGGCACGCGCTGCATCAGCGCTTTCAGCCGTTCAGCAAGGGAGGATTTACCCCCACCGACAGGCCCCAACAGGTAGAGGATCTGTTTCTTCTCTTCCAGCCCTTGAGCGGCATGCTTCAGGTAGGAGACGATCTGCTCTATGGCATCTTCCATGCCATAGAACTCCTCAAACGCCGGGTAGCGGGCGACCACCCGGTTCGAAAAGAGACGGGAAAGCCGTGGCTCCAGGGCAGTATCAACCATGTTTGGCTCACCAATAGCCATCAATAGCCGTTCTGCCGCATTGGCATAGGCACTGCGATCTTGCCGACAAATGGTAAGAAACTCCTGCAGTGTGAACTCTTCGTCCTTGGCAGCTTCGTAGCGCTGGCGATAGTGATCGAATATATTCATGGCATGCCGTCCTTTCGTTTTTTAGCACAGGATAAGAGCCGTTCGTATGAGTAGTGGAGGCTCCCGGAAGAGAATTTTTCGCACCGCACTGCCAGAGCAGCAACCTGTGTGCCAGGTCGAAGGCTATGAACCGCAGGGTGTTCAGCAAAACCTCTTCTTAAAGTAAAGCGTAGATGGCAATTGCAAAACTTGCATACGGATAAAATCTACTTTCAATGACATATCAATAACTCATCCAAAAATTTCCACTGCGGTTATAAGCGAAAAGCGGGTTTTTCATTTATAGGTCACATAAATGAAAGCGGGATGTCATCTGAAAAATGAAAAATAACGGGTTAATCAAACGGATTAGCGCGCAAAAAATTTTGGGATGTACGGGAATGGCGGTTACACTTCACCCGCTGATTATTTGACTACAGGAAAGAATGGATTGTGACCAAACTCAAACTTCTGGCATTGGGCATCCTTGCCGCTACCGCAGCGAGCACCGTACAGGCTGAGAGCCAGTGGACTGTTGGCGCGGGTGCTGGCGTGATTAACAGCCCGTACAAGCAGTATGACCGCGACGTTTATCCTGTCCCCGTTGTCACCTATGAAGGCGATAACTTCTGGTTCCGTGGATTGGGCGGCGGCTACTATCTCTGGAACGACACGGCCGATAAGCTCTCCATCATGGCCTATTACGATCCTACGCACTTTAAACCAGGCGACAGCGACAGCAATGCGCTTCGTCAGCTGGACAAACGCAGAAGCTCACTGATGGCGGGGCTTTCTTACGTCCATAATACCGAGTATGGCTTCCTGCGCACGGCGCTGGCGGGCGATACCCTGGATAACAGCAACGGCTTCATCTGGGATCTGGCGTGGCTTTATCGCTATACCAACGGTGCGGTGACGCTGACGCCGGGTATCGGTGTGCAGTACAGCAGCGAGAATTACAACGACTACTACTATGGCGTGTCTAAAGCGGAGTCTCGCCGCAGTGGTCTGAAGAGCTACAGCGCGGATGATGGCTGGGATCCGTACCTGGAACTCACCGCCTCTTATAACTTCCTCGGTGACTGGAATGTATACGGTACTGGCCGTTACATTCGTCTGAGCGATGAAGTGAAAGACAGCCCGATGGTCGACAAATCCTGGTCTGGTATCTTCTCTGTGGGTGTGACCTACAAGTTCTGACCAGAACGTGATGCATTAAAACGGGGCGCTTGCGCCCCGTTTGTTTTTTCATGATGCGGCAGAAAATATTAGCGCTTCACAATCTTGATCGTCTGGCCTAAGCGGGATGGTTTTTCTTCGCTGGTTTGTTGCGGCGCAGTCACACACGCGGTTTCCACACAGACGAAGGTCTTGTAACCGTCATCCGGGATATCCGCCATGCTGACGGAAAGGGCAGGGCCAGGGTTCCAGCCCACCACGTTGCTGTGGTGATGATGAACCACTTCAATGCCACGGTTCAGCGCGCTGTCATGGATTACGCTACAGGCTTCCGGGTGCAGGTACACGCGGTCGGTACGATCCGGGAAAGTCTGCACGCCGTCGTCCAGTCTGCCTTCTTTCGCGTTATCCACTTTGTCGATAAAGGTATCGCCAAGGCCGCTCACCTTAACGGCCTGAATGTCGCCTACGTTGAAATAGGTGTGCAGGGCGGACGTGGTTTCGAATTCGCCGTGGGCTTCGAGTTCAATTTCGCAGGTTTTACCCAGCTTGAAGCGGGCATACAACGTGAACTCGTGCGGCCACAGGGCGCGCGTTTCATCATTTGCCTGAAGTTCAAAGGTCAACACCGCGCCGTTTTCATCTTCGTTGTGGGCTTTGAGCGTCCACTGCTGATTACGGGCGAAACCGTGAGAGGGTAATCCCTGCTGCGCTGACGGGCCAAACCATGGCCAGCAGATGGGTACGCCACCACGGATCGCCGCCCCTTTTTTGAACGAGGTGGCCTCGCTCAGCCACAGGCCTTCTTCTTCGCCTTCTGGTTTCCAGGAGAGCAGGTGGGCGCCATTAAGCGCGACGGAAGCTTTAACGCGCGGGTGATCAACGACGATGATATCGGCACCGTCGATCTGACGGCGGGAGAGCACAGGGGTAAGTTGTTCGACTACCGGAAGTGCAAAAATTTTATTAATCATTAAGCAATCCTCTGTCTAAAAACAATAAAAAAGGCGACCGAAGTCGCCTTTTAGGATCAAGCACTCATCTCAACTTATTTGGAGATGTGAGCGATCAGGTCCAGTACTTTGTTAGAGTAGCCAGTTTCGTTGTCGTACCAGGAAACCAGTTTCACGAAGTTGTCGTTCAGTGCGATACCTGCTTTAGCATCGAACACGGAAGTGCATACTTCGCCGTTGAAATCGGTAGATACAACGTCGTCTTCGGTGTAACCCAGAACGCCTTTCATTGGGCCTTCGGAAGCAGCTTTGATTGCTTTCTTAATTTCTTCATAAGAAGCAGCTTTTTCCAGACGAACGGTCAGGTCAACAACGGATACGTTAGGAGTTGGAACGCGGAACGCCATACCAGTCAGTTTGCCATTCAGTTCTGGCAGTACTTTACCTACTGCTTTAGCAGCACCGGTAGATGATGGGATGATGTTCTGAGCCGCGCCACGGCCGCCACGCCAGTCTTTGTGAGACGGGCCATCAACGGTTTTCTGAGTCGCAGTGGTCGCGTGAACGGTAGTCATCAGACCTTCGATGATGCCGAAGTTGTCGTTGATAACTTTAGCCAGCGGTGCCAGGCAGTTGGTGGTGCAGGATGCGTTGGAAACGATGTCCTGGCCAGCGTAAGTTTCGAAGTTTGCACCGCGAACGAACATTGGGGTGTTGTCTTTGGAAGGACCAGTCAGAACAACTTTCTTCGCACCCGCAGTGATGTGTTTACGTGCAGTTTCGTCGGTCAGGAAGATACCGGTAGCTTCAGCTACAACGTCAACACCGATTTCGTTCCATTTCAGGTTAGCTGGGTCTTTCTCAGCAGTAACGCGGATGGTTTTGCCGTTAACAACCAGGTGGCCGTCTTTCACTTCAACGGTGCCGTCGAAACGACCGTGAGTTGAGTCGTACTTCAGCATGTACGCCATGTATTCAGCGTCCAGGAGATCGTTGATACCAACGATTTCGATGTCAGAACGTTTCTGAGCAGCACGGAAAACAATACGGCCGATACGGCCAAAACCGTTGATACCTACTTTGATAGTCATATATTCCACCAGCTATTTGTTAGTGAATAAAAGGTTGCCTGTAAAATTACAAAAACCTTACGCAGCGTCAAGCGGAATCGTGTCAATCATTGCGACAAATCAATCCTGTGACTAACGTTTGTGCGACTGACTCGCCTCACTTTCCCTTTGAGCTAGCAACCACATGGGGGCTGCGCCCGGAATTTTAAAGGCCTCGCAGGATTAAAATGTGAAATTGATCACAATTGCCTGACCGCCTTTTCGCGACACATAAGTTTAGAACAAAAGTGTACGCGCGGGTGTTAATGTTTTGTTAGAATCTGGGTTAAAAGATGTCTGTTTCAACAGCGAGATGTAAGCATATGTCGAACCAACGTAACCCCGACGATTTGAAAAAAAACCTTACAGAGATGCAGTTTTACGTGACGCAAAATCACGGCACAGAACCGCCGTTTTCCGGGCGTTTGCTGCACAACAAACGGGAAGGCGTCTACCACTGCCTGGTGTGTGATGCACCGCTGTTTAACTCCCAGACTAAGTATGATTCTGGCTGCGGTTGGCCGAGCTTTTACGAGCCTGTCAGCGACAATGCGATCCGTTACCTGACGGACTCCTCGCACGGCATGGTGCGCACCGAAATTCGCTGCGGGAACTGTGACGCCCATCTCGGGCATGTCTTCCCGGATGGCCCGCAACCGACGGGGGAGCGTTTCTGCGTCAATTCGGCTTCCATGAGCTTTACCGATGACGAAAACGGCGACCAGACCCAGGGTTGAAAAAACGATTCAGCAAATTATTCCTTTGAAAGGGAGAAATCGTGAATATTGATGACATGATTGCAGGCATGACCCCGGAGGTGTATCAGCGTCTGGTGACGGCCGTTGAACTGGGAAAATGGCCGGACGGTGTGGCGCTCACACCTGAACAAAAAGAGAACAGTTTGCAGCTGGTGATGCTGTGGCAGGCGCGTAACAATACCGACGCACAGCATATGACTATCGACACTAACGGTCAGATGGTGATGAAAAGCAAGCGTGAGCTAAAAGAAGACTTCGGCATTACGCCGAAGCCGATTGCGACTTTCAAATAAAGGTTCCATGTAAGCCGGGTAAGGCGAAGCCGCCACCCGGCACACGACACATTAGTGCGGGATCCCGAGCGACTTCGCCAGCTGTTTCGCGAGCTGGTTTTCATCGTCAGCCCCGTACTCCCAGAACATGGCACCGGCCAGACCTTTCTCCTTGATGTAATCCGCTTTGATTGCCACGGAACGCGGGTTCTCATACGAAATAGCAAACAGCGCCTTCCCGTCGGCGGATTTCACTGACAGCCACGGCACCTTCGCCTGATCGTCCCAGTGCTCGGTAAAGCGTTTCTGCGGATCGTTCAGCAATTTGCGGACGATATCGTTGTATTTCACGTAGGTGTCTTTGGTCAGATCATAGCCAAGCGATTTAAACAGGCCGATCTCCTGCGGTCCAAAATAGGGCTGTGTCACCGGATTGTTTTGCGCGTCCGGTTTGCTCCAGTCGATGCCCGGTTCAACGGCGCGCTTCGGTACGCGGCCATAAAAACCAATCCCGAGGTTCATCTGCTGCGGCTTAAGCCCGGCGGCCAGGTAGTTGTTCACCACAAAATCGACGCTGTATTTGTCCGCGGCAGCCACCGTCGGCCAGGCACTGGAGTCATACAGATTCGCGTTAAAGTACTGCGTCCCGTATGCCATGTCGTAGGTCATCAGGTTGATGTAGTCGAGCAGAGGGGCAATGGCTTTCACATCCACCCAGCTTTTCGGACTTTCCGCATTCGCGCCGACCGCGATCGTGACCAGCTTTTTCTTACCAAACGCGTCACGCATCTCTTTTAACAGCGCGGTGAAGTTATCCCTGTCGGCAGGGATGCTCTCGACCAGTCCCCACGCGCCGTTGACCGGATATTCCCAGTCCAGATCGATCCCATCCAGGCCGTATTTGTTGACGATCTCCTGCGCGGAGCGAATAAACACCGCACGGCTCTCTTTGGTTGCCGCTGCGCCAGAAAAACCACGCGCGCCCCAGCCGCCAACGGAAAGCAGGACTTTCAGGTTCGGATTTTGTTTACGCAGGGTGGGGATTAAGGCCAGGTCGGATGCCACCTTTGGTGATAACCAGATTTGATGCAGTTTTGCCGGATCCTTCAGCGCGGCGTTGGTTTCGTCTTTCTCGTTGTTATAGACCAGACCAAACGAGTAGTTGAGGTGAGTAATCTGGCGGACGTCGAGTTTATTGATATCGCCACCCGGTCCGGCGGTCACATCGCCACCGCCATTGAAGTAGCCCACGGACATCAGGGGCGCGGCGGAAGCCAGTGACGCGCAAAGCAAGGGTAATGCTGCCAGCAAGGGCAAACGTTTCATATACGATCCTCTTTGACCAAATAAAAATAACCACGCCACAGAAAAGGCGTGGCGAAAAAACAGCCTGAAGAGAATAACATTGCCGTTTCGCTTGTGATGCGAGGGAGTTCACTTTATGGGAGATCGGAGAGGGGGTTTTGCCGGGTGGCGCTGACGCTTACCCGGCCTACAAAACCAGAGAAAGTAGGCCGGGTAAGGCGAAGCCGCCACCCGGCTAAAAACGCTTAGGCCTGCGTCTCCATCCAGTCAGCCAGCGTATACAGCGTTGCGCCTTCCGCGGCCATATCCATAAATGCCTGGGCGCTGTCCTGCGGCTGAATATTCACCCCACGACAGCCGTCGGTGATGACATTCACGGAATAGCCCAACTGGAGCGCATCCAGCACGGTGAACTTCACGCAGTAATCCGTCGCCAGGCCCATCACAATCAGCTCGGTGATTTCATGGTGGCGTAACCACGCGTCCAGCGCCGTCTTCTGGCGGTGCCCGTTATCAAAAAACGCGCTATAGCTGTCGATAGCCGGATTTTCACCTTTATGGAACACCGCGTCGATGGCCTTCTGATTGAGGAGCGGATGCAGCTCAGCGCCTTCCGTCTGCTGCACGCAGTGATCCGGCCAGAAGGTTTGCGCCAGCCCGTCCAGTTCGCCCTGGCTGTAAGGCTCGACGTTGTGCTGGCTGGCAAAGCTGCCGTGGTTTGCCGGATGCCAGTCCTGACTCGCCACCACCGCTTCACCACGAGCCTTACACCACTCAATTAACGTGTTTGCCACGTCGACGGTGCTGTCGCCTTCCGCGACGGCCAGCGCACCGCCCGCACAGAAATCATTTTGCAAATCGACCAGTAACAGGGCGCGTTGCTTCATAGGAACTCCTTATTCGTCCGGCGTCAGTTCACCGCGCAGGTTTTGCATCATGGCGCGGCGAATGGAATCAATATCCAGATCCTGACTCAGTAAATAGTGAAGTTTAGTCAGCGTTGCCTCAACGGTCATATCGAAACCACTGATCACGCCTGCGTGCGCCAGGGCATTACCGGTGGCGTAGCCGCCCATGTTGACCTTACCGGACATACACTGGGTGAGGTTGACCACCACAATCCCGCGATCGCTCGCCTCCTGAAGTTCTTTCAGGAACTCACCGTTCTGCGGGGCATTACCCACCCCATAGGAGCGCAGGATCAGCGCTTTCACCGGCTGGCGCAGGAAGTTGCGCACCACGTCGGCGGAAATGCCCGGATAAATCGTCACCACGCCAATCGGCTGCGGGGTGATCGGGTGAACAATCAGCTCGCCTGCGGTATTTGGCGCGGGCGGCGTGCCCAGACGACGGATATGGATCCCCGCTTCCAGCAGCGGTTGCAGGTTAGGTGAGGCAAACGCGTCAAAGCCGTCGGCGTGTGCTTTTGTGGTACGGTTCCCGCGATACAGCCGGTTGTTGAAGAACAGCGACACTTCGTTGATCGGATAATTGGCAGCCACGTACAGGGAGTTAAGCAGGTTGATCTGCCCGTCTGAACGCAGTTCCGCCAGCGGGATCTGCGAGCCGGTCACAATCACGGGCTTGCTCAGGTTCTCCAGCATGAAGGAGAGCGCCGAGGCGGTGAACGCCATGGTGTCGGTGCCGTGCAGGATCACGAAGCCGTCGTACTGGTCGTAATGGGCTTTAATATCGTCCGCAATATGCTGCCAGTCTTCCGGCGTCATGTCGGAGGAGTCCATCAGCGGCTCATACTCGTGGATGGTGAAGTCCGGCATTTCCGGACGGTGGAATTCAGGCATCAGCGCCAGCTGGCGCTGCAAGTGACCGGAAACCGGGATATAGCCATTTTCTGAGCGCTGCATACCGATGGTACCGCCGGTATAGGCGACATAAATTGATTTCTTCTGCATGGTAATGAGTTCTTGTTCTTCAAAAGAAAAAATCCCCTCTTCACGGGAAGAGGGGACGGTTTTTAACGCACGTTCGCACAGGTCAGGCAAAACGCGTAACGGCTTTGTGGATCATTAAACGCTGCGAGCTTATCGCTCTCCGCCTTCATGGCTTTTGCCGCAGTCGCCACCGGCGCCGGCAGATAAGCCTGAAGCGCGTCCGGCAGCATGGCGCGGACGGAGCCGGACATGCTGTCCATGACCATATCGAAGAACGTCGGTTCGTCCTGATAATAGTCCACGTGCCACTGCTTGAGCTTCGCCAGTTCGGCCGCTTTCTTCACGGCGTCATCGAAGTCACCCAGGCTGTCCACCAGACCGTTGCTCTTCGCATCCTGACCGGTCCAGACGTGGCCCTGAGCGATCTGGTCAATCTGATCGGGCGTCTTTTTACGGGAGTCCGCAACCAGCGTGATGAAACGTTTATAGCCACTCTCAATGCTGAGCTGCATCATCTCTGACACCTCAGGCGGCAGGGATTTGGTGACAGACACATCCGCCAGCGGCGAGGTGGAAACGCCGTCGGTGTGGACGCCGAGATAATCCAGGCTGTTCTCGACGGTGTTGATCACCCCGAAGATGCCAATCGAACCGGTGAGCGTGCTTGGGTTAGCCACAATGTAGTTGGTTGGCGTTGAGATCCAGTAACCCCCGGAAGCCGCCATGCCGCCCATCGAGACCACGACCGGCTTGCCCGCGGCGCGTGCGGCGGCCAGTTCAGCACGGATCACTTCAGAGGCGCTAACGCTGCCGCCAGGGCTGTTCACCCGCAGGACAATCGCTTTCACTTTCGGATCGAGGCGCGCATCGCGGATCTGCGATGCGGTGGTGTCCCCGCCGACGTTCCCCGGGGTCTCCTCGCCGTCCATAATGGCGCCGTTAGCAAACACCACGGCGATGCTGTCACCGCTGTCGTCCGGCTTTTTCGCGGCGTAGTCATACATGCTGATAGCGCTGTAGTTTTTGTCCTCTTTACTCCAGCCGAACTGTTTGGTCAGCGCTTTTTCAATTTCAGCGCTGGAACCCAGCTGATCGACCAGTTTGTTATCAAGCGCGTATTTCGCCGTATCGCCGTCCACCTTGCGCAGGCCGTCCAGCACGCCGCGCGCGCCCGGGAAGACCTGCTCCGCGGTAATCTGACGGTTAGCGGCAATGGTGCCGAGGTAGTTCTGCCACAGCTCGCCAATCCAGCGGCTGTCCGCTTCACGGGCGGCCGGGGACATATCATCGCGGATAAACGGCTCCACGGCGGATTTATAGGTCCCGACGCGGAAGACGTGCGTGGTGACTTTCAGCTTGTCGAGCAGCGATTTGTAGTACAGACCGTTAGTGGCGAAGCCATGCAGATCGACCGCGCCCTGCGGCGAAAGCCAGATTTTATTGGCAAAGCTCGCCAGATAATATTGCCCCTGGGTGTAGCTGTCGCCAACGGCAATCACCGGCTTACCGCTGTCGCGGAATTCGCGCAGCGCTTTACCGATGTACTGCATTGACGGCTGATCGGCGCCAGCAAAGTCTTTCAGATCCAGCACGATACCGGTAATGTTACGATCGTCTTTGGCCTGACGGATGGTCTCGACGATATCAAACAGGGAGTTTTCCTGGAGTCGGTCTGACGTTGCGCCAAACAGCTGGCGGCCAATCACGCCCAGACGGTTGCTGGTAGACGGCTTATCAACAATCACCCCGGTGATATCGAGTAACAGTGCGCCGCGCGTCGAATGCTGCGACTGGTTTGCGTTGCTGATATGCATCCAGATACCTGCGCATACCAGTACCAGGAAGATGAAGAAGATATTCATCACCAGGTTGCGGACGAAGTTGAGCAGTCGCCACGTCCATTTAAAGAAACCGGCAAAGATTCGCCAAAGGGTTCGCATGTATTCTCCCTAACCAGAAAAGGACTGTTTCCGTCGCCACGGGACGGTAATGTGCGGTTATCGTAATGACCCAACCGCCACTTGTCAGCAGGAATCGCCTGCCACGCTGTAACAAATTCTGCTGTCGTGTTAATTTTGTGAGTAAATTTCATGAAAGGAGTTAACCAATGGACGCACTTGAACTGCTTGTTAACCGTCGTAGCGCTTCCCGTCTGGCCGAACCGGCACCCGTCGGTGAGCAGCTGGAAAACATTCTGCGTGCCGGAATGCGTGCGCCGGACCATGGCACATTGCAGCCGTGGCACTTCTTTATTATTGAAGGCGAAGGGCGCGACCGCTTCAGCCAGCTGCTGGAGCAGGGGGCGGTTGCCGCAGGCCAGGATGAAAAGGGGATTGATAAAGCCCGCAGCGCGCCGTTCCGGGCGCCGATGATCATCGCGGTAGTCGCAAAATGCCAGGCTGACCATAAAGTGCCGGTCTGGGAGCAGGAGATGTCTGCCGGTTGCGCGGTAATGGCAATGCAGATGGCCGCCGTCGCGCAGGGCTTTAACGGCATCTGGCGTACCGGGCCGCTGACTGAGAGCGCCGCCGTGCGGGAAGGCTTCTCCTGTGGTGAGCACGATAAAATTGTCGGCTTCCTCTATCTCGGTACCCCGCAGCTTAAAGCCTCCAGCACCATTAGCGTGCCGGACACCACCCCTTTCGTCAGCCGTTTTTAATCCCACGCGCTAAACTGTCTGGATTCTGAGCATCCGCCGCAGAATTCAGACAGTCATACTTACCTCTTTATGGAATGAGCGCTACCATAGCGCGATTGAGATGACAGGAGACGTCCATGAGCGAGCAAACCATTCGTTTAACGCAATACAGCCACGGAGCCGGTTGCGGTTGTAAAATTTCCCCGAAAGTGCTGGAGACCATTCTGCACAGTGAACAGGCGAAGTTTGTCGACCCGAACCTGCTTGTCGGTAACGAAACGCGTGACGATGCAGCGGTTTATGACTTAGGTAACGGCACCAGCATTATCAGCACCACTGACTTCTTTATGCCGATTGTCGACAACCCGTTCGACTTCGGGCGCATTGCGGCCACCAACGCCATCAGCGATATCTTTGCGATGGGCGGCAAACCCATTATGGCGATCGCCATTCTGGGCTGGCCTGTCAACACCCTCCCGCCGGAAATCGCCCGCGACGTGATCGAAGGCGGACGCTTTGCCTGCCAGCAGGCGGGGATTGCCCTGGCCGGGGGGCACTCTATTGATGCGCCGGAGCCGATCTTCGGCCTGGCCGTCACCGGCGTGGTGCCGACTGAACGCGTGAAGCGCAACAGCACGGCGCAGGCGGGTTGCAAACTGTTCCTCACCAAACCGCTGGGCATTGGCGTACTGACCACCGCTGAGAAGAAATCCCTGCTGAAACCTGAGCATATCGGTCTGGCAACGGAAGTGATGTGTCAGATGAACCTCGCCGGGGCGGCTTTCGCCAGTATTGACGGCGTGAAGGCCATGACCGACGTGACCGGTTTTGGTCTGCTGGGCCACCTCTCTGAAGTCTGTCAGGGCGCGGGCGTACAGGCGCAGGTCTGGTATCAGGACGTGCCGAAGCTGCCGGGCGTGGAAGAGTACATTGCGCTGGGCGCGGTGCCGGGCGGAACGCAGCGCAACTTCGCCAGCTATGGTCACCTGATGGGCGAAATGCCGGAAGCGTGGCGCAACCTGCTGTGCGATCCGCAAACCTCCGGCGGCCTGCTGCTGGCGGTGACGCCGGAAGCAGAGGCTGACGTACAGGCGACGGCTGCCGAGTTTGGCATCACCCTCACGGCCATTGGTGAGCTGGTGACCGCCCGCGGTGGCCGCCCGATGATTGAGATCCGTTAACTCGATGCGGTTGTTTATTGCCGAAAAGCCGAGTCTGGCGCGCGCCATCGCCGATGTGCTGCCCAAGCCGCATCGCAAAGGCGACGGCTTTATCGAATGCGGTAACGGGCAGGTGGTCACCTGGTGTATCGGTCACCTGCTTGAACAGGCGCAGCCGGATGTCTACGACAGCCGTTATGCCCGCTGGAATCTTAACGATCTGCCGATTGTGCCGGAAAAGTGGCGTCTGCAACCGCGTCCTTCCGTCACCAAACAGCTCAACGTTATTAAGCGCTTCCTGCATGAGGCGACGGAAGTGGTCCACGCGGGTGACCCGGACAGGGAAGGGCAACTGCTGGTCGATGAAGTGCTGGACTACCTGGAGCTGGCGCCGGAAAAGCGCCAGCAGGTGCAGCGCTGCCTGATCAACGACCTCAACCCGCAGGCGGTGGAGCGGGCCATTTCGCGCCTGCGCGCCAACAGCGAATTTATTCCCCTGTGTGTCTCCGCGCTGGCGCGTGCCCGCGCGGACTGGCTGTACGGGATCAACATGACCCGCGCCTACACCATTCTCGGGCGTAATGCGGGCTATCAGGGCGTGCTCTCCGTGGGCCGCGTCCAGACACCTGTGCTGGGGCTGGTGGTGCGTCGCGACGAAGAGATCGAAAATTTCGTTGCCAAAGACTTCTTCGAAGTCAAAGCGCATATCGTCACCCCGAAAGACGAACGCTTTACCGCCGTCTGGCAGCCGAGCGATGCCTGTGAATCATATCAGGACGAAGAGGGACGGCTGCTGCATCGTCCGCTGGCGGAGCACGTGGTCAACCGTATTACCGGTCAGCCCGCGATTGTCACCAGCTATAACGATAAACGGGAATCAGAACCCGCGCCGCTGCCGTTTTCTCTTTCCGCACTCCAGATTGAGGCGGCAAAAAAGTTTGGCTTGAGCGCGCAGAACGTGCTCGATATCTGCCAGAAGCTCTATGAAACCCACAAGCTGATCACCTACCCGCGTTCGGACAGCCGCTATCTGCCGGAAGAACACTTCGCCGGGCGCCACTCGGTGATGAATGCCATTGGCGTCCATGCGCCGGATCTGTTGCCACAATCAGCGGTAAACCCGGATACCCATAACCGCTGCTGGGACGATAAAAAAGTCGATGCCCACCACGCGATAATCCCGACGGCGCGCACCAGCAACGTCAACCTGACCGACAACGAAGCGAAGGTCTATAACCTGATCGCGCGACAGTATCTGATGCAGTTCTGCCCGGACGCGGTGTTCCGCAAGTGCGTGATTGAACTGGAAATTGCCAAAGGCAAATTTATCGCCAAAGCGCGTTTCCTCGCTGAAGCGGGCTGGCGCACGCTGCTCGGCAACAAAGAGCGCGACGAGGAGAATGACGGCACGCCGCTGCCGGTGGTGGCGAAAGATGACGAACTACTGTGTGAAAAAGGTGAAGTGGTTGAACGTCAGACCCAGCCGCCGCGCCATTTCACCGACGCGACGCTGCTGTCGGCCATGACCGGTATCGCCCGCTTTGTGCAGGATAAAGATCTGAAGAAGATCCTGCGCGCCACCGACGGTCTGGGTACGGAAGCAACCCGCGCGGGGATTATCGAGCTGCTCTTTAAGCGTGGCTTCCTGGAGAAAAAGGGGCGCTACATCCACTCAACAGAGCCGGGCCGGGCGCTCATCCACTCCCTCCCTGAACTGGCGGCAAGGCCGGACATGACGGCGCACTGGGAGTCGGTGCTGACGCAGATCAGCGAAAAGCAGTGCCGTTACCAGGACTTTATGCAGCCGCTGGTAGGGACGCTTTATCAGCTGATTGACCAGGCGCGCAGTACGCCGGTGCAGCGATTCCGGGGCATGGTCGCCCCGGGCGGCGGGGCGAAAAAGCCGTTCAAAAAGAAGAAAAGCGCAGCATAATTTTCTCAGGCCGGGTAAGGCGTAGCCGCCACCCGGCAAGAAAGGTGGCGTTTACTCGTTCAGCGCGCCATAGATCTGATCGACAATCCATCCGTATGTCGCCGCAGGCAACGTTCCGCTGACGAAAACATTCGGATTCATTTTGGGGTCAGCGACGGGCGAGTGCGGTCGGTTGCCCAGAATGACAATCGCCATATGTTTTACGGGATCGATGGCGGTGAGGGTGCCTGTCCAGCCCGTATGACCGTACGTCTGCGGGCCAGCCAGCACGCCAAAGGTCGTCGTCATGGATGAATTACCGTTAACCCGCCAGCCCAGACCAAAGGTGGCATCTGCCGCCGAGCGACGGGTAAACGCATCTACCGTTTTCTGATCAAATAACGTGACGTTGCCATAATGTCCCCCGTTAAGCATGGTCTGCATCAGAACGGCAATATCCTGCGTATTTGAGAACAGACCCGCGTGACCTGACACGCCCCCCATGGAGTACCAGGCTTTTTCATCATGTACCTCTCCCCAGAGGGTGTTGGTACGAATATGAGGAAAACTGATTACACCATCGCGGGTGTTACCGTTAAGTTCGGTGGCGGCAATTTGTGGTTGCTTAAAGCCTTTTAACAGAGGGTTAAACACCTGGTGCTTCAGGCCGAGCGGCTGGTAAATCTGTTTCTCAACATACACATCAAGCGGCATTGCGGTAACGGACTCAATGATAAATCCGAGGATCATGTAATCGACATCGCTGTAGACATGTTTTGAACCTGGCGGATAATCCAGCGGCGTTCGCTTAATCATCTCCAGCGTGGTCTGTTTATCCTGAGAATAGAGGCTGCCGGCAACGCGCTTGTTGGGATATTGCGGATCGGCCGGGAAGCCAGCGGTATGATGCAAAATATCAATAATACGCAGGGCATCTTTCCCCTTAATTTTGTCGGTAGGGTTATCCGCAAACCCCGGGATATATTTCGCGACAAGATCGGTCACGTTTATTTTGCCTTCGTAAACCAGTTTCTGTAGCGCAAAGTTGGTTGCATACATTTTGGTATTGGAAGCCAAATCGTACAGCGTGTCCGTGGTGGCCATGACAGGATGGCTGGCTAAATGCGACCCCTCATATTTTTTGGCGTAACCCCAGGCCTTCTGAAAAACAATATGATTGTCTTTTACCACTAACACATCCATACCCGGGTATCCGGCATCCACTTGCTGCTGGATCCAACGGTCAAGCTTGTTTAACTTTTCCGCATTAAAGCCCACGTCTTCCGGCGGTGCATCGGTTAATACCGGATAATCGGCCGCAAACGCCGATACAGATAACGCAATTAGAGAAGCACAAATCACACCTGGTTTCATCATCGTTCCCTCAATGTAAGCCCACATTCTTGCCTGCAAAGCAGACGACAATCATAAACCCGAACGGTCATGAAAAAAGTATGCCTGCGTCGCAAGAGGGCCGTTGGTTTGAATTAGTCGCTGCTGGCGATCGTCCCGGCCACCATCATCACGTTTGCCGGGGGTTGCCGGTGCTGGATCTGCTTCGCCATAAAACGCATGTACGGATCCATATGACTGAATATGGCTTTATAGCCTGCGCAAAGATGGTTGTGCCACCGCTGCCCGCTTTTATGGATACGGTGCTTCGGGCACCCTCCGTGGCAGGCGAAGCGCCAGTCGCAGCGCATGCACTCTGCGGATACCGCTGCTTTCGCTAAACCAAACTTCCGCTGCTTTTTGCCGTTCGCCATTTTTACCAGGCTGTCTCTGCGCAGATTGCCCAGGCGGTGTTCAGGGTAAACATAGTGATCGCAACTGTAGACGTCACCGTTTTGTTCAACGACAAGCCCAGAACCGCATGAAGAGCGCATCACGCATAAAGAGGGCGTTTCCCCCAGCCATGCGGCAAGGGCGCTGTCAAACAGCTGGACATAAACCTGCCCCACATCGTGGCGTACCCACAGGTCGAACACGCCGTTAATAAATTTTCCCCATTGCTCGCCGGATACTGACCATTCGGTGACGGAGCCTCCGGCAAGTGACTGAGGATAAAGTAGTTCACCGTATTTTTCCGCCAGCGGTCGTTGCTCAACGGCAGGGATAAATTGAACAAACTTTGCCCCCAACTCTCGGGTGAGAAAACGATAGATCTCCTGCGGATGTTCGGCCGTGACGTTGTTTACGACGGTCAGCACATTCACGTCGACATTGTGTTGTTGCAGTAGCGACATGGCGCGGACAACCTTGTCAAACACTGAGCCCTGGCTGCGGGTTTTGCGGTAACGATCGTGTAACCAGGCGGGGCCATCAATCGACAGTCCCACCAGAAAATGGTTTGTGGCCAGGAACGATGCCCACGCTTCATCAATGAGCACTCCATTGGTCTGAATGCTGTTGGTGATGCGTTTTCCGGCGGCATACTGACGCTGTAACCCCAGCGCCCGCTCATAAAAAGCAATGCCTGCCAGCGTTGGTTCTCCGCCTTGCCAGGTGAATTTCACCTCCGGCCCTGGGTTCGCCGAAATGTACTGCCGGATAAAAGCCTCCAGCGTTGCGTCATCCATGTGTCGCGATGGCTGACGGGGCTGAAGCGTCCCATGCTCTTTTTCCAGATAAAAACAGTAGTCGCAGGCGATGTTGCACTGATAGCTCACCGACTTTGCCATCAGATGAAAGGGACGGTTCATACAGGCTCCTTAGCCTTCCCGAAAAAAGGTGATGCTGTTCACTTTTCTCTCACCGGGTTTTGACTTTAGAAAAAAAACGATCGAAATATAGATTTCATATAAACACGAATAACATGAAACATAAACTTCATTACGCCAATATCAGGGGCTTTTATGAGCAAATTGTTTGCGGGCGCACAAAATCTGGGTAAGTCGTTCATGCTACCTATTGCCGTTCTGCCCGCCGCCGGGCTGTTGTTGGGCTTTGGCGGCGTCTTTACCAATCCGGTGACCCTTTCGACCTATCCGATGCTGGATAACCCGTTTTTTCAGACCGTATTTACCGTGATGAAACTGTGCGGCAGCGTAGTGTTCGATAACCTTTCGCTACTGTTTGCGGTGGGTATCGCGGTTGGCATGGCGCGCAGCGACAAAGGGACAGCCGGGCTGGCGGCGGTGCTCTGCTACATTGTCATGAACAAGGCCATTAACGCCTCGCTGCTCCTTTCAGGCACGCTGGCGTCGGATAATCTGGCCGCGGCAGGACAAGCGAACGTGCTGGGGATCGTCAGCCTGCAAACCGGCGTGATGGGCGGCATTATGAGTGGCCTGCTGGCATATTGGGTGCAAAAACGCTTCGGTAAAACGGCGTTACCGGATCTGCTGGCCTTTTTTAGCGGCTCGCGTCTTGTGCCCATCGTTAGCTCGTTCTTCGCCATCTTTCTCGGTGTCGCGCTATTTTTTGTCTGGCCGCATATTCAGGCTGGTATCAGTCACCTGGGTGGGGTGGTGGAAAAAACGGGCTACGTGGGAACGTTGTTCTACGGCATGATCCTTAAATGTTTGATTCCGCTCGGCCTGCATCACCTTTTTTATCTGCCGTTCTGGCTGACCAGCGTTGGCGGCGAGATGGTGGTTAACGGTCAGGTGGTCCAGGGAACGCAGAAAATCTTCTTCGCTCAGCTTGCCGATCCTACGGTGTCCGAATACTACATTGGCGTGTCGCGGTTTATGGCGGGCCGCTTTGCCGACTTCATGTTTGGTCTGCCGGGCGCGGCGCTGGCCATCTACCACACCTCGCGTCCGGAAAATCGCCAAAAGGTCGCCAGTCTGATGCTTTCCGCTGCACTGACCGCATTTGTTACCGGCATCACCGAGCCGCTGGAGTTTGCGTTTATGTTTTGTGCGCCACTGCTTTACGGGGTTCATATCGTGCTAACGGGCGTGGCATTTATGTTAACTCACATCCTGCAAATCACTGTCGGGCAGACTTTTTCCGGTGGGCTTATCGATTTCATGTTGTTTGGTGTACTTCAGGGCAACGCCAAAACTAACTGGCTGCTGATGCTGCCGCTCGGCGCGGTGATGTTCTGTCTGTACTACTTCTCTTTCCGCTTCCTGATCCAGTGGCGACAGTTGAAGACCCCCGGTCGTGAGAAGGAAGAGGATGCCGTGGATATTGCTATGGCGGGCAATGAACGTGCCACCGGTATCGTGCATGCGTTGGGTGGGCGCGACAATATCGTCGACGTGGACTGTTGTGCCACCCGCCTGCGCGTAACCGTGAAGAATGCGCAAGATGTCGCGATTGCCGATTTTAAACGGCTCGGCAGCCGCGGTGCGTTTATTCGTGGGGAAGGGGTGCAGATAGTGTACGGGCCCCATGTCACCCTGATTAAGAACGAAGTCGAAGAATTTATCGGTTCATAAAAAGAGACGTCTTATGAAAGCAGTCATGTTGATGTTCGACACGCTAACCCGCAACCACCTTGCTCCCTATGGCGGCGACGCGATTACCCCCAATTTTACCCGGCTTGCGCGGGAGTCTGCGCAGTTCGATCGCTTTTACGTGGGTAGCATGCCCTGCATGCCCGCCCGACGGGAGCTGCATACTGGTCGCTATAACTTTTTGCATCGCAGCTGGGGGCCAATGGAGCCTTACGACTTCTCAACCTTTCAGGCTTTGCGTGAGGCGGGGATCCATACGCATCTGGTGACCGACCACAAACACTACTGGCGAGACGGCGGAGCCACATACCATACCCGCTACACCACCTTTGAGTTCATTCGCGGACAGGAGGGGGACCGCTGGAAAGGTCAGGTCGAAAAACCGGCCATTCACTGGCAGGGACAGGAGGATGAAGAAACCCTGCGCAGGCGCAGCGGACGAATGACGCAGGATCTGATCAACCGCGCAGCGATGCCGGAGCAGGAAGATCACTATACGCATCGTACCATTCAGGCGGGCATGGACTTCCTTGAAACCAATCAGCACCAGGATAACTGGTTTTTGCAGATCGAATGTTTCGATCCCCATGAGCCGTTCTTTGTACCGGAAAAATACCTCGCGCAGTACGGCTGCACTGCCGATGAATTTGACGGCTGGGTACCGTATTACTGCGGCGCACCGGGCGGGCAGAATGACGAAAAGGTTCGGAAGTTTTACCAGGCGTTGGTGACCATGTGCGATGACTACCTTGGCCAGGTGATGGATAAACTGAAGGCGCTCAACCTGTGGGATGATACGCTCTTTATCGTCTGCACCGATCACGGTTTCCTGCTCGGCGAGCACCAGTGGTGGGGCAAAAATATTATGCCGGTCTATAACGAAATCGCGAATACGCCATTTTTCATCCGCGATCCACGTAGCCGCGAATACGGCGTGAGGCGGCAGGCGCTGGCGCAGACTATCGATATTCCCGCTACGCTGCTCGACTATTTTCATCTGCCGCGCCCGGCGACGATGACCGGCCAGCCGCTGGGTAAAGCCGTGGCGCATGACAGGCCGGTGCGTGACTACGCCCTGTTCGGCTATTTTGGCGGCCACATCAATATTACCGACGGTAATTGGGTCTATATGCGCTGTCCTCGGGAAGAGGGTAAAGACAGTCTGTACGAATACACCTTAATGCCAACCCGAATCGACAGCATGTTTAACGTCAGCGAACTGCAAAATATTACGCTCCATCCGGGTTTCGATTTTACTCAAGGGGCGCAGGTGATGCAGATCCCGGCGACCTTCGGTTATCTCAACCCGTGGCGCTTCGGCGATAAGCTGTTTGATCTGCACGTCGATCCGGGACAAATGGTTTCGCTTGCGGATAGCGAAAAAACGCTGCATTACGCACAGGCAATGCGCGCGATGATGCAGGCGCATGATGCACCCTCAGAGTTATATGCCCGTTTCGAACTGGACACCATTAGCGCAACGCGCGAGGCGGCTTTCGCCGGGCGCTGGTCACGGCTGAATGTCCTGGCCGGGTGCGAACACCATGGCGTGGAAGAAGCGCTGCGTTTTCTCCTCCGTGCCGGGAAGGCGGATGGGATTGCCCACCACGATTTACTGGCGCACTTCCCGGCGGGAAAAACACTCCGCGAGGCCGATATTTTTACCCTGATCGACGCGTTTTTTAGTGGCGATCGGCATCGGGCATTGGTTTACCAGACCCGATTGTTGTTACGGACAGAATAACGGCATGTGGACACTTGAAAACCAACGTTACACGGCAACGGTGCAGGCCACAGGCGGTGAGCTGGTCAGTCTTTGGCATAAACAAACGCGTACTGAGCGGCTATGGCAACCGCAGGCGGCGGTCTGGAACCATACGGCCACGCCGTTATTTCCGGTGGTCGGGAGACTCATACACGACGGGCTGTGGCTGGACGGCGAATTCTGGCCGCTCCCGGCACATGGTTTTCTGCGCGAGCAAACGTTCTATTGCGTGGAGCAGACGTCGGATACGCTGACGCTGGAAGCCTGCTCCACGGCGCAGACGCTGAAACAATGGCCGCGCCGTTGGCGGGTGCGGCAGACACTCTCTCTCGACGGCGGTGGACTGACTTTTCGACAGACGGTCTTTAATGACGACAGCCGAACGTTGCCTTACTCGGCTGGCTGGCATCCTGGTTTTGCCCTGGCCATTGCCTCCCGCCCCGGCTGGTGGGTGGAATTTAGCGCTGCGGTAAGCGGACCGTTCTTTACCTGCGATCGCACGCTAAATACTGGCGGACAACAGCGGGATACCACACGCTTTGCGCTAGCGAGGGCATGCTTCGCTGCGGGGGCTGTCTATTTCGGCGAATGTCAGCACCGGGTGATCCACGTTCGCGCCCCCGACGGTACGCTCGCCTTAACGCTGGAGACGGGCGAACAGCCCTGGCTGGCCCTGTGGGGCGTGCCGGGGGCCGATTTACTCTGCATTGAGCCGTTAGCGGGCACCACCGATGCCCCGGATGCCGACGGACAGACGAGGAATAAACGCGGTATGCGGCATCTGACCGCGGGAGAAAGCCAGACTTTTACGGTCCGGTTGCGCTTTACGGTGGACGCATGAGCGGGGGATTGCCAGAATACGGGCAGTCTTTATCGCAAAAGGAGCGAAACGTCGCCATGAGCGTGAATCGGGAAAACGTGCGGGTCTATATCAGCAATATTTTGGGTGGCTTAAGTGAGACCGATCGCCGTATCGCCGGGTTTATTCTGGAGCAACCGGCTCAGGTGGCACAGATGCCAGTAAGTCGGCTGGCGGAGGCGATTCAGGTCAGTGAGGCAACGATCGTGCGTTTTTGCAAAAGGATTGGCTATGGCGGCCTGCTCGATCTCAAGGCGGCGCTGAAGCGTGAACTGCTTGAGGAGAGTGAGCAGCCGTTGCCTGTCTCGCCGGACATTTTCCTGGATGATTCACGAAATGAGGTGGCGCAGAAAATTGCGCTAACGCTGGAGACGACAGTCAAAGAAACCATCGGTCTGCTGGATATGAAGGTCGTGCATCCGGTCGTTGATCGTTTTCTGACGGCCAGCCGGGTGTTGTTTGTGGGTTTCGGCGCATCCGGTCTGTCAGCCATGGAAGCCCGGGACAAAATGAACCGCCAGGGCATTGACTCAGAGGCTTACACCGATCGTTTTACGATGACCCTGAAGCTCGCCAATCTTAAGCCGGAAGATCTGGTCGTAGCCTTTTCACACTCGGGCGAAACGCCAGAGGTGGTCAACGCTTTCCGGCTGGCGCGTAAGGCCGGGGCGCATTGCCTGGCGATCACCCATAACCTCCAGTCGCCGCTGACGGAGCTTGCCGATAACTGGCTGCTAACCTGCGGCAGCGCAGGGCCGTTTCAGGGGGATTCTATCGCCACACGACTTTCTCAGCTTTTTATTATCGAATTCCTTTGCACCGAAATCACCCGGCATAATCTGCGCGACAGTGCGTCAACCGGCCTTTCCATAAAAGAACTGTTGATTAAGGAAAGAATCAAACGTGAGTCTTCAGGAGAATAATTCGTCTTTTCCTCCACGCCCGCGCGGTAAATGGTGGCTGGCGGGCAAAACGCCAGACTACCGTTTTACGCTGGCGAATGAGCGCACCTTCCTGGCGTGGATCCGCACCGCGCTGGCGCTGATGGCGGGGGCGGTAGGAATAGAACAATTTTCACCACAGCTTTCCTCCGTAGGGTTGCGCATGCTCCTTTCCGCGCTGCTGCTGAGCGTCGCATCCGCGCTGGGGATCATTGCCTGGCGGCGCTGGCGTCACAATGAATATGCGATGCGTCTGGGAAGCGATCTCCCCTATACGCGCGTGTTGCTTCTGCTGGGTGGCTTTATCCTGTTGTCAGGATTGCTGCTTGCGGTATTGCTGTGGCAGGGGGTGCCGTGAACCGCGATTCAGGTTTCCAGCCAGAGCGAACGCTGTTGGCGTGGCGTCGTACCGGATGGGCGACGCTGGTTCCGGCGCTGCTCTGTCTGCGTCACTGGCTACGCTTCGGTGAACCGCTGCATATGGTGAGTGCTGTCGTGTTGCTGGCTGTGGGGCTGGGGATGTTATGCGGCATAATGCGCAGACACAGCGTTGTTTCACTGCTGGTTACCGGAAGTGGCGCGCTACTGCTGGCCGGAATAGTGGTACGTTTATAGCCCGGCGAAACATATCGCCGGGCGAATCGCGGTTAAATCACACCCTGCCCGATCATCGCATCTGCCACCTTCACGAACCCGGCGATATTCGCCCCGCGCACGTAGTTGGTCTGAGACGCCTCGCCGCCGTACTCCACGCAGGCGTGATGAATATCGAGCATGATGTGGTGCAGACGGGCATCCACTTTCTCTGCCTTCCAGCCCATTCTCGCGGCATTTTGCGCCATTTCCAGACCGGATGTTGCCACGCCGCCAGCATTGGCCGCTTTGCCTGGTGCAAACAGCACGCCTGCTTCCAGGAACAGATCGGTCGCTTCAATGGTGGTGGGCATATTTGCCCCTTCCGCTACCGCTTTCACGCCATTGCTAATCAGCGTCCGGGCAGCGTCCACGTCCAGTTCGTTTTGCGTCGCGCACGGCAGGGCGATATCCACCGGAACGCCCCACGGCTGTTTACCTTCCAGATAGGTCAGGCCAAATTCACGGGCATAATCCGCGACCCGACCGTCACGGCTGGCTTTGATTTCGCACAGACGCGCCAGTTTTTCAGCCGTAAAGCCAGCTTCATCCACCACGGTACCGCTGGAGTCGGAGGCGGTCACCACGCGCGCACCAAACGCCATCGCTTTTTCGATCGCGTACTGCGCCACGTTGCCGGAGCCGGAGACCGCCACGCGCATCCCCTCAAAGCTCAGCCCGTGACGCTTGAGCATCGCTTCGGTGAAATAGACCAGACCGTAACCCGTCGCTTCCGGGCGAATCAGGCTGCCGCCAAACGACAGGCCTTTGCCGGTAAAGACGCAGGCGCTGTTGTTGGAGAGTTTTTTCATCATCCCGGCCATAAAGCCCACTTCACGCCCACCCACGCCGATATCCCCGGCAGGAACGTCGGTGTCCGGCCCAAGGTGGCGATAAAGCTCAGTGACCAGCGCCTGGCAGAAGCGCATCACTTCGCCTTCGCTTTTGCCTTTCGGATCGAAATCACTCCCGCCTTTACCGCCGCCCATTGGCAGGGTAGTGAGCGCATTTTTAAAGGTCTGCTCGAAGCCGAGGAATTTCAGAATCGACAGGTTTACTGACGGATGGAAGCGCATCCCGCCCTTAAACGGCCCGATGGCGGAGTTAAACTGCACGCGCCACGCGCGGTTGACCTGCACCTGATTGCGATCGTCCACCCATGCCACGCGGAACTGGATGACGCGCTCCGGCTCCACCAGACGTTCAAGCAGTGCCATCTGACGGTAACGCGGATTTTCCTCAAGGAAGGGCCACAGGGTGGTCATGACTTCACGAACGGCCTGGGCAAACTCGCTTTGGTGCGGGTCGCGCTGCTGAACATGGGCAAGAAAGCTTTCCAGAGAGCGTGTCTGATCCATAGATATAAGAACCTCTTATAATAATGTATGCGTGTGGCGTAGATGTTTTGTGTCGTTTTTTTGACTATACCACCCGTACCGCTTTGAGAGGCAAGCAGAAATTTATGCCGAAAGGGAAATTAATGACAGGGCGCACGTCATAACCAAAAGCGATGACGAGATAAATTAAAGATCCCGTCCGAATCGACCGTTATAGATATAAACGATGCAAAGGAAATAAAGTCTATGAACCGTTACGCAATGGCCGCGTTATGTCTGATGTTATCCGCCGGGGCGCTGGCTGACCGCATCCGCCCGGATGTCGAGGTGAACGTGCCGCCAGAGGTCTTTAGCGCCGGTGGCCAGCGCGCTCAGCCGTGTAATCAGTGCTGTATCTATCAGGATCAAAACTATTCAGAAGGGGCGGTGGTCAGGGCGGATGGCGTGCTGTTGCAGTGCCAGCGTGATGAGCGCACCCTCAGTACGAACCCGCTGGTCTGGCGTCGCGTAAAAGAATAAACGCGTCCAGCAACGGTATATCCGCCGGGGCTAAATCATACGTGAACGCCTCTTCTGGCGTGCACCATACCAGCGCCGAGTGATAATGCGCCTTCAGCTCACCGCTAAACTCAGGCACATGCCAGGCGTGGAGGTGAATCAGCCGCTGCGACACCTCCCGCTGGTGGCTTGCCACATACTGCGCGGGCACGGCCTCAATGCCGAGTTCTTCACGCAGTTCGCGGATCAGCGCTTCCGGCTGGGTCTCACCGGCTTCAACCTTACCGCCCGCAAATTCCCACATTCCTGGCTGATCGGCATGTTCGGGACGCTGCGCCAGTAAAATCTTGCCCTCTTTTTCAAGGATGGCCGCAACCACATCGAGTGTTTTCAGCATGTTCGTCAATAATTAATAGCGAAAACCGACATATTATCGTGCCCTTTCCAAGAGTCCAGTCATCAGGAGAATCAGGTGAAAGAGACATCCGCCTGGGTTGCGCCCATGAAAACCCTTCCCGTCAGTCTTAGCCCCATCGCCGCCATGCAGAAAAAACACTTTGGCGCGGTGCTTAACCCCACCCGCTGGTGGGGGCGTATGCCGCGTCTTTTCTGGCTGGTGGCGCTTTTTGTCGGCTATCTTGAGCGGCGCAAGGCGCGTTTGACGCCGGTTTTGCGTTCGCTGCTGATGACGCGGGTCTCGCAGATCTGTCACTGTGCATTTTGTATCGATGCCAACAGCCTGCGTCTGGCGGAGCGGAGTGGGGCGCTGGATAAAGTGCAGGCCGTTAGCGACTGGCAACATTCCACCCTGTTCAGCGAGGAGGAGCGGGCGGCGCTGGCCTTTGCCGAAGCGGTCACCGCCACGCCGCCGCAGGTGGAATGAAAATATCAAAAGCCAGCTGAAGCGCCACTTTACGGAAGAGACCATCACCGAAATGACGGCCCTGATTGCCTTTCAGAATCTTTCCGCCCGCTTTAACGCCGCGCTGGATATCCCGGAGCAGGGGCTGTGCGCCACGTTTAAAGGTAAACCGCATGCTGGATAAACATCTGCACCCCCGGCTGAAGCCCGGGTTAAATCAGCTGGCCGCCGCGCTGGATAAACCCTTTATCACGCCCGATGGATTAACGCTCGGTGGGTTTGCGATTGGCGTGCTGGCGTTACCGTTTCTGGCGCTGGGCTGGTATCCGGCGGCGCTGGTCGCCATTGTGCTGAACCGGTTGCTGGACGGGCTGGACGGTGCGCTGGCGCGTCGCCGTGGCATGACGGATGCGGGAGGGTTCCTTGATATCGCCCTCGACTTTCTGTTCTACGCCCTGGTGCCGTTTGGCTTTGCGCTTGCTGCACCGGCTGACAATGCGATAGCCGCCGCCTGGCTGCTGTTCGCGTTTATGGGGACGGGCAGCAGCTTTCTGGCCTTTGCCGCGCTGGCGGGGAAGCATGATATCGACAACCCCGGCTATGCGCACAAGTCGCTTTATTACATTGGAGGATTAACGGAAGGAACGGAGACGATCGCGCTGTTTGTGCTGTGCTGCCTGTTTCCGGCGCATTTCGCGCTGTTCGCCTGGGCGTTTGGCGCGCTGTGCTGGCTGACCACCACAACGCGCATCTGGAGCGGTTATATCACGCTGAAGTCACTCCCCCGCTAGCGTGTGCTCTCCGGTCCGCGCTCGCCGGTGGAGACCGGGTTGTGCGGGTGACTGCTCCATTCGTACCAGCCGCCGTCGTAGACGGCAACGTTCTGCCAGCCCATGGCGCGGGCGTACATAAAGGCTTCAGACGCCCGCCAGCCGGTACCACAGTAAAAGGCAACGTGCTGCTCCGGCAGGACATTCCACGTTTCCCACATGGCAGCGATGTCGTCGGCGCTGCGCATGGTGCCGTCCGGATTGTGGAAATCTTCCATGTGAGTCGCGTCGCTGCCCGCATGGCCCCAGCGCGCCCCGGCAATTTCACCTTTTGGCTTGATATAGCTGTAGCCGCTGGTTTCACCGATAAACTCTGGCCAGGAACGAATACTCACCAGCGACGCATCCTGACGGTGCAGCATTCCCCGGGCCTGCTCCATATCCACCATCAGCTGTGGTTGTCCCGGGATCGGCGCGCCAAAATCAGGGGCTGGCTTCACGTTTGCAGGCGTACCGCGTTCAACGGGGAGGTTTGCGTCGGACCACGCCTTCCAGCCGCCATCAAGAATTCGCACATCCTTCACGCCCGCGTAGAGCATGATCTGCGCCACGCGCGCGGCGGCATACACGTCGCGACCGTACAGAATGACGGTGGTATCGTGGCGGATCCCGTGCTTCACCAGCATCGCTTTCAGCTTTTCGTCAGAGACCTTATTCCACAGTGGTTCACTTTCCACGTCGTTGGTGTCGATGTAGCCCGCGCCGGGAATGTGGCTCAGGAGATAAAGCTTCGGCGCACCCCAGCCCGCCTCGATCACCTTCCACTCCCCGGCTGGTGCGGCGGTAACCGGTTTGCCCTGCTGCAACTGGCGGATCCACTGCGGATAAACCAGCTGTTCGAAATGCGCCAGACGTTGCAGACGGTCGGATTGTTGCAGGGCATCGCTCAGGGTGGAAACGTGGGTAAAGCCCGCTTTCTCCAGCCGCGTTTTGACGGTCTGGTTGTCAGCATCGTTGCCATAGAGTGCAACCGGCATGTCGGGTGTCAGCCGATGCTGTTTTGCCCAGCCGCTGAGCTGTTCATCGCTCATTGCCCCAAGCCAGCGGGCAGAGAGATTAAGCGCGGCGGGTTCATGCCCGGAGGTTCCGCTCAGGGTCTGCGGCCAGCCGTTATAAAACGCACTGATGCGCGTATCAATTACCGCGCCGTTTTGCGCCTGGAGCTGGGCCAGCGTGAGGGAGTGGGGCATATCAGCCGCCATGGAGGAGAGTGAGGCGAGGCCGCAGATCAGGGCCAGCGCGGTCAGTTGAGAAACACGTTTCATCGAAAAACCTGACGTCATTAAAAGAGGATGGCATTGTCGTCTCTCCTGAAGCCAAAAACATTGCGTTAGCACATTATTGCCAGCGAGAAATCTCAATCACCTCCCCGCCGGGCGGAATATCTTCCTCATCATGCGTGACCAGTACCACCGGAATATTACGCTCACGGATAGTCTCGAAAACCCAGGCCCGAAATGAGGTACGCAGCGCTTTATCAAGGCGGCTAAACGGCTCGTCGAGGAGTAATGCCTGCGGCTGGGCGAGGAGGGCGCGCAACAGGCTCACCCGGGCGCGCTCGCCGCCGGAAAGGGTCGCCGGATCGCTGGCGTAGTGGTTTGCCAGCCCGGCAGTTTCGAGTGCCTGCTCTGCCGCGTCGCGCCGCGCGCGCCCGGTAAGGTGCGATGGCAGCGCCAGCATCAGGTTTTGCCCCACGCTGAAGGCGTCAAACAGCAGGGCATCCTGAAACAGAATGCCGATCCCGCGCGTTTCCACGGGGAGCCTGTCGCAGCGACGATCGTTCAGCCACAGCTCGCCGTGCGCCTTAAAATCAGCGGATAACGCCCCCACCATCCAGGCAAACAGGGTCGATTTCCCACTCCCGGAAGGACCCATCAGCGTGACAATCTCCCCCGCCGGGACGCGGAAGTTGACCTCACGTAAGAGCGGCGCAATGGTGAGATTTTTCACGTTCAGCATTACCGTAATCCTTGTCTGTGACGGCCCATGAGCCGGGAGAGCAGCGCGGCGAGGGCAAATACGCTGCTGGTCAACAGCAACAGACCCAGCGCCCGGCTGGCGAGGATCGGAATGCTGCCGCCGCTGCTGAGGGCGACCGCCTCCGTCGTCAGGGTGGTGAAACGTCCCGCCCCCAGCCAGAGGGTGGGCATGTACTGGGCCATGCTCACGGAAAAGCCGGTGGCAAAGGCCAGCAGGACCGGACGAATCATCAGCGGGCATTTCACCAGCCAGAATATTTTCGCCTGTCGCCAGCCCAGCGTTCTGGCGGTGAGGATAAGCCGGGGATCGAGCCTGCGCCAGGCCGGTTGCAACACCAGGAGCATCCACGGGAGAACCCAGAGCATATGGCTCCAGAGCACCGCAGCGTACTGGCCATCGATGCCCAGCCACAGCGCCACGGCATACTGCCCGGAGACGAGGGGGAGCGCCGGAAGGGCAAGCGGCAGCCAGATCCACACCGCGCCGCGCTGGGGACCCCACTCAAGCCAGAGCATGAGGATGGCCAGCGCTGTCAGGCTGGACAGCAGTCCCAGTGAAAGGCTGTCGCTGACGGGGCCGATGTCGTTCCGGCGTGCCAGCATCAGCAGAACCAGCGAACAGAGCAGGCCGCACAGCGGCAGTAACCCGCCCAGCGTCCGTGCGGGCAACGCGGTATTCGAAGCGCGACGAACCCCGGCGATGTCAGGCCGGGCGCGCCGCCATGCCGTCCAGAGGCCGTATCCCACCGCGGCAAGCGCGACCAGCAGCAGGAGCAACACCAGACACAGCAATGTTCCCTTTATTTGCTGCTGCGCGTCGCCCTGGGTGAGCCACTGCCAGGCCAGCACCGCCAGCGTAGGCGGGTTGCCCGGCCCGAGCACGATCGCCACATCCACCACGGAAAGCGACCAGGCGAGCACCGCCAGCATCACGGCGCCCAGCGCGGGGGCGATTGCCGGGAGGATGAGCCAGCAGAGCGCCTGCATTCGTCCGTAGCCGAAGGTATGCAGGACGATTTTCTGCTGTGCGAGGCGCTTTTCAGGCAGCGCGGCGTAGATCGCCCACAAAACGAACGCGCTCTCTTTGACCGCAAGCGTCAGGCCAAGCCCGATACCGTAACGGTCAAGCTGCGGCGAGCAGACTGTACAGATCCGGTAAAACTGTCCCCCTTCCGCAAAGAGCAGCAGCGCGCTGGTGGCGAAGGCGACATGCGGCACCGCTAACAGCCACGGCAGACGGGTGCTCAGGCGCTGCCAGCCTTCACCCGGCCAGAGAAGCGCAAGCAGGCTCAGGGCGATAAACAGTGAGCCAAGCGTCGCGATGAGCGTTGACACCAGCGTGGCGGCCAGCGCCTGCGGCAGCTGTGGGTCGGCAAACAGCGACGCCCAGTTGACGAGAGAAAACGCCGGGGCCAGCAGCATGCCGCTGGCGGGAAGCAGTGGCAGATAGATGACCACCATTGCCGCCCATACCAGGCCGCTTAGCGGGTACCGTAGCGGCGAAGCCATTCCTGCTCCAGAGCGTTAACCCAGGCGGCGTGCGGTTCGGGCAGCACATCTGGTGTGCCTGAGGGGGTAAAGGCGCGCAGCTGTTTTGCCGCTTTCGCGGGCAGTTTTGCACCATCCAGCACGCTCGGGTCACCCCAGACGGCAGGATCGGCTTTGCGGATCTGCGCCTGCGGTGACAGCAGGAAATTCGCCACCACCTTCGCGCCTGCGCTCGCGCGGGTATTTGCCGGGATAGCGACAAAATGGACGTTGCCGATCATGCCTTTGAGAAAGCCGAAACTGTAGCTGTCGGCAGGCAGTTCACCGTTCGCCACCTTTTGCATCGCATGGGCGGGGTTAAAGGTGAGCGACAGGTTCAGGCTGCCGCTGGCCAGCAGTGTATCCATGCGCGCAGGCGACGGAGGAAAATCGTTCCCTTCGCGCCACAGCAGGGGATGCAGGGTATCAAGATAGTCCCACAGCGGCGCGGTGACCTGTGCAAAGGTACTGTCCGGCGCTTTTTTTAACGCCTCCGGATGGGCGGTCAGCGCCAGCAGCAGCTGCTCAAGAAACGCGGTGCCGGTAAAATCCGGTGGTCGCGGATAGCTCACTTTGCCAGGGTGCTGTTGAGCGTAAACCAGCAGCGCATGGGGATCTGCCGGTGGTGTCGGCATGCTCGTTTTCCGGGCGATAAAGGTTAACTGCGCGCCACCCCACGGGGATTCCGCCCCATCGGTCGGGATGGCAAAATCTTCCGTTACCGGTTTACGGGTATCGACGTAATGCCAGTTGGGCAGGGTTTGCGCCCAGCCGGTGAGCAGCAGGTTGGCCTCTTTCAGCGTGCGAAAGTTTTCCCCGTTCACCCAGAGCAGATCCACCGATCCGTTACTGCTACGTCCTGCGGCCTTCTCCGTCTGGATCCGCTTCACCGCGTCGGCGGCATCGGCCAGGTGTACGATCTTCAGGTTAATGGCGTAGTGCGTTTTCATTTCGCCGCTTACCCAGTCGAGGTAGCGGTTAACGGCCTCATCGCCGCCCCAGGCGTTAAACCAGACGGTCTGCCCGTTGGCCTGTTGCTGAAGGGATTGCCAGCTCTCTGCGGCGAAGGCAGACGTGGCCAGCAGCAGACTCGTCAGAACGCGCAAAAACGCACCCGGCGCATAATGCCTCACTTTTTAATCGAAGGGATGTTACGGGAAAACAGCCAGCGAGTGGCCAGTGGCAATAACCCTAATAGTGTAAAGGCGAACAGCACTCCCGGCGACAGAATATCGCGCAGCGAGGTGAGTTTCCCCAGTTCGCGTCCGGCGTTCAGATAGATGACGGTAGCGGGTAGCATCGCAAGCTGGCTGACCCACCAGTAGTGACGCACCCTGAGACGGGTTAGCCCCATCAGCAGATTGACCAGAAAGAACGGGAACAACGGCATCAGGCGCAGGGCAAAAAGGTAGCGCGCGCCGTCGCGATCCATTCCCGCATCGATCGTATTCATCTGTGCAGCAAAGCGCCGTTGCACCCAGTCGCGCAGCAGGTAACGGCTGACGAGCATGGCAAGCGTGGCGCCGAGCGTCGAGGCAAATGACACCAGCAGTGTCGCCTCCCACAGGCTGAAAAGCGCTCCGCCGAGCAGCGTCAGAAGCGCGGCCCCGGGTATCGACAGCGCGGAGACCAGAACGTAAACCACAAAATAGAGCAGCGCACTCTGAAGGGGAGCCTGTTCGACCCGGGCAAGCAACATCCGCTGGTGGATTTTTAACGTGTCGAGGGAAAGCGTGCCCGGTGGAAGCAAAACAACGATCAAAACAAATGCGCCCAGAAGGGCGCACAGGAAACTGATTTTTTTAATATTCACTGACGATTACAGCTTGAACGTTGCCCATACCGGCGCATGGTCGGACGGTTTTTCCATGCTGCGGATGTCATAGTCAATCCCGGTTTCGATGCAGCGTTCGGCCAGCGGGGCACTTGCCAGCAGCAGGTCGATACGCAGGCCCCGGTTGTCATCGAAGCCTTTAGAGCGGTAGTCAAACCATGAGAAGCGATCCTGCGTCTCGGGGTTCGCCGTGCGGAAGGTATCCACCAGCCCCCAACCCAGCAGGCGCTCCATCCACTCGCGCTCCTCCGGCAGGAAAGAGCATTTGCCGGTGCGCAGCCAGCGCTTGCGGTTCTCTTCGCCGATACCGATATCCAGATCTGTCGGGCTGATGTTCATGTCACCCATGATCAGCACCGGATTATCCTTTTTGAGTTCGGTTGTCAGGTAGTTTTGCAGATCCTGATAAAACTTCGCTTTGGCCGGGAATTTGGTTTCATGATCGCGGCTTTCACCCTGCGGGAAATAGCCGTTAATGACGGTCACATTGCCGAGTGCGGAAGGAATTTCTGCCATGATGATGCGGCGCTGCGCCTCTTCATCGTCACCCGGGAAGCCACGACGCACCGACACCGGGGTATCTTTGGTCAGCAGCGCAACGCCGTAGTGGCCTTTCTGACCGTGGTAAAAGACGTTATAGCCCAGCTTCGCTACCTCTTCGAGCGGGAACATATCGTCGTGAACTTTTGTCTCCTGCAAGCCGATCACATCGGGCTGATGTTGCTCAACAATCGCTTCAAGCTGGTGAGGGCGGGCACGCAGGCCGTTGATATTAAAAGAGACAAATTTCATAGTCGCTGCCAATGCAAGGTGAATAGTGCAAGGATGGTAGCAGAATTTACGTCGTCTGTTATCCGCTTCGCCCAATTACTGCGACAGATAATGCCAACGGTGCAAAATTTGCACCATTTCGACGCGCGTTGCCCTCCAGCAGGGCTTAAAGGGCCGATAAATTTCGCGAGCGATCACAATTCCAGAATTATATTTGGCCTCTGCATACTCTTTCTTGTTTTCATGCGGCAAAGCGCCGCTTGTCGTAAAAATATTCACTATTTATGCATTAACAGTGAATAACTCCATATTGTAACTCATTGATATTCTGTTACCCCAACCCGTTTATGCATTTTTATCGCTGGCTGGCACGAACACTGCAATCTACATTCACAGTGCAAACACTCAATTATTTAACATTTAAACAACCTTTTATTTACCGGGTGAGGTCGCTATGTCTCTGTCAGTTACGCGTGAAAATTTCGATGAATGGATGATGCCGGTATACGCTCCGGCGGCTTTTATTCCGGTACGTGGGGAAGGCTCTCGCCTGTGGGATCAGCAGGGCAAAGAGTACATCGACTTTGCGGGTGGGATTGCGGTGAATGCGCTGGGACATGCGAACCCGGCGCTGCGGCAGGCGCTGAATGACCAGGCGGCGAAATTCTGGCATACCGGCAACGGGTATACCAACGAACCGGCGCTGCGTCTGGCGAAGAAGCTGATTGACGCCACTTTCGCAGAAAAAGTCTTTTTCTGTAACTCCGGCGCGGAAGCCAACGAAGCGGCGCTGAAGCTGGCGCGCAAATATGCACATGATAAATTCGGCGCGCATAAGAGCGGCATCGTCGCCTTTAAAAATGCCTTCCATGGCCGCACGCTGTTTACCGTCAGTGCGGGGGGGCAGCCCTCCTATTCACAGGATTTTGCGCCGCTGCCGCCGGATATCCGTCACGCGGTGTATAACGATTTACACTCTGCCAGAGAGCTGATTGACGACACCACCTGTGCGGTGATCGTGGAGCCGATGCAGGGTGAAGGTGGCGTCATGCCCGCCGACAACGCGTTCCTGCAAGGGCTGCGCGAGCTATGCGATCGGCATAATGCGGTCCTGATTTTTGACGAAGTCCAGACCGGCGTAGGCCGTACGGGTGAGCTGTATGCCTACATGCACTATGGCGTGACCCCGGATGTGCTTTCAACAGCCAAAGCGCTCGGCGGCGGTTTCCCGGTGGGAGCGATGCTGACCACCGAAAAATTCGCCAGCGTGATGACCGTGGGCACCCATGGCACCACTTACGGCGGTAACCCGCTGGCAACCGCTGTCGCCGGACAGGTGCTGGATATTATTAACACCCCTGAGGTGCTGAACGGCGTGAAGCAGCGTCACCAGTGGTTCGTTGAACGCCTCACGGCCATTAACAGCAAAACCGGCCTGTTCAAAGAGATCCGCGGTCTGGGGCTGTTGATTGGCTGTGAACTTGCCCCTGAGTTTGTTGGCAAAGCGAAGCTGATTTCACAGGAAGCGGCGAAACAGGGCGTGATGGTGCTGATTGCGGGTGCTAACGTGGTGCGGTTTGCCCCTGCGCTGATCGTCAGCGAGGAAGAGGTCAGAACCGGGTTAGATCGTTTTGCGCTGGCCTGCGAACAGGTGAAGGCCGGGGTGTCATCATGATGGTCATCCGTCCCGTTGCGCACGGCGATCTCGCCGGGCTTATGCAGCTTGCCGGTAAGACAGGGGGCGGGCTGACCTCGCTGCCTGCCGATGAAAAAACGCTGTCGGCGCGCATTGAGCGCGCCCTGCAAACCTGGCAGGGGACGTTGCCAAAGAGCGAACAGGGCTATGTGTTCGTGCTGGAAGATACCGACACGGGAACCGTGGCGGGGATTTGCGCTATCGAGGTGGCCGTCGGGCTTAACGATCCGTGGTACAACTACCGCGTCGGCACGATGGTCCACGCCTCGAAAGAGCTGAACGTTTACAACGCGCTGCCGACGCTCTTCCTCTGTAATGACCATACCGGCGCCAGCGAACTCTGCACCCTGTTCCTCGATCCGGACTGGCGCAAAGAGGGGAATGGTTATCTGCTCTCCAAATCGCGCTTTATGTTTATGGCCGCCTTTCGCGACCGCTTCAACGAAAAAGTGGTCGCCGAGATGCGCGGCGTGATTGATGAGACGGGCTACTCGCCGTTCTGGGAGAGTCTGGGCGAACGCTTCTTCTCCATGGAATTCAGCCGGGCGGATTACCTGTGCGGTACCGGGCAGAAGGCGTTTATCGCCGAGCTGATGCCGAAGCATCCGATTTATACCCATTTCTTAACCCCGGAAGCGCAGGCGGTGATCGGCGAAGTTCACCCGCAAACCGCCCCGGCCCGGGCGGTGCTTGAGAAAGAGGGATTTCGCTACCGTAACTACGTCGACATCTTCGACGGCGGACCGACGCTGGAATGCGACATTGACCGCGTGCGCGCCATCCGTAAAAGCCGCCTGGTTGAGGTTTCCGAAGGCCAGCCTGCGCCGGGCGAGTGGCCAGCCTGCCTGGTCTCGAACGAGAATTACACCAACTTCCGCGCCATGCTGGTGCGAACCAACCCAACCTGCGAGCGTCTGGTGCTGACGGCTGCGCAACTGGATGCCCTGAAATGTAACGCTGGCGACACGGTTCGCCTGGTGCGACTCTGCCCTGAGGAGAAAACAGCATGACTTTATGGATTAACGGCGACTGGGTAACGGGCGAAGGTGACGCGCGGACAAAAACCAATCCGGTCGGCCAGGAAGTGCTCTGGTCGGGGAACGACGCCAGCGCCGGGCAGGTGGAGCGGGCCTGCCAGGCTGCACGCCGCGCGTTTCCGGCATGGGCGAAACGGCCATTCTCCGAGCGCCAGGCGCTGGTTGAGAAATTTGCTGCGTTGCTGGAGGCCAATAAAGCCGAGCTGACCCGCATTATTGCCTGCGAAACCAGCAAGCCGCGCTGGGAGGCGACAACCGAAGTCACGGCGATGATCAACAAAATCGCGATATCGGTGAAGGCATACCATACCCGCACCGGTGAGCAGCATACCGAGATGCCCGACGGCGCCGCCACGCTGCGCCACCGTCCGCACGGGGTGCTGGCGGTGTTTGGCCCGTATAACTTCCCCGGACATCTGCCGAACGGGCACATTGTGCCTGCGCTGCTGGCGGGGAATACCGTCATCTTCAAGCCGAGTGAGTTAACCCCCTTAACCGGCGAAGCAGTGGTCAAACTCTGGGAGCAGGCGGGGCTGCCGCCGGGTGTGCTGAATCTGGTGCAGGGCGGGCGTGAAACCGGTCAGGCGCTGAGTGCGCTGAGCGACATTGACGGCCTGCTGTTCACCGGAAGTGCCGGTACGGGCTATCAGCTGCATCGCCAGCTGGCGGGACAGCCGGAAAAAATTCTGGCACTCGAGATGGGCGGTAACAACCCGCTGATTGTGGAAGATCCGGATAATATCGATGCCGCGGTCCATCTGACCATTCAGTCGGCGTTCATTACCGCCGGACAGCGCTGCACCTGCGCCCGCCGCCTGCTGGTTAAGCGCGGCGCGCAGGGGGATGCGTTCCTGAAGCGTCTGGTGGAGGTAAGTGCGCGTCTGGTTCCCGCGAAATGGGATGCCGAGCCGCAGCCGTTTATCGGCGGGCTGATCTCCGGGCAGGCGGCGCTGAACGTGCTGACAGCCTGGCAGGGGCACGTGGCGCGCGGGGCGAAAACCCTGCTGGAGCCGAAACAGGTAATGCCGGGCACGTCGCTGCTGACGCCGGGGATTATTGAGATGAGTGCGACGAGCAACGTGCCGGATGAAGAGGTCTTTGGCCCGCTGCTGTGCGTCTGGCGCTATGACGATTTTGAGTCGGCGATCGCGATGGCCAACAACACCCGCTACGGCCTGTCGAGCGGCCTGATATCGCCGCATCGCGAGAAATTCGAACAGCTGCTGCTGGAAGCGCGCGCCGGGATCGTGAACTGGAACAAACCGCTGACCGGCGCGGCGAGCACCGCGCCGTTTGGTGGCGTAGGGGCGTCGGGCAACCATCGCGCCAGCGCCTGGTATGCCGCCGATTATTGCGCGTGGCCGATGGCAAGCCTGGAAACCCCGGCGCTGACGCTGCCGGAGACGCTGAATCCGGGGCTGGACTTTACAGAGGGTGACGCCCATGAAAGCGCGTGAAGTTAACTTTGACGGGCTGGTGGGGCTGACGCACCACTATGCCGGGCTGTCGTTCGGCAATGAAGCCTCGACGAAGCACCGTTTCCAGGTCTCGAACCCGAAGCTGGCGGCGAAGCAGGGGCTATTAAAAATGAAGGCGCTGTCCGATGCCGGTTTCCCGCAGGCGGTGATCCCGCCGCAGGAGCGCCCGAACGTGGCCGTGCTGCGCCAGCTGGGTTTCAGTGGCACGGATGAACAGGTGGTGGAAAAAGCAGGCACGCAGACGCCACACCTGCTTTCCGCGGCCAGTTCAGCCTCCTCGATGTGGGTCGCGAACGCCGCCACCGTCGCGCCGTCGGCAGATACGCTGGATGGCAAAGTGCATCTGACCGTCGCTAACCTGAACAACAAATTCCACCGCGCCAGCGAAGCGGAAACCACCGGACACGTGCTGCGCGCCATTTTTAATCATGACGCGCATTTCGAGGTGCATTCGGCGCTGCCGCAGGTCGCGATGTTTGGCGACGAAGGGGCGGCCAACCACAATCGTCTGGGCGGCGACTATGGTGAGCCGGGTTTACAGCTGTTTGTTTACGGGCGGGAAGAGGGCGGTCATGCCGCGCCGGTTCGTTATCCGGCGAGACAAACCTTAGCCGCAAGCCAGGCGGTTGCACGGCTTAACCAGGTTAATCCTTCTCAGGTCATTTTTGCCCAGCAAAATCCGCAGGTGATCGACCAGGGCGTGTTTCATAACGACGTGATTGCCGTTTCCAACCGTCAGGTGCTGTTCTGCCACGAGCAGGCGTTTGCCCATCAGGAAAAGTTGCTGGCCACGCTGCGTGAGCGGGTGCCGGGCTTTATGCCAGTTCAGGTCCCCACGCAGGCGGTGAGCGTGCAGGATGCGGTCGAAACGTATCTGTTCAACAGCCAGCTGCTGAGCCGGGAGGACGGCAGCATGATGCTGGTACTGCCGCAGGAGTCCAGGGAGCATCAGGGCGTCTGGCGCTATCTCAGTGAACTGGTGCAGGCGGATAACCCGATTGATGAACTGCGTGTGTTTGATCTGCGGGAAAGTATGGCCAACGGTGGGGGGCCTGCCTGTTTACGCCTGCGCGTGGTGTTAACGCCGGAGGAAATGCAGGCCGTGAATCCGGCGGTGATGATAAACGACACGCTGTTCAACACCCTTAACGACTGGGTGGATCGCTATTATCGTGACCGTCTGGTTCAGGCCGATCTGGTTGATCCGCAGTTGCTGCGCGAAGGCCGCGAGGCGCTGGATGCTTTATCGACCATCCTGCAACTGGGATCGGTTTATCCGTTCCAGCGCTAAGGAGACGATATGGAAAACTTACTGGCGCTGACGCTGGCTGAAGAGACACCGGCGCGGCACGAGGGGGAAGGCCCCTCGTTCCACTGGCGATGGCGAGGGCCGGGCGTGCTTGAACTGACGCCGACGGGGGAATATAACCTGTCGCTGCTGCTTTCTTCCGGCATTCACGGAAACGAAACCGCGCCCGTGGAGATTGTCGATCTTCTGCTGCGCGCGCTGTATCGCGCAGAGATCACGCTGCACTGCCGTCTGCTGGTGGTACTGGGAAATCCGCCTGCGCTGGCGCAAAACAAACGGTATCTGGTGAGCGACATCAACCGCATGTTTGGTGGTCGCTGGGCGGACTTTCCACAGAGTGATGAAACGACACGCGCGCAATGGCTGGAGAAGGTGGTCACGGCGTTTTTTGCCGGGGCGGGGGAAACGCGCTGGCACCTCGATCTGCATACGGCCATTCGCGCCTCGTACCACGTGCGTTTTGGCGTTTTACCGCAGCGTCACCAGCCTTGGGATGACGCGTTTCTGACCTGGCTTGGCGACGCGGGGCTGGAGGCGCTGGTCTTCCACCAGACGCCAGGCGGCACGTTTACCCACTTCACCTGCGAGCATTTTGGCGCGCTCTCCTGCACCCTGGAGCTGGGAAAAGCGCTACCGTTCGGGCAGAACGACCTTACGCGTTTTGCCCCTACGCATCAGGCGCTTCGGGCGTTGCTTGCTGGGGTTGCCCCGGAACCCACCCGGGAGCCCGTCGTGCGCTATCGGGTTGTACAGCAGATCACGCGCCGCAGTGAGGCTTTCCAGCTTCATATGGCGCCCCATACGCTGAACTTTACGCCGTTTCGTCAGGGCGTTCTGCTGGCGGAAGATGGTGAGACGCGCTATGCGGTAGAGAAATCCACGGAATATGTTTTATTCCCTAATCCGTCGGTCGCGTTTGGTTTGCGGGCCGGGTTGATGCTGGAAAAAATGTCGTGATCGCCTCCCCTCGCGTAGACCGGAGGGGAAATCAAGAATAAATTTCTTCACGTTTAAAGCGCTCTGGTAATGTTTGCGGAATATTCCTGGAGAATTGCTTTATTATTAAACGGTACTTCGCTATACTCCTCCATAATTTCTTTAAAATCATCCTGTTGAATATTTTTGTTTCATCTCTCCACGCTTTTTCCTTAATTTCTCCACAATTGGCGAAAAGTTGTTTTTTACACTTTCATTGTTTTACTGTTGCTCTGACTAATTGACGATAAACCCCGTAAAGTTAATCTCGTCAACCGGCATAGCGCCGAAGAATAACTGAAAGTAAGGAAAGACATTATGCGTAAATTAACTGCACTGTTTGTTGCCTCTACCCTGGCTCTGGGCGCTACCAGCATGGCGTTCGCCGCAGATACCGCGACCACTACCGCCGCGCCGACTGAAGGCAAAATGATGATGCATCATAAAGGCAAGCCGGGTATGCACCATGAGATGATGATGTTTAAAGATCTGAACCTCACCGATGCGCAGAAACAGCAGATCCGCGACATCATGAAAAGCCAGCGTGACCAGATGAAACGTCCTCCGCTGGAAGAGCGCCGCGCAATGCATGACATCATTGCCAGCGACAGCTTCGAGAAAGCAAAAGCGGAAGCGCAGATCGACAAAATGGCCGAGCAGCACAAAGCGCGCATGCTGGCCCACATGGAAACTCAGAACATGATTTACAACATTCTGACGCCGGAACAGAAAAAGCAATTTAATGCCAATTTTGAGAAGCGTCTGACAGAACGTGCAGCGCCGGAAGGTAAAATGCCTGCACCAACCGAATAATCGGTTCACTCTCTTAAGACCGCCGGGCTCCTGTCTACAAAAGCGAAAACGCTGTGGACAGGACCGGCGGTTTTTCTTTTGTCCCATGCCTAAGGTCTGGCCTGACTGCTGCCGATAATACGTCTGTGAAAATGCCCTGGCGCACGGTGCGTCCTTCAGGAGTGGTCATGGAATTCTTTGATATCCGTAAAATGCCGGTCAGTCTCTGGCGTAACGGCGCAGGTGAGACGCGTGAGATTTGCTGTGTCCCTCCTGCGACGCGGGATTTTTTTTGGCGGGCCAGTATTGCCTCCATTGCCAGTAACGGCGAATTTTCCGCGTTCCCGGGCGTTGACCGGGTGATTACGCTGCTGGAGGGCGGCGAGGTGACCCTGGATGCGGGCAGGGCGTTTTGCCATACCCTGAAGCATCATCAGCCTTACCGTTTTGCGGGCGATCTGGCGGTGAAGGCCGTGCTCACAGAGGGGCAGATGTCGATGGACTTCAACATCATGACCCGACGGGATCGCTGCCAGGCAAAGGTGCGCGTTGCTACCCGGACGTTTACCACCTTCGCGTCACGCGGTGGAGTGGCGTTCGTATTAAGCGGCGCCTGGCAACTGGGAGACAAATTACTGACCGCCGATCAGGGCGCCAGCTGGGAAGAGGGCAGCCATACCCTCCGTTTACTGGAATCGAAAGGCAGTCTGCTGTTCAGCGAAATTACCTGGCTGCCGGGTCATTGAGTACAATGATCTCATATTTTCCGGTTAACAGTGGCTTACAGAGAATTTTATAACCATCCTGATCGAACCCGGCGGGGGTGCGTAGCAGAGCGGTTGCGTCATCCAGGCTTTCGACGGCGCCAAGCCAGAGCCAGTTGCGAATGATGTGATAGTGCGTCATCGCATCGCGGGTTTCTTTCAGCGCCACCGCGCCTTCCCACGGCCAGCAGTTAACGCTAATTGAGGCCAGGCCAGCCATAAACCGGGCATGATGTTCCTCAACGCTCTCCTTTCCGCAGCACGCCCCGGCGCAGCGTTTCAGCGCGGAGCGGAAACAGGCGCGACCGCGGGTGGTGGATTCCAGCCCTAACAGGCCGTAACAAAGCTGTAATTCATCAGCCAGGGATTGCAGGGTTTGCAGTGCGGCACGTTTGTTGGCAAACAGCCCGTAAAGATTCGGTTCATGCGAAAAATCTACTTCCCGGGCATACACGACCTGCGGTTTTCCCGCGTTAACCTGCAAGGAGCACAGCTGGCGGTTGCGGCGCAGGCGTTTGTTAAACAGCGGCTGCTGTTCCTTGATGAGCCTGGCTTCGAGCAGAAGCGCGCCCAGTTCACCTGCCGTCTCGACCCAGGTGATCCGCCGGGACTGCCTGAGCATTGAGGCTTCGTCCGGCGTACGCAGGTGCGACATCACCCGGCTGCGGATATTCACGCTTTTGCCGATATAGAGCGGCATGGTGTCGCTGTCACCGTGGAAGAAATAGACGCCAGGCTGTTTAGGCAGTGCCTCAAGCCAGGGGCGAAGATGCTCGGGATATTCGTAGATAGCCGCCGCTTCAAACTCAAGACGCGGGGCGGATTGACGCCTGCTCACATACTGCTCCATATACTGTTCAGGCATACAGTGTAGCAGATGTTCGGTGGTTAAAAAAGAGCCGGGTGGCGGCTACGCCTTACCCGGCCTGCAAAACTGCGTTACCGTTTTGCTTTTACTTTTTCCAGAAATCGTCAAACACCGTAATGGGCGGACGGCGCTTGTGCTCGGTTTTCAGATACCAGCCTTCGATAATTTTTGCGGTCCCTTCGTCGAGCGTTTTGCCTTCCAGATAATCATCGATGTTGTCATACGTGACCCCCAGCGCCGCTTCATCCGGCAGGGAAGGACGATCGTCCTCCAGATCTGCCGTTGGCGCCTTCTTATACAGGTGCTCCGGGCAGCCCAGCGCCGCCAGCAGCTGCTTGCCCTGACGCTTGTTCAGGCGGAAGAGGGGATTGATGTCCGTACCGCCATCGCCGTATTTGGTGAAGAAGCCGGTGATGGCTTCCGCGGCGTGGTCGGTTCCCACGACAACCCCTTTGGTCATCCCTGCGATACTGTACTGCGCTTTCATGCGCTCACGGGCTTTCTCATTGCCACGAACAAAATCGCTCAGTTCAATTCCGGCTTCACGCAGGGCCTGCTCGCTTGCCAGTACCGAGCCTTTGATGTTCACAGTAAGAACACGGTCCGGCTGAATAAAGGCAATAGCATCCTGACAGTCCTGCTCGTCGGCCTGCACGCCATACGGCAGACGTACGGCGATAAATTGCAGTGCGGTGTCCCCGGTCTCGTCACGCAGCTCGGAGACAGCCATCTGGCTCAGTTTACCGGCCAGAGTAGAATCCTGACCGCCGCTGATACCCAGCACCAGCGTCTTCAGGAAAGGGTGTGCAGACAGGTAAGCTTTCAAAAAATCAACGCTACGACGGATCTCTTCACTGGCATCAATCGCAGGTTTCGCGCCCAGCGCCTGAATAATTTCTTGTTGCAGAGCCATTACGCCCTCCCTATGCAGAACCAAACAGAAAGTGTGATCTGTTAAAACTAACCCTTTGTCGGGAAAACGACAAGGATCACAGTTTTGAGTGTACTGTTTTACAGCGATTTAGCAGCTTATCGTTGTTTTATTAGAATTTTCCGAAATTCGTCTAGCGTAACTCGCAAAGTTGAACAATAGTAATTTTTATCCCATGCTTAGTTAACACGCTGATAAACAAGAGGACGGAATATGAACAAGAACGTAGCAGGAATTTTAAGCGCAGCGGCGGTACTGACTATGCTGGCAGGGTGTACAGCTTACGATCGCACCAAAGATCAGTTCACACAGCCAGTGGTTAAAGACGTCAAAAAAGGCATGACGCGTTCCCAGGTTGCTGCCATTGCCGGTAAACCTTCTTCTGAAGTCACTATGATCCACGCACGTGGCACCTGCCAGACCTATATTCTGGGTCAACGTGATGGTAAGGCAGAAACCTACTTTGTCGCCCTGGATGATACGGGTCACGTGATCAATTCGGGTTACCAGACCTGTGCCGAATACGACACCGACCCACAGGCACCTAAGGCGCAGTAAGCGTGCTTGCCTGAGAGTGTTAACAAACCGGCCTGAAGGCCGGTTTTTTTATGCATACGTAAATCTTATTTCTTGGCGCGAATTATTTGCCTGAAATGTGAAGGTAGTCAACAAGCCAGGTCAATGAGAGACAATTTCAGTCTATCCAGAATTATCCCCTCCCTGTACCATTGCGTATACTCACTTCAACGACAAACAATGTTCAGCACACTGCCCGTCAGCCAGGATAGCGAGTCGAGTGTTAGCGCGACGGCGGGTAGACAAACAAGAGGGAAGTTATCATGGAAAAGAAACATATCTATCTGTTCTGCTCTGCGGGTATGTCCACTTCGCTGCTGGTTTCCAAAATGCGCGCGCAGGCCGAAAAATATGAAGTCCCTGTGGTGATTGAGGCGTTTCCGGAAACGCTGGCGGGCGAAAAGGGCCAGGCGGCAGATGTTATTTTGCTGGGGCCGCAAATCGCTTATATGTTGCCCGAAATTCAACGTTTACTCCCTGGTAAGCCGGTTGAAGTGATCGATTCCGTTTTGTACGGCAAGATTGATGGTTTAGGTGTATTAAAAGCTGCTGTTGCGGCGATTAAAAAAGCTGCTAATTAATTTTTTATTTTTCCCGTCAAAGAGTTATTTCACACACAATACGCCGTAACGGTCGTTGCGGCATTTAAGGGTATTTTCCTATGAGTAAAGTCATCGCTTCACTTGAAAAGGTACTCCTTCCTTTTGCTGTTAAAATAGGAAAGCAGCCTCACGTTAATGCCATTAAGAACGGCTTTATTAAATTAATGCCATTGACATTAGCCGGGGCAATGTTCGTTTTAATTAACAACGTTTTTCTGAGCTTTGGAGAAGGTTCCTTTTTTTATTCATTAGGAATTAGGTTAGATGCTTCCACTATTGAAACCCTTAATGGTTTAAAAGCCATTGGCGGCAACGTCTACAACGGTACGTTGGGTATTATGTCGCTAATGGCGCCTTTCTTTATCGGGATGGCGCTGGCGGAAGAGCGTAAAGTGGATCCGCTGGCGGCTGGCTTGCTCTCCATTGCCGCGTTCATGACCGTCACTCCGTACAGCGTCGGCGACGCTTACGCCGTTGGCGCCAACTGGCTGGGTGGGGCAAACATCATTTCCGGTATTATCATCGGGCTGGTGGTGGCCGAAATGTTCACCTTCGTTATCCGCCGTAACTGGGTTATCCGCTTGCCGGATAGCGTTCCGGCCTCCGTTTCTCGTTCATTTTCCGCGTTGATTCCGGGCTTCATTATTCTCTCCATCATGGGGATTATTGCCTGGGCGCTCTCTCACTGGGGTACTAACTTCCATCAGATCATTATGGACTCTATCTCCACGCCGCTGGCGTCGATGGGTAGCGTGGTCGGTTGGGCATATGTCATCTTTACCTCCCTGCTGTGGTTCTTCGGCGTGCATGGTTCACTGGCACTGGCGGCGCTGGACAGCGGTATTATGACCCCGTGGGCACTGGAAAACGTCGCGCTTTACCAGCAGTACGGCTCCGTCGATGCGGCGCTGGCGGCCGGTAAAACCTTCCATGTGTGGGCGAAGCCGATGCTTGACTCCTATATCTTCCTGGGGGGTACCGGGGCGACGCTGGGTCTGATCATCGCGGTCTTTATTGTCTCTCGCCGCGCCGACCATCGTCAGGTTGCGAAGCTGGCTCTGCCGTCAGGCATCTTCCAGATTAACGAGCCGATTCTGTTTGGTCTGCCCATTATCATGAACCCGGTGATGTTCATTCCCTTCATCCTGGTTCAGCCGCTGCTGGCCGCGATTACGCTGACGGCGTACTACCTGGGCATTATCCCGCCGGTGACCAACATTGCACCGTGGACAATGCCAGCCGGTCTGGGCGCGTTCTTCAACACCAACGGTAGCGTGGCCGCCTTCCTGCTGGCGATATTCAACCTCGGGATTGCCACCCTGCTCTACATGCCATTCGTGGCGATTGCGAACAAGGCCGCAACGGTTATCGATGAAGAAGAGAGCGAAGAGGATATCGCCCTCGCACTGAAATTCTAAAATTGCACGGCGCGGGGCAACCCGCGCCAGCGTAAAGGAGCTTAAAGATGTTAGATTTAGAGAATATCGTTGCCGAAGAAACCGCAGAGAACGATCTGGAAGAGGTGGTGATGGGTCTCATCATCAATTCCGGGCAGGCACGCAGCCTGGCGTATGCGGCGCTTAAGCAGGCTAAGCAGGGCGATTTCGTAGCCGCAAAAACCATGATGGAGCAGTCCCGTACGGCATTAAACGAAGCGCATCTGGTGCAGACGAAGCTCATCGAAAGCGACCAGGGCGAAGGGAAGATGAAAGTGAGCCTGGTGCTGGTCCATGCCCAGGATCACCTGATGACCTCCATGCTGGCGCGCGAGCTGGTGGCGGAACTCATCGAGCTTCACGAGAAGATGCAATAAGTCAGCTGAAGTAGCAGGAGGTCAGCACGATGGAAATTAAAACCGCACATGAGCAGCAGCTGTTTAATGGCAAGAATTTTCACGTGGTGATTTACAACAAAACGGAGAGCGCCAGTGGTCTGCACCAGCATGACTACTACGAGTTCACGATTGTTCTGACCGGCCGCTACTATCAGGAGATCAACGGTAAGCGCGTCCTGCTTGAGCGCGGCGATTTCGTCTTTTTGCCGATGGGATCGTATCACCAGAGCTTTTATGAGTTTGGTGCGACGCGCATTCTGAACGTAGGGGTGAGCAGGCGTTTCTTTGAAAAACACTATCTGACACTGGTTCCGTTCTGCTTTGTGGCATCACAGGTGTATCGCGTCAAAAATGAGTTTATGACCTGGATTGAAACGGTTATCGCTTCGCTGAATTTCCGCGACAATGAATTTGATGAATTTATTGAAACCGTGACCTTCTACGTCATGAATCGCCTCCGCCATCACCGTGAAGAACAGCAGGTGGTGGATGATATTCCTCAGTGGCTGCGCAGTACCGTGGAGCTGATGCACGACAAGGGACAGTTCAGCGAGAATGCGCTGGAAAATATGGTGGCGCTGTCGGGTAAATCGCAGGAATATTTAACGCGCGCCACGCAGCGTTATTATCGTAAAACGCCTGTGCAAATTATTAATGAAATCCGCATTAACTTTGCCAAAAAACAGCTGGAAATTACGAACTACTCTGTCACCGATATCGCTTACGAATCGGGATACAGCAGCCCCAGTCTGTTTATTAAAACCTTTAAAAAGTTGACTTCATTCACACCGAACAGTTACCGCAAAAATTTAACGGTAATTAATTAACTTTCGGCGGTTTATCCGCCACGAACAGTGACGTAATGGCTTGCCCAAATAGCGGGAAGAGTACGCTATACCTTGCAGGCGATTAACCTGATACGCTAAGGGAGATATTATGCAACAGAAATTAAAAGTCGTAACCATTGGTGGCGGCAGCAGCTATACCCCGGAATTACTTGAAGGTTTCCTGAAACGTTATCATGAATTACCGGTCAGCGAATTATGGCTGGTGGATGTTGAAGAAGGGCAGGAGAAGCTGGATATTATTTTTGAACTGTGCAAACGCATGGTTGAAAAAGCGGGCGTGCCTTTAACCGTCCATAAAACGCTGGATCGCCGCCTGGCGCTGAAAGATGCAGACTTCGTGACCACCCAGCTGCGCGTCGGCCAGCTGAAAGCGCGTGAGCTGGATGAGCGTATTCCGCTGAGCCACGGTTATCTGGGCCAGGAAACCAACGGGGCCGGTGGCCTGTTTAAAGGTCTGCGTACCATTCCGGTTATTTTTGACATCATTAAGGACGTGGAGGAGATCTGCCCGAACGCGTGGGTGATTAACTTTACCAACCCGGCCGGAATGGTCACCGAGGCCGTTTATCGTCACACCGGTTTCAAACGCTTCATCGGCGTCTGCAATATTCCGATTGGCATGAAGATGTTCATCCGCGATGTGCTGGAACTGACCGATAACGATGAGCTGTCCATTGACCTGTTCGGCCTGAATCACATGGTCTTTATCAAAGATGTGATGGTGAACGGGCAATCGCGCTTTGCAGAACTGCTCGACGGCGTCGCCTCTGGTCGACTGACTGCGGCCTCGGTGAAAAACATCTTCGATCTGCCGTTCAGCGAAGGGCTGATCCGCTCCCTGAATCTGCTGCCGTGCTCGTATCTGCTCTACTACTTCAAGCAGAAAGAGATGCTGGCGATTGAAATGGGCGAATACTACAAAGGCGGCGCGCGCGCTCAGGTTGTGCAGAAAGTAGAGAAGCAGCTTTTTGAGTTGTATAAAGATCCGAACCTGAACGTCAAACCGAAAGAGCTGGAGCAGCGTGGCGGGGCATACTATTCGGATGCCGCGTGTGAAGTGATCAACGCCATTTACAATGACAAGCAGGCCGAGCACTATGTGAACGTTCCGCATCATGGGCACATCGACAATATCCCGGCAGACTGGGCCGTTGAGATGACCTGCATCCTTGGGCGCGACGGCGCAAAACCGCATCCCCGCATTACCCACTTCGACGATAAAGTGATGGGCCTTATTCACACCATCAAAGGCTTTGAAGTGGCGGCAAGCAATGCGGCCCTGAGCGGAGAACTGAATGACGTGCTGCTGGCGCTTAACCTCAGTCCGCTGGTGCATTCTGACCGTGATGCTGAAAAACTCGCGAGTGAGATGATCCTGGCGCATGAAAAATGGCTGCCAAACTTTGCGGCAACGGTTGAGAAACTGAAGCACACGCACCGTTAAGAGGAGGCGCGATGGAAAACCTGCTGATCGTCAATGCCGATGATTTTGGCCTGTCAAAAGGGCAGAACTACGGCATTATTGAAGCCTGTCGCCGGGGCGTGGTCACCTCTACTACAGCGCTCATCAACGGCGAGGCGGTGGAACATGCGGCGCAGCTAAGTCGTGAGGTGCCCGAACTGGGCGTGGGTATGCACTTTGTGCTGACGCTTGGGTTGCCCCTTTCACCGATGCCGGGCCTGACGCGCGAGGGGCAACTGGGGAAATGGATTTGGGAAATGGCGGAGCAGGACGCTCTGCCGCTCGATGAGATTGCCCGTGAGCTGGATTGCCAGTTTAACCGCTTTGTGGATCTGTTTGGCCGCGAGCCAACCCATATTGACAGCCATCATCATGTGCATATGATCCCGGCGATTTTCCCGATTGTGGCAGAGTTTGCGCAACGTAAAGGCGTGGCGATGCGCGTGGATCGGGACGTGCACGGGTTGCCGGACGTGGCGGTGACGTCTACGGAGGGCTTCAGCAGTGCCTTTTACGGCGATGAGATCGACGAAGCGCTGTTCCTGAAGGTGCTGGATGAGTCCGCCGCAAAAGGGGAGCGCTCGCTTGAAGTGATGGCGCACCCGGCGTTTGTCGATAACATTGTACGTAAGAGCGCCTACTGCTGGCCGCGTCTGGCGGAACTGGACGTGCTGACGTCGGCGTCGCTGAAATACGCGATTGCCGAGCGTGGGTATCGTCTGGGAACGTTCAGGGATCTTTGAGACAAAGCCCGGTGGCGAGGTAAAAGCAAAACGGTAACCTTTTGGTTACCGTTTTTTATTGGTTTCTCCCTCTCCTGTGGGAGAGGGCCGGGGTGAGGGCTACAGGCCGCCCAACCGGGTATGGTTGTTTACGCCGGTATCTGGTCGATCTTACTGCTGCGCGACCACACGCGGTGGGCGGCGAGCAGGTCAAACAACCGGGTCATAAACGCATCGTCAACATTATCACCTTCGACAATACCTTCTTCCCCTTGATCCGGTACCTTCAGCAGAGATTTAAACTTCCGCGCATCGCCTGCCAGGGCGATTGGCTTCAGGTGCTTATAGGCTTCCAGCAGATAATAGGCGGCATCGCCATTGCCGAGCAGACTCTCCACGTCGCCGCACGGCATAATCACCGCATCAACGGTCAACGACGGTGCCCCGGCGAAGGTCGCGGCAATCGGCAGGACGGAGCCATCGTCGGCCGTCACTTCGCCCATACGTGAGTAAAGCAGTTTGGCATGCACGCCCTGGGTTTTGAGCGCCTTCATGATCCCCAGCACGTCGCTGGCGCGGGGTTTATCGTTCAGCAGGATAGCCACCACGCGGCCTTTAATTGACCCGCCAGGTACAGCATACAGGCTCAGGGAAGGATCCTTCTTCAGCCCGTTCACGTCTTTTGGCGGTGCGGCATGGCATTGCTCGTCAGTCAGCGTGATGCCGAGATTATTCGCCACGCCCTGCGCGAGCTGAATATCAATGTGCGCCAGATGGTCGACCACGCGCTCACGAATATAGGTTCGCACCACTTTGCTCAGTTCAAAGCTGAAACCGCCGATAATGTGCTGCTGTTCAATCGGGGTCTGGCTGTTCCAGAACAGGCGAGGATGAGCGTAATACTCACCAAACGACGGGCTGCGCTCACGAATTTTTGTTCCATCCACGCGCTCCTGATACGACTCGAATCCGCCACGTTTTGGCCCCGGTGGAGTTTCACGCGGCCAGTTATCGTTAATGGAGTTCGGTTCGTAGTTTGCCGGGTTGGTATCGATATCCTGGCGATGCATTCCGTCACGCTGGAAGTTATGGTACGGGCAGGTCGGACGGTTGATTGGGATCTCGTGGAAGTTGGGACCACCGAGACGGCTGATTTGCGTATCGGTGTAAGAGAACAGACGGCCCTGGAGCAGCGGATCGTTGGTGAAATCCAGCCCCGGCACAATATGGCCCGGGTGGAACGCAGCCTGCTCATTCTCTGCGAAGAAGTTATCCGGGTTGCGATTAAGCACCATTTTGCCCACCAGCTGAACCGGCACCAGCTCTTCCGGAATAAGCTTGGTTGGATCGAGCAGGTCGAAGTCGAATTTGAACTCATCCTCTTCCGGGATCAGCTGCAACCCCAGTTCGTATTCCGGGTAATCACCGGCTTCAATGGATTCCCACAGTTCGCGGCGGTGGAAGTCCGGATCGCGCCCGGTGAGCTTCTGCGCTTCATCCCACACCAGGGACGCTTTCCCCGCGACCGGTTTCCAGTGGAAACGCACGAACGTTGCCTTGCCTTCGGCATTGATCAGACGGAAGGTGTGGATCCCAAACCCTTCCATGGTGCGATAGCTGCGTGGTATCCCCCGGTCAGACATCGCCCACATCACGTTGTGCAGGGTTTCCGGTTGCAGCGAGACGTAGTCCCAGAAGGTGTCATGCGCACTTTGTCCCTGCGGTATGGCCCAGTGTGGCTCTGGTTTTACCGCATGGACAAAGTCAGGAAACTTATGCGCATCCTGAATGAAGAACACCGGAGTGTTATTCCCGACCAGGTCGAAAATACCCTCCTCGGTATAGAATTTGGTGGCGAAGCCGCGGATATCACGCACCGTGTCAGCCGAGCCAGCGCCGCCCTGTACGGTAGAGAAGCGTACAAATACCGGCGTGATTTTGTTCGGGTCGGAAAGGAAATCCGCTTTCGTGATCTCTTTCTGGCTCTTGTACGGCTGGAAATAGCCGTGCGCCGCTGAGCCGCGCGCGTGAACGATACGTTCAGGGATACGCTCATGGTCGAAATGGGTGATTTTTTCCCGCAGGATGAAATCTTCCAGCAGCGTCGGGCCGCGCGTTCCGGCGCGCAGGGAGTTCTGGTCGTCGGCGATACGCACGCCCTGATTGGTGGTCAGCGCATAACCTTCACCCCCTTTGCGATGCGGGTCGAGAGATTTTAACTTCTCGTTATCCGCATCGGGTGACTTCATGCTGCCCGGCGCAGTCGGTTGCTCGCCCGGCGCCGAAGGGCCAGGGGAGAGTTTATGAGAACCATCCGCAGGGGCGAGTGAGTCCATTCCCGGTTGAGATTCTTCGGTGCCATGAATGGGGGCTTGATGTGGTTTATCGTTGTTCGACATTGCACGCTTCTCCTTAGTTCGTTCCTGAAAAACCTATTAAGGATAGAACAATGTGATGAATTAGCAGGCGAACTAAGCGTTTTCAGATAAGTGATTAGCGAAAGGAGCCATCTGCCACACGTCAGGCGCGACGGGTGGGGGGAGAATCGGCTATGATAGAAATTTCCTGCTTTAAGAATTTGTTTTAGTGAACCCGTCGCTTATGAAACCTCTTCGTCAACAAAACCGCCAGGTTATTAGCTATGTGCCCCGCGTTGAACCCGCGCCGCCTGACCATGCCCTGAAAGTGGATGGTTTTCGCGATGTCTGGATGTTACGGGGTAAATACGTTGCCTTCGTGCTGATTGGCGAGCACTTCCGTCGCTCCCCTGCGTTTTCGGTGCCAGAATCGGCGCAGCGATGGGCAGTGCAGACCCGTCAGGATGAAGAGGTTGAAGAATAACAGCCATAAAAAAACCGCCCGCAGGCGGTTTTTTTCTTTCAGCAGTGATTAACGATGTGCCAGTTCGGCATCTTCTTCACTCTCGAGAATCGTTTTGTCGGTCTGCTTCAGCCACTGGCTGGTCAGGGTGCCAGCCGTCATTGAGCCGCTCACGTTCAGCGCGGTACGACCCATATCGATCAGCGGTTCAACAGAGATCAGCAGGGCAACCAGCGTCACCGGCAGTCCCAGCGCAGGGAGAACGATCAGCGCAGCGAAGGTCGCGCCGCCGCCCACGCCCGCCACACCGGCGGAGCTAATGGTCACGATACCGACCAGCGTCGCAATCCAGACCGGATCCAGCGGGTTGATACCCACGGTTGGGGCAACCATCACGGCCAGCATCGCTGGGTAGAGGCCCGCACAGCCGTTCTGCCCGATGGTCGCGCCGAAGGAGGCCGAGAAGCTGGCGATAGACTCCGGTACGCCCAGACGACGGGTCTGCGCTTCCACGTTCAGCGGGATAGAGGCCGCGCTGGAACGGCTGGTGAAGGCGAAGGTCAGCACTGGCCAGACTTTGCGGAAATATTTCAGCGGGCTAACGCCGTTCACGCCCAGCAGGATACCGTGCACAACAAACATAATGCCCAGCCCCAGGTACGAAGCAATCACGAAGCTGCCAAGCTTGATAATGTCTTGCAGGTTCGATCCTGCAACGACTTTGGTCATCAGCGCCAGAACACCGTACGGCGTCAGTTGCATGACCAGACGCACCAGCTTCATCACCCAGCTTTGCAGGGTATCGATGGCAATGAGTACGCGCTCGCCTTTCGGCGCATCGTCCTTCAGCAGCTTCAGTGCAGCCACGCCCAGGAACGCCGCGAAAATCACCACGCTAATAATGGAGGTTGGGCTTGCACCGGTCAGGTCAGCGAACGGATTCTTCGGAATGAAGGAGAGCACCATCTGCGGCACGGTCAGATCGGCCACTTTACCCACGTAATTGGTCTCAATCGCCGTCAGACGCGCGGTTTCAGCGCTACCCTGCACCAGACCTTCAGCGGTCAGGCCAAACAGATTGGTCACCAGCACACCCACCAGCGCGGCAATCAGCGTGGTAAAGAGCAGGGTACCAATGGTCAGGAAACTGATTTTACCCAGTTGAGAAGCATTATGCAGACGGGCTACGGCGCTCAGAATAGAGGCGAACACCAGCGGCATAACGATCATTTGCAGCAGCTGTACATAGCCGTTACCGACAATGTTGAACCACTGAATGGAATCTTTCAGTACCGGGCTATCGGAGCCGTAAATGGCGTGTAAGGCCAGGCCAAACACCACGCCCATGACCAGACCGACCAGTACCTTTTTCGCCAGGCTCCACTGTTTGTGGCGAGCCTGGGCGAGAAGCAATAGCAATACGACGAACACGACAATGTTCGCGATGAGTGGAAAATTCATCCCCGTTCTCCTGATTTATTATACGGCCGGTTTTTACCGAACCTGTTGGCGCAAGGTTATCAGAAGTGTGATGTCGCGCTTATATCCATATGGAATGGTTTATGACAAAAGTGATTATATTGTCGGTTTAATGTTCAATCTGGTGATTAATAAAACGATTGAACTGAAATTGCAGCGAGTTGATCATCTGCGATGACCAGCGCACTGCACCATTTTCGGGCAATGTCTGTGGCATCCAGATGGCATACGCAAACAGCGCCATGCACAGAACGCGCTCCAGCTGGTTGCCTTTTTGCGGTACAAGGATCGGAAGGCGGAAACGCCAGCGGCAAGGCCAGAGCAGCGGTACACCCGCTGGCGTCAGCATATCGGCGAGGATATGGCTTAAGTAGCCGAGCACCATGCCCTGAATGGCATCCGCCGGGACGATCCAGCTCTCCGGAACCTTCAAATAGAAGAGTGTAAGCAGGCCAAACACGGCCAGCAGGCTGTGGGTGAACCCGCGATGACCAAAGGCTCTGGCGATGGGTTTTGAAATCCACTTCAGCCGCTGACCAAGGAATGATTTGGGATGATCAATGTCCGGCAGCAGGCAGGTCAGCACGGCAGAAGGGACAATATGCCACCAGTCCCCCTGTGCCAGCACAGGGGTCAGTTCAGCGTTTTTGGCAAACACTGCACAAGCAAGTGAAAAAAGCAGGTGGCCTTCCGCCGTCATGATAAAAATAAAACCCGGTAAACTGTCGATTCATACAGTATAGGGTTTTTATACAGTGTGCGAAAGAGGTGACGGTGTAACTCTTTGTCACAAACGCGCGGCTAGCGGGCCAGCCAGCCACCGTCTACGGCGAGGGTATGGCCGTTAACGTAATCGGACGCTGACGAGGCCAGAAACACCACCGGACCCTGCAAATCTTCCGGCAGTCCCCAGCGGCCCGCCGGAATACGGTCAAGGATTGCCTGGCTACGTTGCTCATCATCGCGAAGTTGCCGGGTGTTATTTGTCGCCATATAGCCCGGCGCAATAGCGTTCACGTTAATCCCCCACGCTGCCCATTCGTTCGCCAGCAGGCGGGTGAGGCCCAGCACGCCGCTTTTGGAGGCCGTGTAAGAGGGCACCCGGATGCCGCCCTGGAAGGAGAGCATGGAGGCAATGTTAATGATCTTGCCGCCCTGACCCTGCGCAATAAACTGTCTGGCCACTGCCTGGGAGAGGAAAAAGACCGATTTCAGATTGAGATCGATGACCTCGTCCCAGTCCTTCTCGTTAAATTCCAGCGCATCGGCACGGCGGATAGTGCCAGCATTGTTAACCAGAATATCGATGCGTCCCATCTCAGCGACTGCGGTATCCACCACGCTCTGAATGCTCGCCTGCTTGCCAAGATCGGCGCGGATCGCAATAAAGCGACGTCCCAGTGCCGTCACGCGCGCTGCCGTTTCGTCAGGAACTTTGCGGTTAACTCCCACGATATCGCAGCCTGCCTGGGCGAGGGCAATGGCCATGCCTTGCCCCAGACCGGTATCGCACCCGGTTACGATCGCCACTTTTCCTGCCAGAGTAAAAGCATCCAGTATCATACGTGCCTCAGAAGTCAGATTATTGTCATTCTGCACGTAAGGATAGGAGTCTGGAATGAGAAAAGCAAATAAAGTAAAACGATGTTTTGATTTTGTGATGCAGGCAGCCGAAGCTGCCTGAAGGAGCATTACTCCCCGCGCAAATGGCGGGCAGTCAATTCTTCAAGAGACGTCAGCCTGACATCCGCGAGGGCAAAACGGGGATCGTGTCGGCCTTCTTCAGCCGGTACAACGATAGAGCGCATACGTGCAGCTTTAGACGCCACCATGCCGTTAACTGAATCTTCCAGCGCCACGCAGGTAAGCGGATCCAGTCCCAGTTTTGCGGCGCAATCCATATACACCTGCGGATGCGGTTTGCTGTAAGGAAGCTTTTCGGCCGAGGCCAGCGCGTCGAAGCTGTCGCGCAGCCCGAACATCGTCAGCACTTTTTCCAGCATATGCAGCGGTGAGGCGGAGGCCAGCCCCACTTTTAGCCCTTGCGCCTTGCACAGGGCGATAGCGTCATGTACGCCCGGTAACAGAGGCTTATACTCTTCTACGAGGGAGATAGCGCGGTTGATAATACGCGCCGTGACTTCGTCGCGATCCGGGCCAACCCATGGCTGGTGGGTATACCAAAGATCAACCACCATATCGATGCGCAGCCCCAGGGTATCGGGAAGCTCGTTACGGCGACTGATATCGACGCCAAGGCTGGCCATCACGTCCAGTTCAGCCCGATCCCACAGGGGTTCGGAATCAATCAGCAATCCATCCATGTCAAAAATAGCGGCAAGAATCTGGCGCGGTGTCGACATTACAACATCTCCTTATCTTGGGGGGTAAGACGAACGGTGCTAAGCACAAGCAATTTAGCATATTGTATTCAAAGATCGGGCGAAAATGACCGACAGCAGGTAGACTTAGGCACAAATAACGCGTCTTTATGAAGAGGAACGAATGACGTATCAACAGGCTGGACGCATCGCGGTCTTAAAACGTATTGCTGGTTGGGTTATTTTCATTCCCGCCCTGATTTCAACGCTGATCTCCGTACTCAAATTTATGTACGATCACAGCGAAAAACAGCCGGGCATTAATGCCGTCATGCTTGATTTTGCCCACGTCATGATTGAAATGATGCGGTTCAACACCCCGTTCCTGAACGTCTTCTGGTTCAACTCGCCCACGCCGGATTTTCACAACCAGCTTAATATCGGATTCTGGATAATCTATGCGTTAATATTCATCGCGATGGCGTTGCAGGCCTCCGGCGCGCGCATGAGCCGCCAGACCCGCTTTTTACGCGAAGGGGTGGAAGATCAACTGATACTTGAGAAGGCGAAAGGCCCGGACGGGATGAGCCGCGAGCAGATTGAATCGCGCATTGTCGTTCCGCGTCATACCATTTTTGTGCAGTTTTTCCCGCTCTACGTCCTGCCGATCGTTATCATTGTGGCCGGGTATTTCTTCTTTACGCTGCTGGGCTTCCTGTAAATGCTAAAGGGGGCGTGATGTTGCCCCCTCCCGCTATGCCGCCAGAATACGATCCAGCGCCCGCTGGGCATTGACCAGATGGTTCCCGCCAAACAAAATAGCCCGGTTTAGCAAGGTGTACAGCTGATAAACCGGCTGTCGTTCAAGGAAATCCAGGGGAAGTGGCGAGACAGACTGATAGCCATCATAAATTTGCGGCGGCTGTTCAGGGTGCAACGGCAGCATCGCGAGGTCACACTCTCTGTCGCCCCAGTAGCAGGCCGGGTCAAATATATAGGGGCCATCAGGCCCGAGCGCACAGTTATTCGACCATAAATCACCGTGCAGAAGGGACGCCTGAGGCTGATGTGAAGCCAGACGCTGCTGAACGTGTTCAACAATCGCATCGATGTTGCCGAACGCTAATCCCTTTTCAGCGGCCAGCTCCAGCTGCCAGCCGATGCGCTGCTCAGCGAAAAATGTCGACCACCGGCGCTGCCACGCGTTTGGCTGCGGCGTGGTGGAGAGGTCATTGTCGAAATCGAGCCCGAACTGAGGTTGATCGCTCCACTGGTGCAAACGGGCAATCTGTTGCCCGAGAATAAAGGCATTATGGGCGTCCAGAGGACGCGCCGGAAGATAGTTCATCACCAGAAAGCTATAGTCACGATCGCTGCCGACGGCTAAAACCTGCGGCACGGTGACGGTTTTACTGCGCGATAACAGCTCAAGCTGATCGGCTTCGGCAGTAAAAATGGGGAGCAATTCGCGTTCATCACACTTAACGAAAAGGTCGCGCCCGGCGTAACGTAAATGCCATGCGGCATGGATCTCTCCGCCTGGCAGTTCGTTACGCAGTTCAATTTCACCTTCACCCAGTTGCTCACTTAAAAGATGACTGATAGCCTGCCACATGATGTCTCTCCCATGTTGTCTGCCAGATCATAAAGTTAGCGCAGAACGCCCATAAAAAAACAGGAACTAACGCACAACTGAGCGGTTTAATTTTGTACAGGGCACTTATTGTTCTTTTTTATGCCAGTTTTCCCAGCTATCCACGTCAATTTCCGTCGCTTTGTCAGTCACGCTTTCCACCAGGCTACTGGCCAGCGCCTTCACCTCTTCCTGACTTAGCGGGCTTATCAGGCCAAACGCCAGCGAGCCGAGGTCATGAATATTGCCTTCATCGTCCGTCAGCGTAAGTTGAAAATTTGCCCGCGTGAACGCATTGTTGAGTTCATTCAGTTCGGTCAGCGATGCTTCATGAATATTGACCGTTACGACGTAGCGGGTGATATCACCACTGCTCATATTTCACCTCGTTGTTATCCTGAAAGTTTTCTTAGCATAGTCGATGAGCCATATTTGGCGACTTCCCCCTCCACAGGAAGGGGAAATACGTTCAGCTTCTCGCCAGGTAATCGACAATTTTCTGCGTATCCGCAAGCGAACACAGACGCGTTCCCTGATTGATGGTGGCTGCACTCCCTGCCGCGACGCCATAGCGTGCCATCTCCAGAAGCGAAGCGCCCTGCGCCAGCTTCAGCACCATCGCGCCAACCATACTGTCACCTGCACCCACGGTGCTCTGGCTTTTCATCGGTGGAGGGACGACCTGCACACAGCCCGTCTTGTCGACGGCCAGCGCACCCTGAGGACCAAGAGAGACCACAACGCGATGCGCTTTGCCGGTACGTACCAGCTCTTCTGCGGCAGTACGCACGTCATCAGGCTGGTTAAGTTCGCGATTAACCAGCGCACTAAGCTCTTTCTGGTTAGGTTTGACGAGTTCAAGTTGGCCGGGTTCTAACGCCGCTTTCAGAGCGTCGCCTGAGCTATCGACAATGCAGCGAATGCCGCGCTGGAGCACCGCCTGAACCAGCCCCGTCAGCTTTTCTGTTTTGACGCCCGGCGGCAGGCTACCGCTGATCACCAGCAATGACCCGCTTTCAATGGTCAGCACTTTCTCTTTCAGTTGACGAAACTCATCATCGCTCAGCTTCGCTCCCGGCATAACAAAACGATACTGTTCGCCGCTGGATTCAACATGGACATGCAGGTTTTGTCGGGTCCAGTCTTTGGCGTCTACGGTGTCCACGGCAACTTGTTCATCTGCCAGCAACGCAACCAGATGCTCTCCCGTAGCACCGCCAGCAGGGAAAATGGCGGTGGCTTTTCCGCCGAGATGGGTAACGGCGCGCGCCACGTTAATGCCGCCGCCGCCCGGCTCAAACACCGGGGCGCTACAGCGTAGCTTACCTTCCGGGTAGATTTGCGGCGTCATCGTCGCGGAGTCGAGGGAAGGGGAGAGCGTCAGCGTATAAATTGAAGCCATCATAACCTCCTTTTAGCATGGGTTCTTTTAAGCCTGGCACCGTTTGGCAGGAAGGCAACGTAAATAACAGTATGATTTTAAAATGAATGCTGACAAATAACCTTCTTGGGGCATATAAAATAAAACGCGTTTTGAGATCGTTCTTATTCAAAAAATGAAAGAAGAAATTATTGCTATGTTATTTGCGGCTTTTTATAATTTGTTACCTTTCTATGGTCGCCTTGTCATTGATCCGCAAGAAAGTTTCCGAGACCGTGACGGTCTCTTTTTATGTTGTACGGACTCCTTAAATAAAATGAAGCTTTTGAAGACAGTACCCGCAGCACTGATGCTGGCGGGTGGCGTATTTGTGTCAATGAATGCAACCGCCGATGATACCGTTTTTACTGTCATGGACGATCCCTCCACTGCCAAAAAACCCTTTGAAGGTAACCTGAATGCGGGATACCTGGCGCAATCCGGTAACACGAAAAGCTCCTCCCTGACCGCAGACAGCACCCTGACCTGGTACGGCAACACAACGGCCTGGTCGCTATGGGGAAATGCCAGCAACACGTCTGCTAACGATGAACGCTCATCGGAGAAATACGCAGCAGGCGGACGTAGCCGTTATAACATGACCGATTATGATTACCTGTTCGGGCAGGCGAGTTGGCTGACTGACCGCTACAACGGTTATCGCCAGCGTGATGTCGTGACGGCGGGTTATGGTCGTCAGTTCCTGAACGGACCCGTGCACAGCCTGCGTTTTGAATTCGGTCCGGGTGTCCGTTACGACGAGTACACCAATGGCGAGGATGAAACCCAGCCGCTGGGTTATGCCTCGGGCACTTACGCATGGCAGATGACGGACAATGCAAAATTCACCCAGGGTGTGTCGGTGTTTGGTGCTGAAGATACCACCCTGAACTCTGAAAGCGCGTTGAACGTGGCCATCAACGAACACTTTGGACTCAAGGTGGCGTACAACGTAACCTGGAACTCGTCACCGCCTGATTCTGCGCCGGAACATACCGATCGCAGAACCACGATTTCATTAGGCTATAAAATGTAGTTTCGTTGGGCCGGGACTATTCCCGGCCCGTTTTTTATTTTCTGAAACTGTGCTTATTTATATTAAACGGCGTTTTAAAATAATGGGTTTGGTTTCATCTTCATAATTTCTCCATAATTAGCCGCGCAGCGCTTATTCAGTTTATTTGACACGAATTGATAAATAATTTGACTAGGCAAAAGTGTGATCCAGATCTACACTTACGGCACAGGCAAAAACAAGCCTCAGGCATTTCTGCATTAATTAAGTATGAGAATAAAATTATGAAAAAAATCAAAACTGCTACAGCAGCGATGGTGCTTTCCGCACTTTCATTTGGCGTATTTGCTGCTGATAATATGGCGCCACCTGCCAGTGACGTTAACGGCCAAATCGGGATCGCTAAAGCCTCTGATGTTGAAGCGGGTTCCAACATTGCCCCAGGCTCGCAGTCTACCGGCCAGTCAATGAATGATGCCTTTGATGTGCACAAGCTGGTGGCGGGTGAGTGGTCCTGATAATTCAACGGCCACGTTGTGATGGAATATAAATGCTGTTACAACCTGTCGAAAACCGGATTATGATGTACCGGTTTTTGCCTCTAAATTAACGTAAAGATAATTAAAATTTATTCAGCAAATACGTCACGCTTTCGCTGACAATATTAGCCCCATATCATAGCGGCCCAGCGCAGCAGCAACATCGCGCCGCAAATAGCAATTAACACCACGACCATTTTCCAGTGCTTAACGGCAAATTTTTTTGTTGGCATAACCTAATCCTTGTCAGTAGATACCCTTAGTCTACCAAAGCTTGCGCCAGAAAGCGCTCAACCGGAACGTCAGGTTATGCCAGAACACCGGTTCGGCTTAAAACCAATGGAATCTGTCGGCCAGAATCAATATCAGACCGGCAGCGGAAAGTAGATTTAATATCACAACGGTTCTGCTGGATACATTCATGTGATACCCCTTAGATGTTTAGGACCTGTTCAAGAATAGCTCAGCACTGTTGGAATGCGAGCGTCTGGTCGCGACAATTCATGTTCCCATTCGCAAGGATGAGAGGTTCAAAACGGTCGCAGAAGGTGCATTCGCCCTGGTAATAGTGTTACCATTACATCGCTTGCCGTAAACCCGCACTATTCTGAAATCGGCAGGTGCATGATGACGAACCAATTTGACGATTGTTGGTCAGATGGTTTCGTAATCTACTGTTTAATCACGATTATTTTCTTTGCATATGCTCTTATGTGTGGGGCATCACTGCAAATAAGGATATAAAATGCCTGTAATTACTCTTCCTGATGGCAGCCAACGCCATTTCGACCACGCTGTTAGCCCAATGGATGTTGCCCTGGATATCGGTCCTGGACTTGCAAAAGCAACCATTGCAGGCCGCGTAAACGGTGAGCTGGTAGACGCGTCCGATCTGATTGAAAGCGATGCAACGCTTGCGATCATCACCGCGAAAGACGAAGAAGGTCTGGAGATCATTCGTCACTCCTGCGCGCACCTGTTGGGTCATGCTATCAAGCAGCTGTGGCCAAACACCAAAATGGCGATCGGCCCGGTTATCGACAACGGTTTCTACTACGACGTTGACCTTGACCACACCCTGACCCAGGAAGATATCGACGCGCTCGAAAAACGTATGCATGAGCTCGCCGAAACTAACTATGATGTCATCAAGAAAAAAGTCAGCTGGCACGAAGCGCGTGAGACCTTCGTGAAGCGCGGCGAGAGCTACAAAGTCTCGATTCTGGATGAAAACATCGCTCATGATGACAAGCCTGGCTTGTACCATCACGAAGAATACGTCGACATGTGCCGTGGACCGCACGTGCCGAATATGCGCTTCTGTCATCACTTCAAACTGATGAAAATCGCAGGCGCTTACTGGCGTGGCGACAGCAACAACAAAATGTTGCAGCGTATCTATGGTACCGCGTGGGCCGATAAGAAAGCCCTGAACGCGTACCTGCAACGCCTGGAAGAGGCGGCTAAGCGTGACCACCGTAAAATCGGTAAGCAGCTTGACCTGTATCATATGCAGGAAGAAGCGCCGGGGATGGTGTTCTGGCATAACGACGGCTGGACAATCTTCCGTGAACTGGAAACTTTTGTGCGCTCCAAGCTGAAAGAGTACCAGTATCAGGAAGTGAAAGGCCCGTTCATGATGGACCGTGTGCTGTGGGAAAAAACCGGCCACTGGGACAACTACAAAGATGCGATGTTCACCACCTCGTCTGAGAACCGTGAATACTGCATCAAGCCAATGAACTGCCCGGGTCATGTTCAGATCTTCAACCAGGGTCTGAAATCCTACCGCGATCTGCCGCTGCGTATGGCGGAGTTCGGTAGCTGCCACCGTAACGAACCATCAGGTGCGCTGCACGGTCTGATGCGTGTTCGTGGCTTTACCCAAGATGATGCGCATATCTTCTGTACTGAAGATCAGGTTCGTGATGAAGTTAACGCCTGTATTCGTATGGTCTACGATATGTACAGTACCTTTGGCTTCGAGAAGATCGTGGTCAAACTCTCAACGCGTCCGGAGAAACGTATCGGCAGCGATGAGACATGGGATCGGGCAGAAGCGGATCTCGCCGTGGCGCTGGAAGAGAACGGGATTCCGTTCGAATATCAGCTGGGCGAGGGCGCATTCTACGGTCCGAAAATTGAATTTACCCTGTATGACTGCCTCGATCGCGCATGGCAGTGCGGAACGGTACAGCTGGACTTCTCCCTGCCGCAGCGTTTAAGCGCCTCTTATGTTGGCGAAGACAACGAGCGTCAGGTACCGGTTATGATTCACCGTGCGATTCTCGGTTCCCTGGAGCGCTTCATTGGCATCCTGACCGAAGAGTTCGCGGGCTTCTTCCCAACCTGGCTTGCGCCAGTGCAGGTAGTCGTGATGAACATTACCGATTCTCAGGCGGATTACGTTAAAGAATTGACGCAGAAACTACAAAATGCGGGCATTCGCGTAAAAGCAGACTTGAGAAATGAGAAGATTGGCTTTAAAATCCGCGAGCACACTTTACGTCGTGTCCCGTATATGTTGGTCTGTGGTGATAAAGAGGTGGAAGCAGGCAAAGTTGCCGTTCGCACCCGCCGTGGTAAAGACCTGGGGAGCCTGGACGTAAGTGAAGTGATTGAGAAGCTGCAACAAGAGATTCGCAGCCGCAGTCTTCAACAACTGGAGGAATAAGGTATTAAAGGCGGAAAACGAGTTCAAACGGCACGTCCGAATCGTATCAATGGCGAGATTCGCGCCCAGGAAGTTCGCTTAACAGGTCTGGAAGGCGAGCAGCTGGGGATTGTGAGTCTGAGAGAAGCGATCGAAAAGGCTGAAGAAGCTGGAGTAGATTTAGTTGAAATCAGCCCTAACGCCGAACCGCCAGTTTGTCGTATCATGGACTACGGCAAGTTCCTTTATGAAAAGAGTAAGTCTTCTAAGGAACAGAAGAAGAAGCAAAAAGTTATCCAGGTTAAGGAAATCAAATTCCGTCCTGGTACCGACGATGGCGATTATCAGGTAAAACTCCGCAGCCTGATTCGCTTTCTGGAAGATGGCGATAAGGCCAAGATCACGCTGCGTTTCCGCGGTCGTGAGATGGCCCACCAACAGATTGGTATGGAAGTGCTTAACCGCGTCCGTGACGATCTGAGTGAACTGGCAGTAGTCGAATCCTTCCCTACGAAGATCGAAGGCCGCCAGATGATCATGGTGCTCGCTCCTAAGAAGAAACAGTAAGGCCTTCAAGCAGCAAAATCTGTGGAGCCTTCGGGCCCCATAGGTTTTGTTCGCCTATGTTTCGTTTATTTAACAATGCGAAGTGGAAGTTATTAAAATGCCAAAAATTAAGACCGTACGCGGTGCTGCTAAGCGCTTCAAAAAAACCGGTAAAGGTGGTTTTAAGCACAAGCACGCTAACCTGCGTCACATTCTGACTAAGAAAGCTACCAAGCGTAAACGTCACCTGCGTCCAAAAGCCATGGTTTCTAAAGGCGATCTGGGCCTGGTCATCGCGTGCCTGCCGTACGCATAAGTCGTTAACGTTTAACTTTTTTAACTTAGAATAGATACAGGAGAGCACACATGGCTCGCGTAAAACGTGGTGTAATTGCACGTGCACGTCACAAGAAAATTTTGAAACAAGCTAAAGGCTACTACGGTGCGCGTTCACGCGTATACCGCGTTGCCTTCCAGGCTGTTATCAAAGCAGGTCAGTACGCTTACCGTGACCGTCGTCAGCGTAAGCGTCAGTTCCGTCAACTGTGGATTGCGCGTATCAACGCAGCAGCACGTCAGAACGGTATTTCTTACAGCAAATTCATCAACGGCCTGAAAAAAGCCTCTGTTGAAATCGACCGTAAGATCCTGGCTGACATCGCAGTATTCGACAAAGTAGCGTTCACCGCTCTGGTCGAAAAAGCGAAAGCAGCACTGGCATAAGCCAGTTGAGAGAGGGGGCTTTGCCTCCTCTTTTCATTTAACACCATCAGAAGATTGACATTTATCCGTCCAGGCTTTTCAATAAGGTCTTAACGGTTTTTACCCTACAAGGTAACGCAAGCATGAATGCTGCTATTTTCCGCTTCTTCTTTTACTTTAGCACCTGACTTCAGGAGGCTAGCGCGTGAAAGATGAAACGAAAAACAGCGCCAGATAAGCCTCCCGATGGAGGCTTTTTTTGTGCCTGAATTTGAGAGAATACGTCCAACAATTCGGTGTCTGCACCGACATAATGAGGAAAACCATGTCACATCTCGCAGAGCTGGTTGCCAGTGCAACGGCCGCCATTAACCAGGCCTCAGATGTTGCCGCGTTAGACAATGTCCGCGTCGAATATCTGGGCAAGAAAGGGCACCTGACCCTTCAGATGACAACCCTGCGTGAACTGCCAGCAGAGGAGCGCCCGGCAGCCGGTGCAGTGATTAACGAAGCCAAAGAGCAGGTACAGCAGGCGCTGAACGCGCGTAAAGCCGAGCTGGAAAGCGCAGTACTGAATGCGCGTCTGGCGGCAGAAACGATTGACGTTTCTCTGCCGGGGCGTCGTATTGAAAACGGCGGTCTGCATCCGGTTACCCGTACTATCGATCGTATTGAAAGTTTCTTCGGTGAGCTCGGCTTTACCGTGGCGACTGGCCCGGAAATTGAAGATGACTACCACAACTTCGATGCCCTGAATATTCCTGGCCATCATCCGGCACGTGCTGACCACGACACTTTCTGGTTCGACGCCACCCGTCTGCTGCGTACTCAGACTTCCGGCGTTCAGATCCGTACCATGAAGGATCAGGCTCCGCCGATCCGTATCATCGCGCCGGGTCGCGTATACCGTAACGATTACGATCAGACCCACACCCCAATGTTCCACCAGATGGAAGGTTTGATTGTTGATAAAAACATCAGCTTCACCAACCTGAAAGGCACGCTGCACGATTTCCTGAATAACTTCTTTGAGGAAGATTTGCAGGTTCGTTTCCGTCCGTCCTACTTCCCGTTCACCGAGCCGTCTGCGGAAGTTGACGTGATGGGTAAAAACGGCAAATGGCTGGAAGTGCTAGGCTGCGGCATGGTGCATCCAAACGTACTGCGCAACGTGGGTATCGATCCGGAAGTGTACTCTGGCTTCGCGTTCGGTATGGGCATGGAGCGTCTGACCATGCTGCGCTACGGCGTAACCGATTTACGTGCGTTCTTCGAAAACGATCTGCGTTTCCTCAAACAGTTTAAATAAGGGCAGGACAGAACAATGAAATTCAGTGAACTGTGGTTACGCGAATGGGTTAACACCACGCTGGACAGCGAAGCGCTTTCCAACCAGATCACCATGGCGGGCCTGGAAGTTGATGGCGTGGATCCTGTTTCTGGCGCCTTCACCGGCGTTGTGGTGGGTGAAGTGGTGGAGTGCGGTCAGCACCCTAACGCTGACAAACTGCGCGTAACAAAAGTCAACGTGGGCGGTGACCGTCTGCTGGATATCGTCTGCGGTGCGCCAAACTGCCGTCAGGGCCTGAAAGTGGCTGTGGCGACCGTCGGTGCGGTACTGCCGGGCGATTTCAAAATCAAAGCGGCCAAACTGCGCGGCGAGCCGTCTGAAGGCATGCTGTGCTCCTTCTCCGAGCTGGGTATTTCCGACGATCACTCCGGCATTATTGAACTGCCGCAGGATGCACCTATCGGTACCGATATTCGTGAATACCTGAAGCTTGATGACAACACTATCGAAATCAGCGTCACGCCAAACCGTGCTGACTGCTTAGGCATCATCGGTGTGGCCCGCGACGTTGCCGTGCTGAACCAGACCGAACTGAACGTGCCGGAGATTGCTCCGGTTGAGGCGACCATCAGTGACGTGTTGCCGATTCAGGTCGACGCGCCTGAGGCCTGCCCACGCTACCTCGGTCGTGTGGTGAAAGGCATCAACGTTAAAGCGCCAACCCCGCTGTGGATGAAAGAGAAGCTGCGTCGTTGCGGTATCCGTTCTATCGACGCAGTGGTTGACGTCACCAACTACGTTCTGCTGGAGCTGGGCCAGCCAATGCACGCTTTCGATAAAGATCGTATCGAAGGCGGTATTGTGGTGCGCATGGCGAAAGAGGGCGAAACCCTGGTGCTGCTGGACGGCAGCGAAGCGAAACTGAGCGCCGACACCCTGGTGATTGCCGATCACAACAAAGCGCTGGCGATGGGCGGTATCTTCGGCGGCGAACACTCTGGCGTCAACGACGAGACGCAAAACGTCCTGCTGGAATGCGCGTTCTTCAGCCCGCTCTCCATCACCGGTCGCGCACGCCGTCACGGCCTGCACACTGACGCCTCTCACCGCTACGAGCGTGGTGTGGATCCTGCGCTGCAATACAAAGCGATGGAGCGTGCGACTCGTCTGCTGATCGACATCTGCGGCGGCGAAGCGGGTCCGGTTATCGATGTGACCAGCGAAGCGACGCTGCCGAAGCGTGCAACCATTACCCTGCGCCGCAGCAAGCTGGATCGTCTGATTGGTCACCACGTTGCCGATGCGCAGGTGACTGACATTCTGACGCGTCTGGGCTGTGAAGTGACTGAAGGCCAGGACGAGTGGAAAGCCGTTGCGCCATCCTGGCGTTTCGATATGGAGATCGAAGAAGATCTGGTGGAAGAAGTGGCCCGCGTTTACGGCTACAACAACATCCCTGACGAGCCGGTACAGGCGGGTCTGGTGATGGGTAGCCATCGCGAAGCCGATCTGTCTCTGAAGCGTGTGAAAACCATGCTGAACGACAAAGGCTACCAGGAAGTGATCACCTACAGCTTCGTTGATCCTAAGCTGCAACAGTTGATCCACCCGGGTCAGGAAGCGCTGATCCTGCCAAGCCCGATTTCCAGCGAGATGTCAGCAATGCGTCTGTCCCTGTGGACGGGACTGCTGGGCACTATCGTTTATAACCAGAACCGTCAGCAAAACCGCGTACGTATTTTCGAAAGCGGTTTGCGCTTTGTACCGGATACTCAGGCGAATTTAGGCATCCGTCAGGATCTCATGCTGGCTGGCGCCATCAGCGGTAACCGCTATGAAGAGCACTGGGACCTGGCAAAAGGGACGGTTGATTTCTACGATATGAAGGGCGATCTGGAAGCGATTCTCGATCTGACCGGTAAATTATCCGAAATTGAATTCCGCGCAGAAGCGATTCCAGCCCTGCATCCGGGCCAGAGTGCGGCGATTTATTTAGACGGCAAACGCGTTGGTTTCATTGGGGTTGTTCACCCGGAGCTGGAACGTAAGCTGGATCTGAATGGCCGTACCATCGTATTCGAGCTGGAGTGGAACCCGGTTGCAGACCGCGTCATTCCTCAGGCGCAGGACGTCTCACGCTTCCCGGCAAACCGCCGTGATATCGCGGTTGCGGTCGCTGAAAATGTGCCCGCAGCAGATATTTTGGCCGAATGTAAGAAAGTTGGCGTAAATCAGGTAGTTGGCGTAAACTTATTTGACGTGTACCGCGGCAAGGGCGTAGCAGAAGGTTTCAAGAGCCTCGCTATTAGCCTTATCCTTCAGGATACCAGCCGTACACTCGAAGAAGAGGAGATTGCCGCTACCGTCGCCAAATGTGTAGAGGCATTAAAAGAGCGATTCCAGGCATCATTGAGGGATTGAACCTATGGCGCTTACAAAAGCTGAAATGTCAGAATATCTGTTTGATAAGCTTGGGCTTAGCAAACGGGATGCCAAAGAGCTGGTAGAGCTGTTTTTCGAAGAGATCCGTCGTGCTCTGGAAAATGGTGAGCAGGTAAAACTCTCCGGCTTTGGCAATTTTGATTTGCGAGACAAAAACCAACGTCCGGGCCGTAACCCGAAGACGGGGGAAGATATTCCCATTACAGCCCGCCGCGTGGTGACCTTCAGACCCGGACAGAAGTTAAAAAGCCGTGTCGAAAACGCAACGCCCAAAGCAGAGTAATATGAACTAACTAAAAAGGCCGCTCACGCGGCCTTTTTTCTTTGCGCTAGTTGCTAAACCCGCCGTAAAATCAATGATATCTCAACCGGATAACCTATCGTCTATGCTTGATTTTGCCCGTCGCCAGCACCGCTCCGATCTCCAACGCCTGTGTCTGCTCGGGGTGCTGTTGATTGTCGCCACCACGGTCAGCCTGTGTGCGGGCGAGCGGTGGCTCGGGCCGGAAAGTTGGTCTACGCCTGAAGGACAGCTGTTTGTCTGGCAGATCCGCCTGCCGCGGACGCTGGCTGTTCTTTTAGTCGGCGCTGCGCTGGCGCTGTGCGGCACCATCATGCAGGCATTGTTTGAAAACCCACTGGCGGAACCCGGGCTTCTCGGGGTGTCGAATGGCGCAGGCGTCGGGCTTATCGCCGCCGTGATGCTGGGGGGAGGCGAACTCTCCGCCTGGGGGATTAGCCTCAGCGCCATTCTTGGCGCGCTGTTGATCACCCTTATCCTCCTGCGCTTTGCGCGTCGCCACTTATCCACCAGTCGGCTGCTGCTTGCCGGGGTAGCGTTGGGGATCATCTGTAGTGCACTCATGACCTGGGCCGTCTACTTCTCCACCTCATTTGATTTGCGCCAGTTAATGTACTGGATGATGGGGGGATTTGGGGGCGTTGACTGGCGTCAGGGGTGGCTGATGATGCTCCTGATCCCGATCATTCTGTGGACGGCGTTCCAGGCGCAGCCGCTCAATATTCTCGCGCTGGGCGAAACGTCTGCTCGCCAGCTCGGAATGCCGATTGGATTCTGGCGTAACGTGCTGGTTATCGCTATTGGCTGGATGGTGGGTGTAAGCGTGGCGCTGGCGGGGGCGATTGGCTTTATTGGGCTGGTGATCCCGCATATGCTGCGCCTGTGCGGCATTACGGATCACCGAACCCTGCTCCCGGCCTCGGCGGTTGCCGGGGCGGCAACGCTGCTGATTGCCGATATCATCGCCCGACTCGCCCTGACGGCCGCTGAGTTACCCATAGGTGTGGTGACCGCAACGCTGGGCGCGCCGGTCTTTATCTGGCTACTATTAAAAGCTGGACGTTAATTACTATACCCTAAATAATTCGAGTTGCAGCCAACGCATCTGCAACTCGAAGTATGACGGGTATACCTGTAAGTCAACCTGAGGGAATGCTATGCAGTCTGATATTCTGAATACCGAAGTGACGACCATTGACGGCGAGAAAACCACGCTGGAAGGCTACAAGGGCAAAGTGCTGCTCATCGTGAACGTGGCGTCGAAATGTGGCCTGACGCCGCAGTATGAACAGCTGGAAAACATTCATAAGGCCTGGGAAAAAGACGGCTTTACCGTCCTCGGCTTCCCGTGCAACCAGTTCCTGGGCCAGGAGCCGGGCAGCGAAGCGGAGATTAAGACCTTTTGCAGCACAACCTATGGCGTGACGTTCCCGATGTTCAGCAAAATTGACGTGAACGGGGAAGACCGTCATCCGCTGTACGCCAAACTGGTGGCCGCGGCGCCGACCGCCGTTGCGCCTGAAGAGAGTGGTTTCTATGAGCGAATGGCGAGTAAAGGCCGCGCGCCGCTCTATCCGGACGATATTCTGTGGAACTTCGAAAAATTCCTGATTGGCCGTGACGGTCAGGTCGTGCAGCGTTTTTCGCCGGACATGACGCCTGAAGATCCTATCGTGATGGAATCTATCAAGCTGGCGCTGGCGAAATAATGACGCTGCTGATGCAGCTCACAGACGTTGCCGGGAAGGGACGTCTTGAGCCTGTCACCGCCGCGGTCAACGCCGGTGAAATCCTTCACCTGGTTGGGCCAAACGGCGCCGGAAAGAGCACACTGCTGGCGCGCATGGCGGGGCTGACCACCGGGGAAGGGGAGATTACCTTTCTCGGGCAATCGCTCGTCGACTGGCTACCCGCTACGCTCGCCTCCCGTCGAAGCTACCTGGTTCAGCAGCAGGTCCCGCCCTTTGCGATGCCCGTCTGGCACTACCTGACGCTGCATCTGCCTGATAAAAATCAGACGGGATTGCTTACTGAGGTTGCTGCGGCGCTCGGGTTAGACGATAAGCTTACCCGACAGGCGAGCCAGCTTTCCGGCGGCGAGTGGCAGCGCGTACGCCTGGCCGCCGTCATCCTTCAGATCCATCCGTCCGGAAATCCTCACGGGCGGTTGCTGCTGCTGGACGAGCCGATGAGCGGGCTGGACGTTGCCCAGCAGGCCGCGCTGGATACCCTGCTCAGCGCGCTCTGTCGCAAGGGCATAACCGTTGTGATGAGCAGCCATGATTTAAACCATACGTTGCGTCACGCGCATAGGGTGTGGTTGCTGGCGCGTGGCAAGCTGATTGCCAGCGGCACGCGTGATAGCGTGCTGACGGCCGCCAATCTTGCGAGTGCTTACCACATGTCGTTCCGGAGGCTGGATATTGAAGGCCACAAGATGCTTATTTCCACGGCGCAGGAATAACCTTTCTTGCACAGCTGCATAGATGCAGGCTAAATTACCGAAAGAACAAAAAAAGCAGAGGATTCGTCTGAAATGCGATTCTGGTTTCTCCTTGTTGCGGCGCTCTTTCTTGCAGGATGCAGCAGCCATCGTGCACCTCCGCCCAACCCACGGCTTTCTGATTCCATTACGGTCATTGCCAGCCTGAACGATCAGCTCAGTAACTGGCGCGGCACCCCCTATCGCTACGGCGGCATGAGCCGGGGCGGGGTGGATTGTTCAGGGTTCGTGCTGATGACCTTCCGCGATAAATTTGACCTCCAGCTTCCGCGTGAAACGCGAATGCAGGCGGAAATCGGCACTGAAATCGATAAAGACGATCTCCTGCCGGGCGATCTGGTTTTCTTTAAAACAGGTTCTGGCGAAAGCGGCCTTCATGTGGGTATTTATGACACCGATAATCAGTTCATTCATGCCTCGACCAGCCGTGGCGTGATGCGCTCCTCTCTCGATAATGTTTACTGGCGGAAAAACTTCTGGCAGGCCAGACGTATTTAACCGCTGCATAAAGATGCAGTGCGCAGGGCCTGGCGGCGAAAATAGACGTCAGGCTTTTCTCATCGGTTGATTAAAGTAAAATTTTCGCCCAATTATTTATGTCGGCATGTGCCTGTTTTATCTAAAACTGGCTATTATTCAATAACCAGGATAAGATTATTTTAGATTCAGGGAAAAATCTGAAAATTAATACGGAAAGAATGAAATTAATCTTATTAAAATCAAGACAGTGGAATTGTGCCTGCAATTGCTTCAGGATGTTCTCTCTCATCTTTAATGCAGGACAAGCGCGATGATTATTACGCTAGATAATGCTTACCAGTCTGAACTTTTACTGCTTCCGGCGCGTGATAGTGCAGGTTTGCTTAAAGGTTTAGAGATTTTGGTTAACTTTACTGGCGTGGGTGCGGACGTACGGATCCCGACTGAACTGGTTATCCCACATCTTTCTCGGGAAGATGAATTAGTGCTGTTTAAGGAAAAACTGCAATTACTCGATACCTGTAAGCTATTTTTTATTCAGCATCAGTTAATTGCATGGATCAATATTACACCTGCAATTATTGAGTTTTTATTAACTAATGAGAACGCTGTTTCAATCCTTGAGCGTTATCCGTTTCTTGAGTTTACTGTTAATGAGAACTATCCAGGTTTAAATAACGGGAAAGACGATCCCGACCTGGCAAGAATGGCGATCCAATTCCCCTTAGTGCTGGCTAACTTTGGTGCAGGGGCTGCGTCCCTCAAACCGGTTTATGACGGTCTGTTCAAACGAGTGATCCTGGATAAAAACTTTATCCAGCAGCGCGTTCCGGCACTCTCGTTTGAGCCTTTTATGCGCGCTATTCTCTGGCAGATCGCGCCGCATTGTCAGTCGGTCATGGTTTCGGGCATTGACGATCATGGCATCTTACAACGCGTACTGCCCTTCAACTTTGGTGCAATGCAGGGAAGCCTGTGGCCTGCCGTTCCGGCAGAGCGGGTTACGACCCTCGTTCAGCAATAACCCCTTTCTTCGCCCGTGTTTACGTCCAGGGAAACCCTCTACACTTAAAGCAGGAGGACTTATGACCCTGTCTTTTACTGCCCACTGGCACGATGAATTACCCGGCTTTTACACCGCGCTTAAGCCAACGCCTTTACAGAACGCGCGTCTTATCTGGCATAACGAAGCGTTAGCGGATTCGCTTGGCATCCCTGCGACCCTTTTTCAGCCAGAAAAAGGCGCTGGCGTCTGGGGCGGTGAAACGCTGCTTCCGGGCATGAAGCCTCTGGCTCAGGTCTACAGCGGACATCAGTTTGGCGTCTGGGCGGGACAGCTCGGCGATGGTCGCGGCATTCTGCTGGGTGAACAGGTTCTGCCGAATGGCGAAACGCTCGACTGGCACCTGAAAGGAGCAGGACTGACCCCGTACTCACGCATGGGGGATGGCCGCGCGGTGCTGCGTTCAACCCTCCGTGAAAGCCTGGCTTCCGAGGCGATGCATGCTCTGGGGATCCCCACCTCACGCGCGCTCTCGATAGTCACCAGCGACACGCCGGTGGCCCGCGAGACGATGGAGCGAGGGGCAATGCTGATCCGCGTGGCGGAAAGCCATCTGCGTTTCGGCCATTTTGAACACTTCTACTATCGCCGCGAGCCGGATAAGGTCCGCCAGCTTGCCGATTACGCCCTTCGCCGTCACTGGCCACACCTGCAAAACGAACCGGACCGCTATGTTCTCTGGTTCCGCGATATTGTCGCGCGCACCGCCTCAATGATTGCCCGCTGGCAGGCCGTCGGCTTTGCCCACGGCGTGATGAATACCGACAACATGTCCCTGCTGGGGCTGACGTTTGACTATGGTCCCTACGGCTTCCTTGATGACTATCAGCCGGGTTACATCTGTAACCATTCGGACTATCAGGGACGTTACCGTTTCGACAACCAGCCCGCGGTGGGGCTGTGGAACCTTCAGCGGCTTGCGCAAAGCCTGTCGCCGTTTATCGACGTCGATGCCCTGAACGATGCGCTGGACAGCTATCAGGAAGTATTGCTGCGGGAATACGGTGTGTTAATGCGCAACAAGCTGGGGCTGATGACGCAGGAAAAAGGCGATAACGAACTGCTGAATGGGCTGTTTGCCATCATGGCGCGTGAAGGCAGCGACTATACCCGAACTTTCCGTATGCTGAGCCAGACCGCGCAGCAGAGCGCCGCCTCACCGCTGCGTGACGAATTCATTGACCGACAGGCGTTTGATGACTGGTTTGCCGCTTACCGGGCGCGTTTGCAGCAGGAACAGATTGATGATGATATCCGCCAGACGCAGATGAAGGCGGTTAACCCGGCGATGGTGTTGCGCAACTGGCTGGCGCAGCGGGCCATTGAGCAGGCAGAGCAGGGGGACTATACCGAGCTGCATCGGCTGCACATCGCCCTGCGCACGCCGTTTGCCGACCGGGAGGATGACTATGTCAGCCGTCCGCCGGACTGGGGCAAGCGGCTGGAAGTAAGCTGCTCAAGCTAAGGGGCGAGAAAAACCTGCGGCGCAGCGTGCGCCGGATGTTTGCCGACGTGCACCTGCGCACCGTACCAGTGCGCCAGCGCGTCGGCCTGCAAAACCGTCTCCGGCATGCCCTGAGAAACTATTGCGCCGTTGTGTAACAGCAGGATCCGGTCCGACCATAACGCGGCGAGATTGAGATCGTGTAGTACCACGCAGACGTGAAGATGGCCCTGACGGGTCAGCGATTTCAACAGGCGCAGCAGATGCTGCTGGTGATAGAGATCCAGCGCAGAAGTGGGTTCGTCGAGAAACAGCCAGCCGCGCGGCGTGCCGTCACGCCACAGCTGTGCCAGCGCGCGGGCAAGCTGGACGCGCTGCTGCTCGCCGCCCGAGAGGGCATGCCAGGACCTGCCAGCCAGCGGCAGACAACCGGTCAGGTGCATCACCTCACGCACAATCGACGGTTCAGGTTGACGCGTCCAGGGCGCACGCCCCATTCCAACGATCTCCTCCACCAGCCAGTCAAATCCAGGCTGAGAATGCTGACGCATCACCGCCCGATAGCGGGACAGCGTCTCCGGATGCCATTCACTCAACGCTTTCCCCGCCAGCGAACAGCCGCCGCTGTCCGGTTTCAGGTAGCCGGTCAGCAGACGCAGCAGCGTGGATTTCCCCGCGCCGTTGGGGCCGATCAGCGTGACCAGCTCTCCCTGCGACAGTGACAGCGAGACGTTATCTGTCAGCGTGCGGCCAGACCGGGTAAAAATAAGATTTTCAGCCGTATAACGTTTAGCCATGCTGTTCTCCACGACGAAAGATGAGCCATAAGAACCAGGGGGCACCAAGGATACTGGTGAGCAGGCCGACCGGCATTTCTGCCGGGGCGACCAGGGTGCGCGCTACCGTATCCGCCACCAGCAGCAGTAAAGCACCCGCGAGTACCGTGCCGGGGAGGGTTGCCCGGTGATCGGCGCCCAGCCACATGCGCACCAGGTGCGGCACCACGAGGCCGACAAAGCCAATCACGCCGCTGACGGCGACAGCCGCAGCGACCAGCAGGGCACTGCATAACAGTAATATTCGCTGTACAAGGGCAACGTCCACGCCAAGGTAATGCGCTTCCTCTTCACCCAGTTGCAGTAAATTTAACGCGCTGGCACAACGCCAGATCGCCAGAACGGCAGGCACCATCAGCGAGGTCACGGCTAACAGCGTTGACCACTGCGCCTGACCGAGACTTCCCATTCCCCAGAGTGAAAGCTGACGAAGCTGGGTGTCATTGCTGACCCAAGAAAGCACACCCACTGCCGCACCGCACAGGGCATTGATGGCGATACCCACCAGCAACAGACGTGACAGAGAGGTGTCACGCTGTTTGCTGAGCAGGAAGATCACGCCTGTGGCTGCCAGCGCCCCAAGAAACGCCGCCAGCATAGGGGCGTAAAGCATTACCAGCGCGGGCAGCGAGAGCGGAAGCACCACCCACAGGGCGACGGCCAGCGCCGCACCGCTGCTGATCCCGAGCAGGCCCGGGTCGGCCAGCGGATTGCGGAACAGCCCCTGCATGACGCAGCCGGCGAGCGCCAGCGACCCGCCAATCACCAGCGCCAGCAGCACGCGGGGCAAACGGATGGTGAGCCAGATCTGGCGTAGCGTCTCATCGCTGCCGCTCCACAGCACGTTCACCGGCAGGCGTAACGCCCCAAAACCGGTAGCCATGAACGTCATAAGGATAAGCAACCCCGCCAGAAGCCATAACGATAGCGTGATGCGCCGGGACATCAGGGCAGTTGCTCCGCTCTGGCACGTAGCTGTTGTATGGCTTTCGGCGTGCGGACGCTGAAGCCCAGCAGGGCCATGTCATCAATAGCCAGCACCTGTTTGCGTCGTCCCGCAGGGGTTTGCGCCAGACCGGGCAGTTTCCACAGATTTTCTTCGCCGCCCAGCGCGTTAAGGCTGTCCTGCGAAATCACCACCAGATCCGGCTGGCTGGCCATCACGCCCTCCTGGGAAAGCGGCTGATAGCGGGTAAAGCCCTGCATGGCGTTCTGCAACCCGGCGGCACGTATTGCCGCATCCGCGCCGGTCTGTTGCCCGGCCGCCATTGCGGTCATTCCGCCGTGGCTGAGGATAAACAGCACCCGCTTGTTGAGCGTTGATGAGGGCAGTGCCGCCAGCGCCTGACGCAGCGAGTTGCGCAGGGTTTCCCCTTGAGCCTCATGATGCGTCGCCTGGGCTATCACCCGCACTTTTTCGTCAATCGCGCGCAGGTCAGGCGTGCCGGGGACGGTAACCACCCTGACGTGGCTCTGCTCAACCTGTTTCAGCGCCAGAGAAGGCTGCGCCTGGTCGCTTGCCAGCACCAGCGTCGGGCGCACGGACAATATGCCCTCCGCGTTGAGCTGGCGGAGATACCCGACGTCAGGCAGCGCGTCTGTCGCCTGCGGCCACCGGCTGGTACTGTCGCGCGCAACCAGAGAAGACTCCGCGCCGAGGGCGTAGACGATCTCCGTCACGTCGCCGCCGAGGGCGACGATTCTCTCCGGCGCGGCGACGGCGACCAGCGGCAGTGCGCAGAGCAGGGCAAACCAGTTTTTCATGCGGCCAGCCCTTCTGGCGTCAGGGCATCAATCTGCCGACGCCACTGGCTCTGCTCCGGCTCGCCTTCGGTACGCTGGCCGTAGAGCTGGGCGATTTGGGTGCCATCCGCAGCAAACAGCTCCAGGCTGGTAACGTGTCCGTCCGCCGTTGGCTTACGCGTTACCCACGTCTCCGCGATAGTCTCCTCCAGCAGATGCAGGGTAAAGGTGGCGTTGAAGATGTTCAGCCAGCCCTTCATGGGCGTCAGTTTTTCCACCACACCGGTGAAGATCTGCACGCAGCCGCGGTTGCCGACGAAGATCATGATTTCGTTTCCATCCTGTCGTGCCGTCTCCAGCAGCTGTGCCAGCGCGCTGTTATCCACCTTACAGGCCAGATCGTCACTCACCAGACGAAACGCCTGCTGGCGGCTCAGGTTATGGCGCTTCAATAAGCTGAAGAACTGATGTACGTCGGTCATGGCGCGCCACTCTTTCTCTACCGTGCCTCCATCGGTAACGTCGGAATGCGCAGGGGCATCGACAGCCTTCAGCGCCAGAGCGGGGTTATCGGCTATGATAAAACGGGTCAACACGTCGCCCCAGGCGGCGACGTCAGTGCGATCCGTGGTGTAGACCTTCAGTACCGCGTCGCCCTGATGATCGAAGAACTGAATGCTCTGACGTTCGCCGCGGGAGGTCGTTTCACTCATGTGAAACGCGCTCGCCCACTGGTTGAGGAATAAACGCAAATCCAGCGCGCGCGGATTCAGCACCAGCCCGGCATGGCCGCCGAGGTGCTGGTGAGTAAACGCCCCGACCTGTTCGTGAACGGCGTAGTCGTTACGGCAGATGCATTTGGTTTTCCCCACGGACTCCAGCGCTGCCAGAATCTCGCGGATTTCACCGCGCAGCCGCCAGGCGTCGTGGCCAACGCGCGCAAATGCCAGCTCTGCTTCGCTGATGTGCATTAATCCGGCGATATCCCGGGCGTACTTACCCGGATGTTGCTCTCTAAGCTCAAGCCAGCGTGTGTAGTGACCCATAATCTTATCCTTCTGAATCGTTGCCCCGAAGGGCATTACCATTGATAACTGACGAAGATCTTGCCGTTGCGGCCATCCTGCGGGATGCCCTGCGGTGACCAGTAGGCTTTGTCGAAGGCGTTCCCCAGCACGAGGGTGGTGGTGATGCCTTTGAACTGCTGCTGGCCTTTATAGCTGACGTAGAAATCATTCACTGCGTAGCCAGGCTGCTCGCTGTAGCTGCTGCTGATGTGCGTTGAACGTTCGACGAAGGTGCCGATCCAGCCCACGGAGAAGCCGCTTTGCGCCACCGGGATATCCAGCTTGCTGGTGACGGTGTCCGGGTTAATGCTGGAGATATATTCGCCCGTGTCGGTATCTTTTCCGCGCGTGCGGTTGTAGGCGACGTCGAGGTTGAACAGGCTGGTCGCGTAGGTTGCCATCATGTCCCAGCCCCAGATTTTGGCGTTCGGTACGTTATAGGACATGGTAGTCGCCGCCGCAAAATCCACGGTGGTGGAGATGTAATCTTTCGCGTTGGTGTCGAAATAGCTGGCTTTGAACTCCAGCGCGTCGTTGGCGAGCAGCAGATCGTCAAAACGCAGCCCAAAACCGAACTCCTGGGTTTCGTTAGTTTCCGGGCGCAGGTTCGGGTTCGGCACCCAGTAGTTGGTGTAGAAGCTGCCGATAGAGAAGTGCTTCGCGTCGTTATACATCTCGCCCATCGTTGGCGCGCGGAAGGCCTGAGCGTAAGAGCCGAACAGCATCAGCCAGTCGGTCGGACTCACGGTTAACCCGGCGCGTGATGACCATTTATCCGCATCCACGTCGTCATAGCCGTCGCTGCTGCCGCGATAGTTGTCGTAACGCGTCCCGCCGAGAAGCGTTACCGGCAGGTCGCGCAGGGTGATCTCATCCTGCAACCAGCCAGAGCTGAAGTCGATTTTCGCGTCCGGGAAGCCGGTGGTCGCGCCGCCAGGGTGTTGCTCCTGACGATAGTATTCCCCGCCGTAGGTCAGCAGGTGCGAGGCGAAGGCGTCGCTGAACAGGCGGGTACGGTTTTCCACTTTGCCGCCTTTGGTGGTCTGTTTACGGAACTCGCCGCTGGCGTCGATGTTCTGGGCGTTGATCCGCGCTTCGGACCAGTAAATTTTCGCATCGGCGTTCAGCCAGTCGTTTCCGGCTGGCGCAATGCGGTAGCCAAGCTGGGCATCGCGCTGAATGGTGGAACGATCGGTTATCGGGTTACTGCTGCTGGCATCCGTGGCCTGCGGGTTTTTCGGCTCCTGCGCGTCGTTGTTGTACTAGCGCAGGGAGCCGCTCAGCGTCTGTGCCGGATCGATTTTCCAGCTGCCTTTCGCCAGCATATTGTTGATGGATTCGTCGTTTGGTGCCCTCGCGCCGTCGCTCTGGCGAATATCGCCGCGATCGCGGCTGGACCAGGAGACCAGACCGTCCAGGGTATCGGTGCGGCCATAGGCGCTGGCACCCATTCCGATGCTGTGATCGCCCGTTGCGCCGGTAGCAAAGACGCGATAGCCGCTGTTTTTACCCGCGTCCAGCAGATCGCTGGCGTCGACGGTGTCATACGAAATTACGCCGCCCAGCGCGCCGCTGCCGTACAGCAAGGCGGAAGGACCACGTACTACTTCAATACGTTTGATCAGCGCCGGATCGAGGAACGTGCTGTTCAGGTGTCCGGTATCGGTACCCTGGCGTACGCCATCCACCAGCACCAGTACGCCACGGCGGTCATAGCCCCGAAGGTTAACGTCCTGGCCGTTGGTGCGCCCGGTGCCGTCCAGCGTCAGACCGGGCACCTTGCGCAGCAGGTCGGCGGCGGAGCTGGTGGTCTGGTTTTCCGGCGCGGTGGCGTCAATCACGCTCACCATCATGGGGGCTTCAAAGGCGCTGCGGGCATTGCCGGTGGCGGTGACGGTGATCTCGTCTGCGGCGGCAAACGTAACGCCCGGCAGGGTGCTGACAATCGCCAGCGCCAGAAGAGACGGACGTAAAGACGCGGATTGCAGGTGTGGCATAGCAACTCTCCATAAGAAGTGAAAAGCGCTGGCTGCCTGGGGATCACCTGGGTGGCTGGCGAATGTTTTTGTGGTTTATTTAGTCAGGATCAGTTTTCCGGCATTGGTCTGGCGCAGCAGGTAGTGCTGCCCGTCATGCACGATAATCACCCGTCCCTCGTCACCCAACAGGCTTTTGCTGTCGATTCGGCGATCGGTGGGAGCAGGGGACGGCGCTGTGTGTGTTTTTGTTGGCGTTGCCGCGCTGTTATCGGTCGGTGACATAATGTTTATAAATAACAATCAATGTAACAATGATAATCATTATCAATAAACTGCAAATTCACGGCAAGCGTTTTTGTGAAAATTGTGTGACGGGATCAAATTTGTGCAATGAAACGCCCGGTGGCGGCTACGCCTTACCGGGCCTACAACGGCACGGATCGTAGGTCGGGTAAGCGCAGCGCCACCCGACAATAACATCAGAAGCGAGAATCAACCGCCGCAGCCAGCATCTCCAGCAGCAGCTCGCTGTCTTCCCAGCTCAGGCACGGGTCGGTGATTGACTGCCCGTAGACCATTTGCTGTCCGGCGACGATCTTCTGAGTACCTTCTTTAATAAAACTCTCCGCCATAATTCCGGCAATGGCGGTCGAGCCGCTGCGGATCTGCTGGCAAACTTCTTCACAGACGTCCAGCTGGCGGCGGTGCTGTTTCTGGCAGTTGCCGTGGCTGAAATCCACCACCAGATGCTCCGGCAGGTCAAATTCCGCCAGCGTTTCGCAGGCAGCGGCAATATCGTCTGCATGGTAATTCGGTTTTTTACCGCCACGCATAATGATATGCCCGAACGGGTTGCCGCTGGTCTGGTAGATGGTCATCTGGCCGTTTTTATCCGGCGAGAGGAACATATGGCTGGCACGTGACGCCCGGATGGCATCGACGGCAATTCGGGTATTGCCGTCCGTTCCGTTTTTGAAACCCACCGGGCAGGAGAGCGCCGATGCCATTTCTCGGTGGATCTGGCTTTCGGTGGTACGCGCCCCTATCGCGCCCCAGCTAATGAGGTCGGCAATAAATTGTCCGGTCACCATATCCAGAAATTCGGTGGCGGTAGGCACACCCAGCTCGTTAACCTGTAACAGCAGCTTACGCGCCAGGGCAATACCGTGATTCACCCGGTAGCTGCCGTTCAGGTCGGGATCGGAGATCAATCCTTTCCAGCCCACCACGGTACGCGGCTTTTCAAAGTAGGTCCGCATCACGATCTCAAGGCGATCCTGATATTTTTCACGCAGCGTCTGAAGGCGTTTCGCATAATCCATCGCCGCCTCGAGGTCGTGGATGGAGCAGGGGCCAATCACCACCAGAAGCCGTTTGTCTTCACCATTGAGAATTTTTTCGATGCGGCGACGGGAGGCCGTCACATGGTCCGCCACATCGGCGGAAACGGGATGCAGCCGGGCCAGTTCAGCCGGTGTGACCAGGCTATCAATGCGCGCGGTGCGCAGTTCGTCGGTTTTGTTCATGGAATGTCTCAGAAATTTTTTGCTTCATCGGCAGACTACCGGGAAGTGATGGGCATCACCTTAAACCAATCCCTGCTGATTTCAAGTTCGGGGCACGTCGCCCCGAGGATGGCATGATAATAACTGAAACTGGATTAATGTACTAGCATATTAGTACATGCGGCGATTCAGCCCCATGATATCGAGGATCTTGGTGGCAATTTCTTCTACTGAATAGTTGGTACTGTTCAGCCAGGGGATCTGGTTTTTTCGATACAGCGCTTCGACTTCAGAGACTTCCATACGGCACTGGCGCATGGAGGCGTAGCGGCTGTTCTCGCGACGTTCTTCGCGGATTGCCGCCAGTCGCTCCGGGTTGATGGTCAGCCCAAACAGCTTATGCTGGAGCGGCTTGAGCGCGGCGGGCAGCACCAGGTTATCCATATCATCGGCAATAAAGGGGTAGTTGGCGGCGCGAATGCCAAACTGCATCGCAAGGTAAAGGCTGGTGGGGGTTTTACCGCAGCGCGAGACGCCGAGCAAAATCACCTGCGCCTGGTCCAGATTGCGCAGCGAGATCCCGTCGTCGTGCGCCAGGGTGTAGTCAATGGCGGCAATACGCGCATCGTATTTGGTCAGGTTGCCCGGGTTCAGCCCGTGGGTACGGTGGGCGATGGGCGTCGGGTCCAGCTTCAGCTCGCCTTGCAGCGGCGCGACCAGCGCCTGCACGATGTCCTGACAGAAGCCCTCGCTTTGCAGAATGATGTTGCGGATCTCGGGGATCACAATGGAATAGAACACCAGGGGACGAACGCCGGTCTGCTGGTAAATGGCGTCGATCTGGTCCTTGACCGCTTTGGCCCGGCTCTCATTTTCCACGAACGGCAGCGTGATGCTATTTATCGACACGGGAAACTGCGACATCACCGCGTGTCCCAGCACCTCGGCGGTAATCGCCGTCCCATCAGAAATATAAAAAACGTGGCGATCGACAGCATTATCCATTTTATCCACCCTGAATAGCGTACGTAATTGCCTGAAAGCATAAATTAAAAAAGTTAATTTCACAGCAAAGAACTTATCTGAATTTAAAATGAAATGGTGTTTTTGATTTTCCTGAAAAGTGGATTTCATTTTTCGAATAGCGGCTTTATTTCTATGGTTTTTGCCGGAATCTATAGGAATCATCGGGTTAGCGAGTGCGGGGAAACTGTCCGAAAAGTTGAAAATTTAAATTGCTTACACGATTCACCGTTTTTTTAGCGGAAATAAATATGCCAGTATAAATACGTAGTCAGGTGTTTCTTACTCCGATCAAATATCACAAAAGGATTGTTTCGATGTCCAACAATGGCTCGTCACCGCTGGTGCTTTGGTATAACCAACTCGGCATGAATGATGTAGACAGAGTTGGGGGCAAAAATGCCTCCCTGGGTGAAATGATTACAAATCTGTCTGGTATGGGTGTCTCCGTACCTAACGGGTTTGCCACAACCGCCGATGCGTTTAACCTGTTTTTAGACCAGAGCGGTGTAAACCAGCGCATTTACGACCTGCTGGATAAAACGGATATTGATGATGTCACCGAGCTTGCCAAAGCCGGCGCGCAAATCCGCCAGTGGATCATCGACACACCTTTCCAGCCGGAACTGGAAAAAGCCATTCACGACGCCTACAACCAGCTCTCCGCTGACGACGCGCAGGCCTCTTTTGCCGTGCGCTCCTCCGCTACCGCGGAAGATATGCCGGATGCCTCTTTCGCCGGACAGCAGGAAACCTTCCTCAACGTCCAGGGTTATGAGGCGGTACTGGTGGCGGTGAAGCATGTGTTTGCTTCCCTGTTCAACGACCGCGCCATCTCCTATCGCGTTCATCAGGGCTATGATCATCGCGGCGTCGCGCTCTCCGCGGGCGTGCAGCGTATGGTGCGCTCCGACGTGGGTTCCTCCGGCGTGATGTTCTCCATTGATACCGAATCCGGTTTCGACCAGGTGGTGTTTATCACCTCCGCGTGGGGGCTGGGCGAGATGGTGGTACAGGGGGCGGTGAACCCTGACGAATTCTACGTACACAAGCCTACGCTGGCGGCAAATCGCCCGGCGGTGGTGCGCCGCACCATGGGCTCGAAAAAAATCCGCATGATCTATGCCCCGACCCAGGAGCATGGTAAGCAGGTCACCATTGAGGATGTTCCGCAGGAGCAGCGTGACCGTTTCTCCCTGACCGACGCCGAAGTGGAAGAACTGGCGAAGCAGGCGGTGCAGATCGAAAAACACTATGGTCGTCCGATGGACATCGAGTGGGCGAAAGACGGACACACCGGCAAGCTGTTTATCGTGCAGGCGCGTCCGGAAACCGTCCGTTCACGCGGTCAGGTCATGGAGCGCTACACCCTGCACGCGCAGGGCAAAATTGTCGCGGAAGGCCGCGCAATTGGTCACCGCATCGGTGCCGGTCCGGTGAAAGTGATCCACGACATCAGCGAGATGAACCGCATTCAGCCCGGCGACGTGCTGGTCACCGACATGACCGACCCGGACTGGGAACCGATCATGAAGAAAGCGGCTGCCATCGTCACCAACCGCGGTGGCCGTACCTGTCACGCGGCTATTATCGCCCGTGAGCTGGGGATCCCGGCGGTCGTCGGCTGCGGCGACGCGACCGAACGCATGAAGGACGACCAGAACGTGACGGTCTCCTGTGCCGAAGGCGATACCGGTTATGTGTATGCCGATATCCTCGACTTCAGCGTGAAAAGCTCCAGCGTGGATACCATGCCGGACCTGCCGCTGAAGATCATGATGAACGTCGGTAACCCGGACCGCGCGTTTGACTTCGCCTGCCTGCCGAACGAAGGCGTGGGTCTGGCGCGTCTGGAATTTATTATTAACCGTATGATCGGGGTGCACCCGCGTGCGCTGCTGGAGTTCGACGACCAGGACGCAAAACTGCAAAACGAAATCCGCGAGATGATGAAGGGTTACGACTCGCCGAAAGAGTTCTATGTCGGACGCCTGACGGAAGGGATCGCCACGCTCGGCGCGGCCTTCTACCCGAAACGCGTGATCGTGCGTCTGTCGGACTTTAAGTCCAACGAATACGCCAACCTGGTGGGCGGCGAACGTTACGAGCCGGAAGAAGAGAACCCGATGCTGGGCTTCCGTGGCGCCGGACGTTACGTGTCGGAAAGCTTCCGCGACTGCTTCGCGCTGGAGTGCGAGGCGGTAAAACGCGTGCGCAACGACATGGGGCTGACCAACGTGGAAATCATGATCCCGTTCGTCCGTACCGTGGATCAGGCGAAAGCGGTGGTGGATGAGCTGGCGCGCCAGGGACTGAAGCGTGGCGAGAACGGGCTGAAGATCATCATGATGTGTGAAATTCCGTCCAACGCCCTGCTGGCCGAGCAGTTCCTGGAACATTTCGACGGTTTCTCCATTGGTTCGAACGACATGACGCAGCTGGCGCTCGGTCTGGACCGCGACTCCGGCGTGGTCTCTGAGCTGTTCGATGAGCGTAACGAGGCGGTGAAAGCGCTGCTCTCCATGGCCATCCGCGCGGCGAAGAAACAGGGTAAATATGTCGGGATTTGCGGTCAGGGTCCTTCTGACCATGAAGACTTTGCGGCCTGGCTGATGGACGAGGGCATTGATAGCCTCTCCCTGAACCCGGACACCGTGGTGCAAACCTGGCTGAGCCTGGCAGAGCTGAACAAGTAAAACCTGCATAACCTGAAAAAGGCGAGGATATCTGTCCTCGCCTTTTTTATTTTCCTGCGAATATGCTCACCATCACAAATAAAGCAAAAAACCAAATATCATAATTTATCTGTTAATTTAGACAATTGTTAGCGGGCAAAGCGTTGCTAATACTTGAGCCTTACCGCGTACCGCCTTCGGGCTGATGCGCGACTGGTTGAAATACGTTTTAACCTGATAAAAAGGCAAATAACAATGACAATCTCCTCTGTATTACGTACCAAAGATAAAATAGGTTATGGCCTGGGTGATATGGCCAGCGCGCTGGTCTGGCAAACGGCAACGTTATTTCTCGCTTATTTCTATACGGACGTATTCGGTTTACCGGCGGCCATTATGGGCACCATGTTTTTAGTGGTGCGCGTGGTCGATGCGTTTGTCGACCCATGCATTGGCGCGCTGGTGGATCGTACTCAGACGCGCCACGGTCGTTTTCGTCCCTGGCTGCTCTGGTTTGCCATTCCGTTTGGCGTGAGCTGCCTCATCACCTTCTACGTACCGGATGCCGGGGCGACGGCAAAAATTGTTTATGCCTGCGTGACCTATGCCATCCTGAGCCTGATCTACTCCGCGATTAACGTCCCTTACTGCGCCATGCCCGGCGCGCTGACGCTCGACCCACGCGAGCGCCACTCGCTGCAATCCTGGCGCTTTGGCCTGTCGTTTATCGGCGGGTTGATTGTCACGGTCATCGCGCTGCCGCTGGTCTCTTTATTAGGCCAGGGCAATGTGCAGAAAGGCTATTTCTATGCCATGAGCCTGATGGGGCTGCTGGGAATTGTGTTATTCTTCTGCTGCTTCTTTATGACCCGCGAGCGTTACTCTCCGCGCAATGACACCTCCGGCTCAATGCTGACGGATTTAAAACTGCTGGCTGGCAACAGCCAGTGGCGAATTGTTTTTCTGTTTAATATTTTACTGTTAACCGCCGTCGTAACGCGTGGCTCTGCGACCATGTATTACGTTAACTATGTTCTGTTACGTCCGGAACTGGTCTTTGCCTTTATTGTTTCCGGCATGGTGGCATCCTTAAGCGGCGCATTATTATCTGAACGCCTGCTGGGGAAATTTGACCGCGTTCGCGCATATCAGTGGACTATTATTTCCTTCGTTATTTTTGGCGCGCTGATTTTCTTCATTCCCCCTTCGCAGGTGTGGCTGATATTCGGTCTGAATATTGTGTTTAGTTTTATTCAGAACCTGACCACGCCCCTGCAATGGACCATGTTCTCCGATGTGGTGGACTACGAAGAACACCGGAGCGGCCGCCGTCTGGACGGGCTGGTCTTTTCTACCGCCCTGTTTGCCATCAAGTTTGGGCTGGCGCTGGGTGGGGCGGTGGTCGGCTGGGTGCTTGGCATGGTGGATTACGCGCCCGGACAGGCAAACCAGGCGCCTCACGTCCTCGCAACCATCAACGCCCTGTTTACCCTGATCCCCTGCGTGCTGTTCCTCTGCATGGTGGCACTCCTTGCCATCTACAAACTTAACAGCCGGCTTGTAGACACTATCGCCCGGGAGCTGGCCAGCAAACGCGATATTCGAAACGATGCGGGGCAGCTCAGCCCGGCAACCCAATCCGCAATACAGGAGTAAAACATGATGGCTATCTATAAGGACGCGGGACGTCCCGTACATGAGCGTGTCGCCGATTTACTGGCGCGTATGAGTCCTGAAGAGAAATTTGCTCAGATGCACGCGTACTGGCTGATCCTCGACGAAAATGGCAACCATCGCGAGCGCAGCGATTTGAGCGATGAATTCGCCGGTGTGAGCGAACAGGCGTCCCTCAGCGAACGGCTGAAGCTGGGTGTCGGGCAGATCACCCGACCGCTCGGCACGCACATTGTTGATGCAAAAACCGGCGTGCGAGCCGCCAACCGTCTGCAACGCATGATGATGGAGGAGACCCGGCTCGGCATTCCGGCGCTGTTTCATGAGGAGTGTCTGGTGGGATTGCTGTGCAAAGACGCAACGCTGTTCCCGTCGTCGCTGAACTATGGTTCCACCTGGGATCCGGCGCTGGTACAGCGCGCAGCGGAGCAGATCGGCAAAGAGGCTCGATCCGTCGGGTGTCAACAGGGGCTGGCCCCGGTGCTGGACGTTTCCCGCGACGTGCGCTGGGGGCGTACGGAAGAGACCTTCGGGGAAGATCCGTGGCTGGTGGGGGTGATGGCCACCGCCTACGTCAAAGGCTTGCAGGGTGATAAGCGCGATCTGCTGGCGACCCTGAAACACTACGTCGGCCACTCCTTCAGCGAAGGGGCGCGCAACCATGCGCCGGTCCATCTCGGTTTCAGCGAGCTAAACGATACCTTCCTGCTGCCGTTTGAAATGGCGGTGAAGCTGGCCCACGCCGGTTCAGTGATGCCCGCCTATCACGACATTGATAACCAGCCAGGGCACAGCGACCACTTCCTGCTCACCACCGTACTGCGTGAACAGTGGGGCTTCGACGGTATTATCGTGGCGGATTACGGCGGCGTCAGCCTGCTGCACCAGCACCACGGGGTTTCTCACGATCCCGCGGAATCAGCGGCGCTGGCGTTTAACGCCGGGCTGGACGTGGAATTGCCAAAAGATGACTGCGCGCGTCATCTGGCGGAAGCGGTAGAGCGTGGGCTTATTTCGATGGCGAAAGTGGATGAGATTGTGGCGCGTGTGCTGAGTGAAAAATTCCGCCTCGGGCTGTTTGAAAAACCGTACGCCGACGAAGACAGTATTGATTTGCAGAATGAGGCGACCCGGCAGGTAACGCGCGAGGTGGCAGCAAAATCGATAACGCTGCTGGAAAACAACGGCATTTTGCCCCTCAACGGGAAACCTCGTGTAGCGGTAGTGGGACCGACGGCAGACGATCCGCTGGCGCTGCTGAGCGGCTACAGCTTCCCGGTGCACCTGATCATCAGCGATATGGTTGAAGAGACCTCGCAGGTGACTACTCCGCGCGCGGCGCTGGAACAGTATCTTGGTGCATCGCAGATACGTTACGCCAAAGGGTGTCACATTATCGAAAAACGGATGGCGGGCGCGCCAGTCTTTCCTGGCGACAGCGGTGGTAAACCGATGCAGCAGTCGCCGGTTTCACAACGCACGGATCTGATCCCCGACGCCGTGAGCGCGGCGCAAGCGAGTGACGTGGTGGTGGCCTGCGTCGGTGACCTCGCCGGACTATTCCAGAGCGGCACCGTGGGGGAAGGATCGGATACCGATTCGCTGGATCTGCCGGGCGTGCAGCAACAGCTGCTGGAGGCGCTGGTGGCAACCGGTAAGCCGGTGATTGTCGTCATGACCGGCGGGCGACCTTATAACCTTCAGGGGCTGGAAGATAAGGTGGCCGCGCTGATGTTGGCCTGGGCGCCGGGGCAGGAAGGAGGCTGGGCGATTGCCGATGTCTTAACCGGTCGCGCGGAGCCGCAGGGCAGGCTGGTCGTGAGCGTACCGAAAAGCGCCGGGGCGATGCCGTACTACTACAACCACAAGCTGAAAAGCGGCGGCACGCCGTTTGCGTTCCATTTCGGCGCACTTTACCCGTTCGGTTACGGTCTCGGCTGGACGCAGTTTAGCTGGGGCGCGGCCCGCCTGGCTGAAAGTCGCGTCCCGGTCGGCGGAGAGGTGGTGTTAAACGTCGATATCACCAACACCGGGGAGCGCAGTGGCAGTGAAGTGGTGCAGGTGTATGTGCGCGATAAGGTCGCCACGCAGGTGCGGCCGCTTCAGGAGCTGAAAGCGTTCCAGCGCGTTACGCTTTCACCGGGAGAAACCGCCACGCTGACCTTTACCCTGCCGGTAGAGATGTTCAATTTCACGCGCCGGGACGGGAAGCGAATCGTCGAGCCAGGGGAATTTGAGCTACAGGTTGGCGCGTCCTCGGCGGATATTCGCGATGCAGTAACGGTACAGGTAACCGGAGAGACGCGGGTACTGGCGGGGGATTGGCGAATGCTCAGTCGCTGTGACATGACCCGGGCGTAAAAAGGATAAAAAAAAGCCCATCGTGGGAGATGGGCAAAGACTACACACAGCAATTCGTTGTTTCACTCAGGGGATTTCCATGCTTATAAATCAAGGTGTTGATTTATAACCGTGTGTTAATAGTAGGCATGCCAGGATTTTGAGTCGATCGGATTCGTCTCAATAGTTAAAGGGAGGTAAAGATTTCTTGAACAGAATGACGGTTTTAGGCAGGAAAAGGCGGGTCTGACCAGTGAGCAGAGAATAAATAGTTTAGCAACGTTTAAGTATTCCTGCCCAGAATGTAGGCCGGGTAAGCGTTAGCGCCACCCGGCATACGTTCTTACTGCGCGTTCTTATCTTCCAGCTCTTCAAGTTCGCTTAAGATGACGTCCGGATCGGTTCCCGGCGGCGGCACTTCATGCACCCAGGCGGAGAAGAGTCGCCAGGTTACCGCAAGCAGCACCGGACCGATGAACAGACCAATCATGCCGAAGGCAATTAATCCCCCGATCACCCCGGACAGGATTAATATCAGCGGCAGGTCAGCGCCCATGCGAATGAGCAGCGGGCGAATCACGTTATCCATGGTGCCCACCACGCAACTCCAGACCAGCAGCACCGTGCCCCAGGTCGTATCCCCCGTCCAGTAAAGCCAGATGATGCAGGGAACCAGCACCAGCAGCGGACCGAGCTGTGCCAGACAGGTCATTAGCATGATGACGGTGAAAATGGTGGCATACGGCACACCGGAAATCGCCAGCCCGATTCCGCCAAGCACCGCCTGCACCAGCGCTGTGACCACCACGCCGAGCGCCACCGCGCGGACGGCCTGGGCTGCCAGCAGCACGGCGGCGTCGCCGCGTTTACCTGCCAGGCGGGTGGCGAAATGACGTATCCCCAGCGCAACCTGCTCGCCGCGCCAGTAAAGCAGGGCGCTGAAGACCAGCATCAACGCACAGTGCATCATGAAGCGACCGATGTGCGCAGCCTGCCCCACAAACCAGGTGGTGGTTGTCCCGATGTACGGTCGCACTTTGGCCATCAGGGCGCTACCGCCCATCTCCAGCAGGCTATGCCAGCCGCTGTACAGTTTGGCGCCCACAACCGGAATGCTGTTCAGCCACGCGAGATCCGGCAGCGTCATGTCACCGCTGGTGACCGCGCGAATAACCGGGCCGCTGCTGTCAACCAGGCTGTTAACCAGCAGTGCAATGGGAATGATGAACAGCAGGAACAACAGCAGCGTCATCACCAGCACGGCCAGACCGCGGCGACCAAACAGCAGCTTCTGCAAACGTAAGAGTAAAGGCCAGGTCGCGACGACGACGGTCGCGGCCCAGGCAAATCCGAGCACGAAAGGGCGAACAATCCACAGACACGCAATAATCATAATGGCTAAGAACAGCACCGATAGCAGTATCTGCGCGACATCCCTGGGCTGACGAAGGTTGACCATAAACAAAACTTTCCTTAAATGAACACCAGCAAGGCTGATGGGAATATAAACCGCTTCTCTCTAATCATTAGTGATTTCAGCGATTTTTGACAGGCGGATTTTGCCCGTAATTCTACGAAGCACATAAGAAAAAAATGTGATAAAACTTTCCAGACACAACGCAAACGATTTCACACTATTCTCATTAGGGTCGACAGCAATGATCCCACAGATTTCTCAGGCACCGGGCGTCGTTCAGCTGGTGCTTAATTTTTTGCAGGCACTGGAGCAACAGGGTTTTACAGGTGATACCGCCACCGATTATGCCGACAGGCTGACGATGGCGACCGATAACAGTATTTACCAGCTTCTTCCCGATGCCGTCGTTTTCCCGCGCTCTACCGCCGATGTAGCGCTCATCGCCCGCCTGGCGTCGCAGGACCGTTTCAGCTCTCTGGTCTTTACCCCGCGCGGCGGCGGGACAGGCACCAATGGGCAGGCGCTGAACCAGGGCATCATCATTGATATGTCCCGCTATATGAACCGCATCATTGAGATCAACCCGGAAGAGGGGTGGGTACGTGTGGAAGCGGGGGTCATCAAAGATCAGCTGAATCAGTTTTTAAAACCTTACGGCTATTTTTTTGCGCCGGAGCTTTCCACCAGTAACCGCGCGACCCTTGGCGGGATGATCAACACCGATGCCTCGGGGCAAGGCTCATTGGTCTATGGCAAAACCTCCGATCACGTCATGGGTGTGCGGGCGGTGCTGCTGGGGGGCGATATTCTCGATACCCAACCGATGCCGGTCGAACTGGCTGAAACGCTGGCAAAAGAGAGCACCACCAGCGGACGGATTTACCGTACCGTGCTGGAGCGCTGCCGCGAAAATCGCGAACTGATCCTCGACAAATTCCCGAAGCTTAACCGCTTCCTGACGGGCTACGATCTGCGTCATGTCTTTAATGACGATCTGAGCCAGTTCGATCTTACCCGCGTGCTGACCGGGTCAGAAGGGACGCTGGCCTTCATCACCGAAGCGCGGCTGGATATCACCCGGTTGCCAAAGGTGCGCCGTCTGGTGAACGTCAAATACAACTCCTTTGACTCCGCTTTGCGTAATGCACCGTTTATGGTGGAGGCGCGGGCGCTGTCGGTGGAAACCGTCGATTCAAAAGTCCTGAACCTGGCCCGGGAAGATATCGTCTGGCATTCGGTGAGCGAACTGATTACCGACGTGCCGGATAAAGAGATGCTCGGCCTGAACATCGTCGAGTTCGCCGGGGATGACGCAGAGCTTATTGAAAGCCAGGTGAGCACGCTCTGCCAGCGTCTGGACGAGCTGATTGCGCAGGGGGAAGGCGGCGTCATTGGCTGGCAGTTGTGTAACGATCTCTCTGGCATCGAGCGAATCTACGCGATGCGTAAAAAGGCGGTGGGGCTGCTCGGCAACGCGAAAGGGGCGGCGAAGCCGATTCCGTTTGCGGAGGATACCTGCGTGCCGCCGGAACATCTGGCGGATTATATAGTGGAGTTTCGCGCGCTGCTGGACAGCCATGGTCTGAGCTATGGCATGTTCGGGCACGTCGACGCGGGTGTGCTGCACGTGCGCCCGGCGCTGGACATGTGCGATCCGCAGCAGGAGATCCTGATGAAGGAGATCTCCGACGAGGTCGTGGCCCTCACGGCCAAATACGGCGGCTTGCTATGGGGCGAGCACGGCAAAGGGTTCCGCGCCGAGTACAGCCCGGCATTCTTTGGTGAACAACTCTACGCCGAACTGCGTAAGGTGAAAGCCGCATTTGACCCCGATAACCGCCTCAACCCGGGAAAAATCTGCCCGCCGGAGGGCGTTGATGCGCCGATGTTGCAGGTGGACGCCGTTAAGCGCGGCACCTATGACCGACAAATTCCGATTGCGGTACGCGCGTCCTGGCGCGGCGCGATGGAGTGTAACGGCAACGGGCTGTGCTTCAACTTCGACGTGAAAAGCCCGATGTGTCCGTCGATGAAAATCACCAGCAACCGTATCCACTCCCCGAAAGGGCGTGCGACGCTGGTGCGTGAATGGCTGCGCCTGCTGGCCGATCGCGGCATTGACCCGCTCAAGCTGGAACAGGAACTGCCGGAAAAACGCGCCAGCCTGCGCAGGCTTATCGAACGCACTCGCAACAGCTGGCATGCGAATAAAGGTGAATACGATTTTTCTCATGAAGTGAAAGAGGCGATGTCCGGCTGCCTGGCGTGCAAGGCGTGTTCAACCCAGTGCCCGATTAAAATTGACGTACCGGAATTCCGTTCCCGCTTCCTCCAGCTCTATCACACGCGTTATCTGCGCCCCCTGCGCGATCATCTGGTGGCGACGGTGGAGAGTTACGCGCCGCTGATGGCCCGTGCGCCAAAAACCTTTAACTTCTTTATCAATCAGCCGCTGGTGCGCAAACTGTCTGAAAAACATATCGGCATGGTGGATTTGCCGCTGCTGTCGACGCCATCGCTCCAGCGTCGGCTGGTGGGGCACCGCTCGGCGAACATGACCCTGGAACAACTGGAAGCATTAAGCCCTGAGCAGAAAGCGAAGGTGGTGCTGGTGGTGCAGGATCCGTTTACCAGCTATTACGATGCGCAGGTGGTGGCTGATTTTGTCCGGCTGGCCGAGAAAATCGGCTACCAGCCGGTGGTGCTGCCGTTCTCCCCGAACGGCAAGGCGCAGCACATTAAAGGCTTCCTGACCCGCTTTGCGAAAACTGCGCAGAAAACGTCAGATTTCCTGAATCGCGTGGCGCAGCTCGGCATGCCGATGGTGGGCGTCGATCCGGCGCTGGTGCTCTGCTACCGCGATGAATACAGGCAGACGCTCGGCGATAAGCGCGGTGATTTTCAGGTCTTACTGGTGCACGAATGGCTGCCTGCGGTGCTGACGCAAACGGCCCCTCAGGAGGTCAGCGGAGAATCCTGGTATCTGTTTGGGCACTGTACCGAAGTGACGGCGCTGCCGACGGCGCCTGCCCAGTGGGCTTCTATCTTCGCCCGGTTTGGCGCGAAGCTGGAAAGCGTCAACGTGGGCTGCTGCGGCATGGCCGGAACCTACGGCCATGAAGCCAAAAACCACGCCAACTCGCTTGGCATCTATGAACTGTCATGGCATCAGGCGATGCAGCGCCTGCCACGCAACCGCTGTCTGGCGACGGGCTACTCCTGCCGCAGCCAGGTGAAACGGGTGGAAGGTAACGGCGTTCGCCATCCATTGCAGGCTTTACTGGAGATTATGGGATGATCTGGAAACGAGCGGTCACGCTGGAGGCATTAAATGCCATGGGCGCGGAGAACATGGTCGGTTTGCTGGACATCCAGTTCACGCGCATTGGCGACGACGAACTGGAAGCAACGATGCCAGTAGACCGCCGCACTCATCAACCGTTTGGCCTGTTGCACGGCGGCGCGTCCGTCGTGCTGGCGGAAACGCTGGGGTCGGTGGCAGGCTACCTCTGTACGGAAGGAGAGCAGAAGGTGGTGGGGCTGGAGGTCAATGCCAACCACATCCGCTCTGTTCGCAGCGGACACGTGCGCGGCATCTGCCGCGCACTGCATGCCGGAAGCCGTCATCAGGTGTGGCAGATAGAGATTCTGGACGAACAGGATCGCCTGTGTTGTTCATCCAGGCTGACGACGGCCGTTGTGTAAAGTTTCCGGATGCCTTGCTTTTGGTCAAAAAATAGCCGCCTGATTGTGGTATACTGGTCACGTTTTGAACATAAGCGAGGACATCATGGATACTGAAATAACCCCAACACAGCTGGCAATTGAATATTTACGTCGCGATAAAAGCAATCTGTCTCCCGCGCAGTACCTGAAAAAGCTGAAACAGCTTGAGCTGGAATTTACGGATTTGCTGGCGCTCTCTTCAAACGAACTGAAAGAAGAGATCTACTTTGCCTGGCGGTTGGGCGTTCACGTCCATTAAGCAGTGAAGAAAAGGCCGCAAACGCGGCCTTTTTTGTGTCTGACAGTCAGTATCTGGCAGGCAGTTTGTTAATTTTAATGAGCCGGCCTTCTTCCATTTCGATGAACCCGCCCGTTTTCAGGTCAGCCAGTATGCGCATTACGCCGCTGCGGGAAAGCTGGGTTTTATCCCTGATATACCTTTCCGCCGTCACGCTACGTCGGTAGCTGTCATCTTCCTGCATCAGCAACACGAGCTGCTGGCGAATCATTTCGTATGCGGTTGGCGCGCCTTTCGGCATCACGTTGTGATAGAGGCGGTTGTAAACAAACATCAGATGATTAGAAAGCAGCCCCCACAGCGCGTTCTCTTTGATAATTTCAGCCACCCGATCGGTCGTGAGCACACCGATCAGGCAAGGCGTCACCGTTCGGAGGTAGTCGGTAAAATAGATGTCCGTCAGGTTAGCGAGGCCAAACAGGGCGGGACTGCGCGCCGTCGAAAGCATCATATCGTCGCTTCTTCTGTATATAGCGACCGTGCCCTCAAGAATTAAATAACACATGCTCTGCCCGTTAACCTGGAGATGAAGTTGCTCGCCGGGATCGGTTTTATGCGTGGCGCAGTGCGGCTGTAAATGAGAAATCAGTTCCTGAGCATAGGGAGAGCCGCGATGCGATGGTTTATCAGAAGACATAGCGTTAACCTGGAAAGAGATAGTACTCTCTATAGACTTTGTTGAATAAATCGAACTTTTGCTGAGTTGAAGGATCAGATCACGCATCTTC
>NZ_JBMKHS010000016.1:0-98138 GCF_049238105.1 Enterobacter cloacae complex sp. IR5418 | reverse complement strand
AAACACAACCCGCTACGGGGGAGACTTACCCGAAATCTGATTTATTCAACAAAGCCCTTTGCATCTTTAGCACCTCGTTCTTCAGAAAAAAAAGATGTGCCATATACGCACTGGAGAGCTTCTCCGCGACATTTTTTATGTCTATTCGGATACTCTTCATGGGTAGAAAGGAAACAATTTGGAGTCGGAGGGTTAGCTCTAACCAAACGATAAAACTCACCCTCAGCATCTACAGCCGTTTTTGGAGGAACACCATTTGGATAAAAATCAGGCCAAGTCTGCTCGGCTAGCTCCGCTGCAACTTCTGACATAGCATCATTCCGTGTAGTCATAAAAAAACTGCCAACACGATAACAATTTATTCTAATAAGGAAACGACCGCTGGCATCAGATGCAATATAGCAAAAGTTTACAAAATGTGAATCTTAAAGTGTTAAATCCGCACGTTAGGTCTCACGCTTCTTCTCAGCTCTATTCCTCTGCTTCGTTCAAGATCCGGAGACTACTCAACTGGTTATTCGCCTTTTGAATGGTCAACATTAAAGGATTAATCCACAGAACAGCTTGGAGGTACCTCAGCTCGCGGAAGGCAACGGAACTATCAACAGCAGCATGCATAACTCCTACTTCTGGCAGTTCGCCTGCCACGCTTTGTTATGCGCCAGGATGTCGCGCTTCGTCTGGCGGTCTAGCACATCCCAGTCGTGCGCTGTGCCGTAAATGGGTTTAATCCAATCGCAAGCGGTATCCACTACCTCAACCCTTACGGGTCCAGTTGTCCCGCAGCTCGCGATCAACATCGTCGCCAGGCATATGGTTAACAGTCTGCTGTACATTGCTGGCCTCTTTCGTAGCTTCTACCCGGCGTTCGGCTGCTGCGACCGTTGCCGCTGCGTTATCTTCGGTGCGCTGCTGGTCGGCTTTCACTTCAGCTTTGCTGGTGCCGCGAATATGGCCTAGGCCAAAAGCTCCGGCGATAGCGGAAATAACCAATGCGACCAGTCCGATTATCGTTTCGATCCCCACATTCACCTCACACCAGAACGGATTTCGCCAGGTTAAATAGTGCGCGGCGTTTATCCAGCCCGTTGCGGCCGCCATTGATTAGCAGCGTAACGCGCTCAACATCGCCGGAATGAAGCAGGCAACCGCGGGAGGCAAAGAACCATGCAGCTGAGCGCGCGGCGTATTCATCTTGTTCAAGCAGCTCCGGATGGCTAACAAGGTCAAGTTTTAGAGCATGGCCACAACTGCGGTAGTTGCTCAGGCCGGTAACCTGTTTCAGCCCGCGACCGCGATATTTCCAGCCATCACCGGCTACCTGATTGCCAAGGTGTTCTTTTCCCCATTCACCGCCGTAAACCAGATTAGCGATCGCTTTCTGGTTTGCCGGTTGCGTTGCTGTTCTGCCAAGTGCTGCTGCCTGCTGTTGCGTGATGCGGTGGCTACCGAACGTCGGTACTAGGTTTTCAACCGCGTAATTCAGGTTCTCCACCAGCCGGGTAAATCTGGTGCTTTCATGCCCCATCTGGGCAATAAACATGGCCTGATCGAGCGGTGCGGTGATGCCGTATTCCTTCATAGCGGCGTCGATATGTGGAAACCAGCGCGCAGCTAACCCGGCGCTGATACCAGCCGCCCTCTGAAATTGTGTTTGGTTCATTAGTGCCTCAGACGATCAACCAGCCGCGCCATATTTCCACGAACCTTCAGGATGGCGGCGAAGATAAGAATGTTTGCGACCACCACCAGCCAACTGGAATCACGATAAAGGCCGAAGATGAACTGCAAGGGGATCGCGGCGTAAACCAGCACGGTTATATACGCCATGACAGAAATAAAGGGGCGATGCCGGGCGCCATGTCGCTGGTAAAACATCAGCACGATAACTATGGCCGCACAGATAAACGCATTAAAGAATGCTGACGGGTCAATTGCCATTTCCCCCTCCCCCGCGTAACCGCGAGAAAAACTTGAACACGTTGTTCAAATCCTGGTTGTTAAGATAAGTGAGGATTTTTATACACAGGGCAGACAGAATCACTGCGCCCAGTGCATCCAGCGGTTTTTCATAGTGCGAAGCTGCATTTAGCAGTGAGCCAATAAGTCCTGCCCCGAGCACCCCAACGATAAACGACGTCAGGAAATATGCTGCCAGTCGGGCGCGGGACAGGTTTGTGGCTGTCGCGACGTAGAACACCGCACCACCAAACGCCCCGAACACCACACCAAAATCTGTATGAGTAAAGACGCCGTACAGGACTGAACCCAGCAGGCCGCCGCCGAGAACAGCGCCGGTGCCGGTTAATGGATCGGACATTAAGCCCCCTCTTATTGCTGTGATCCCTCTCAGGAAATTTGAGGGGAATAAAAAAAGCCCGCTCGCGAGAGCAGGCTAAAGTGATGATTATCACAAGAAGGTAGAAAGGAGATCATCCGAAAGACAGGTAGTGACGTCCGGGTATCGAGGCCGATTCACTGATGGTTCAGGAGAACCACCTGCCAGCGGATATATCCCCTTCTTCTTTAGCGTAGCCGTAACTTCGGGAAACGAGCAAAAAAAACCTGCTGTTTAAAGCAGGCTCTCAAGGAATTATCAATTCGATATTATTGTTATCGTGGTGCCGGGTGCCTCCCGGTGACTTATCTCTGGTTATCAAAGTCGCGCGCATACCTGCACATAGCAGTTAACCAGACGCCCCATCGCTTAGATGGGATTCACCACATGCATAACCTACTCAGGTTATATTCATGCGGTCAATAGTTTATCTGTGTGGCCAAAAAAAAGCCTGCTCGGACAGCAGGCATAGTTGCTAAGTTGGCAATAGCTTAGAGAGTGGTGCCGGGTGCCTCCCGGTGAGAATTACTCCAGCAAACATTCCCGCGTCTGAGAGGTTTCCTTTTCAGGTAACTGCTGGAACGCCCCTCCGCATAGGGGGATTCACCACCAAAATGCTTTCAGAACACATCCATTCCGCAGGATGCTTAAATAGCATATGTGCAGTACAAAGAATCTGCCAAGTAATCAGTTGAATATATTCATTTCAATGGCACAGACAGTGGGCCTTCAATCACTTCAGCCTCACCGTTATGGCAAATATCATCACCTCGTGTCAGATGCCAGACACCAGTTATTGTCTGGCCCGTTTCAAGATCCTCAGTGACACCATCGGTGTAGTAAGCTACCTGCACTCTGCCGTTGTGCTGTATCCAGTAGAAACCTTCTTTCATTGCTATCTCCTCAGTGTGAGGATTTGATTATATGGCGGCGGTGTGAGTGATAGTGTTAGAAATACTAAATCGTTAATTAAGTAATTCTCTGGTCCGCCATCGAGGATTCGAACCCCGAACCACAGAGGTAGAAGCTCCGTGCTCTTTCCAGTTGAGCTAATGGCGGAAAAAAAAGACCAGCATTGGGTTGCTGGTCATGGGTCATGCAGTTGTCTCTGCGAAGTTGGTGTATCCCCACCAAGTGTTTTATGTATCGAGAGCATTATCGAATGCCAGATTAACTATAGCACCGATGAAAAAAATCACTCTGTCAAAGGCCATCAGGAATGATCAGCCCGCAGAGACAGTCACATCGACTGTTCCCTATGGCTGCCCCCTGAAAGGCTCTGTGGATGAACTGCGCCGAGCGTGGCGCGGATTTGAAAAAGGCCACCTTTAGGCAGCCTCAAATACGACAAAACCTCGTCGTGGCGAGGTTTTCGACTCGTTTTAAGTCTGTGGCGTAGAAACCACTCTTAACAGGTTACGATATATTTTGCGTACGCGTTAGTGTTTCTTTATGCTAGAACGAAACACTTTGCAACAAGGATCTGCACAAAAAATGAGCAAACCTGATATCAAGCATGTAATTGTCCATGAATTAATTAAAGAAAGTGGAAATGATTTTGATTATGAGAATCCGTTTAACTTAAGGAAAACAGAGCTAGATAAAGAAAATAAGATAGTTAATAAGTTAGTTGAAGATGTCATTAAACTGTATGGCTCAAGAGGAAATACAGCGCATTACGGTATCTTTAAAAAGGATAATGACAGGGGGCCTATACCAGATGAATTCAATAACTATTTTTCATTAACAAATTATAGTTCCAAAGATTTTATAAACCTTTCCATATCAATTATGAAGCAATTATTTGAAAGCGCAAAAGGTCAATCTTGGCCATCAGGTGGATATATTGTTTTTACTGATTACATATCCAATGGCGTAAGATTTCTTCTCGTGACCATGATAAAAAAGAAAGGTGGAATGCGCATCAGTCCGGCACTTGAGCCTGAGGAAATGATTCATCTAGATCTCAGCAATATTAATCAAGCAGCAAAAATCAACTTTCATCTTTACAATCAATATCTCTCCGCAGATGAAACAGCCCGTACGGAACTGACATTCTTAAGTTTTGTTAGTAAAACTAAGGGGCAATCTGCATCAGCTTATTTTATCTCGGCGTTAGGATGTGATAAAGGGATAGCATCCTCAGCAGCAACACGTGCATTACCTCGAGAAGCACGAAACTTTTTTAAAAAAGATGTTGATTCAAAACCCTTTGCTGAAGCATTTCGTAATAAAGTTATAAGATATTTAGATGAAACAAACCGTGCCGATCAACCAGCGAAACTTACTGACATAGCAGATATCGCAGCAGCACAATTGACTTCGCTCGAAGAAGATAAAAGAAACGAAATAATTGAAGGATTCATGCAACATTTAAATAATGAAAACATGCGCATTCCCTCAGAGTTCGTTATCAATAAATCCACTCTTGATAAAATAAAAAACGTATCATATAAGGATAAACTCTTAAGTTTCAACTTTGATAAAGAATTGCTCGGAGAGACAAATGATGCTATGGTTTACTATGATGAAAAAAGCGGAAGTTTAAGTTTCAATAAACTTCCGGCCGAAGCAAAAAACAAGATTGAGGCAGCGATTAAAGAGCGGAAAGCGGCGCTTAGCAAAAAAATGAATAATAATTAACAAGGTAGTCACATGAGTGATTTATATAAAATTGTTCAACTATTCAGAACTTCAACACAAGTTGATTTTGACGGTGCCTGTATTACGGGCACAGTTGGCTATTCTGCATTAGTAGACACTATCTTGAAAAATATTATGGAGGAGTTCTTTTCGGCAGGCAGATTGAGCGAATTAGAACTTGACAACATTAACATTGACCATGCAGATGATTACCCTAATTCGTGGGCAACATGCCGCTACACTTTCATTATTAACCAAGGCGACGCAAGCAAATTTTATTTGGACTGCAATGATTTTATTCAAGCCAACTGCCTTTCAAAAGGGTGTTTCCCAGAAGAGTACTTTATTGTTGAAGATAACTTCTACTCTCAAGAGGAAAAGAAACCCACATTCATATTACAGCTTGAAAAAATCCTAACACTCATTTGCTCGCTAGCGAAAATTGCGCATTATCATGATATTAAACATGAGGGCGGAAATAGCTTCTATCGCCTCGTATTTGTGATGGATTCTGAGTCAAAATCAACCTCTGCTGTTTTAGAAACCTCTATTCAAGCCGACATTCTAAACGTTAATAATATTCAATCCCAGCTAATTAATAGTCTTGTAGCCATAAACCCACTCACAGATGCTCATTACGAGGAAAAAATAAACACCTTCCGAAATACCCTAATAGAATACATTATAAACCATAAACCCAGCTTCACTAATTTGGTATCAAATCTGGAGTCAATAAACAAATTATACTCTAATAATCTTGCAGTTTATATGTCTGCCTTCTCATTTCACAAAGCAAGAAAAGAAATAGCAGACGCGGAAATTGATTTCGCAGAAAAAATCTCGAAAACACTATTAGACTTATCTAATAAAGTATTGGCCATACCAATTTCCTTAGTGGGTTCTATTGCATTGTTTAAGTTAATTGAAACTGGAGAAATAATTGTTGCATTTATTGGCATTGTTTTAACTTCAATCATTATGCACTTGGTTATTATTTCACAACAAAAACAATTTGAGAGAGTAATTCACGCTAAAGAAATTGTGTTCACATCATTATTAAAGAAGATTGACAGTGAAGATGAGGAATTGTTGAAAAATTCTGATTTAGAAACGCGAATCAGCGAAGCTAAGGCTCACTTAAAGGATAATGAATCATTTTGTAAAAAAGTTTTATACTTTTTGCTTTCTGCTTCATGGGTGCCAACTTCAATTGGCACCCTAGTAGTTTTATATAAATTATTAGTCAAGGTCTAACATGCATAGTACCCCTTCTATAAAACCTAGGGCAGCATTAAGCTCCTTTCTAATGGTTCCATCTGAGCATTTTCTTTTTTTTGCAATAGTTCGCAGAGAAATACCGAGAATAAAATGAGCAACAATTAGTTCATATTGTTCGGATTTGTGCTTTCTCAGTCTTGCAACACATCCATCGATTTTTATGCCCTGATCATCGTAACATTGCAAACGAGACTTTTTCCCATAAGGAAGTAATCCTTTAAATCCTGCTGCAATAGGCTGCCAGTCAACTCCACTATGTTCTGATGCAGCCCATGCTCCCCATAAGTCCAAAACTTCATACATATCACGCATGTTATCTCCACTTTTCATGCTAATACGCCGATTGCCAGCGCACGATCTAAAAACCGAAACAGCAGCGTTAACTGGTCGCCGTATTTCGCTTCAAATGCCACGGGATCAGCGTGTAACTCGTCGTGATGCGCTCTGCACAGCGGTATCACAAACAGGTCATGCGCCTTAGTACCCATTCCACCCTGCCCGTGTCCTATCAGGTGGTGGGGGTCGTCTGCCGGATTATTGCAGCAACTGCACTGCTGCGACTTCACCCAGCGGGTGTATTTCTCGTTTTCCCAGCGTCGGCGCTTTGGCCTCAGCATGAAAGATTCCGGCGTTTCAGGATCGACCTTCACCGCCACTATCTTTTTTGCCTTCTCCTGAAAGATTTGCGTAGCCGGTAATGACGGGACAATGTCGCTTTCCCTCATCACTGAACTGTGCTGTTCTGGCTTGATTCTGAGTGCTTTACTCGCCACCGATTCAGGAACAAGGTCAGCCAGATCATTACGTACCATCCACCAGCAGAACTCAGGAAGCGAAAGAGTGTGGTCAGCGCTGAAACCTAAATCAATATTTACCCTTTCCAGCAGCCATTTTACCAGGTTCTGCATGGCAATTCCTGCCAGTCTTTCAGTGGTTTGCTCACGTAAATGGTTATCACATGACCAGCAAACACGAATGCTCCCCGGAGCGTGGCGCATAACCGTAAAATCACTGGCATGCCAGTCAGTGTGAGGCCACTGACATTCAAATTTTCTCTCCAGCCAGGCATCAAGGCTACTCAATCCACCAGCTCGCTGAATGATCCTCTCGTTAACGAAAATGGCCTGCATATTGGCATCATCAGTAAGAGGCTGGTGGGCTTCAGGGATTATTCCGGACGGCAGATGCTGGATGGCTTCGGATGGTGGCTCAATAACTACCCTTCCCTGACGGAATAGCCAGAGCAGTTCTTTACCAGGGCGGAACAGAACCACCCCGGTCATCGGCGCAATTTCAGGCGTCAGTATGGCTCTCACGCAATTTGCCCCTTAGCGACATACTCTGCCCAAAGTCCACCTATCCAGCGCACCCCTTTCGCCGTGAAACGAGACTGATTGAACGCATAGTTGGTCTGGTTGGTGGTCCCGGTCTTAACTTCAAATCGGCCTGCTTCGATGTGTTTACTCTTCGGAGTAAGCACGCGGTTCAGGCGGTACATGATGCCGTTCTCAATGAGGAACATCGCGAACTCGGGTTCTTTGGCGTTAAGGAGCTTGGCAACCTGCCGGAATGTCATTGACCCGGTGGCTTTGACGTAGCGATCAACAAATTCAGCCTTTGGTGCGGCAATTGCCAGCTCTTCACTCAGACGTTGCTTCTGTTCAGCAAGATCAGCGGCGAGCCGGAGTGCTTCAGGGAGTGTTTGGGGAACAACCATCCCGGCCCCGCTCTCCAGTTCCTGCCAGCGATCAACCAGACGGGCGGTAAACTCCGGGCACAGCTGCGCGACGATCACATAGCTATCTCTCTTGTTAACTTCGTAGTAGTGGTAAGTCTGCTGGTTCTGAGGATGGGTGTACTGCATTGCAGCATACCCCCCAATCACGCCGGATTTCATCAGTCGCTCGATGGTTACGCAGACATTGCTGTGACGTGAATCGACCAGCTTCGCAATTTCACGACTGGACATCGTTATCTGAGGGCCTATCGCGGCGGCATGGTGCGTCGGACACGTTACGGTGATGTTCATCTGATTCATGCTCTTCTCCACTTATCAGGCGGCTGCACCCGCCAGAGGTTCATGTTTCTTGATGGATATTTCTACACGTCCACCCGGTACCTTCGGCCCCCACTCCACCAGCATTCTCTGCACCTGGCTGTCATCCTCCCAAATGCCTGCGTGCGTGAGCGCGTCAAACAACGCCTTGTTGTAGTTGTCGATGTCGCGGCGGCGTTCGTCTGGTGGGTACAATATAATTTCGACGGCAGCAGGTGCTGTTGATGGCTTTGGAAGGAAGCGAAGCTGCTCGACAATGGCGACACAGGCCGCGCTTTGATATGCCCTGCCTTTGGCGCTGATCAAATGGCGGCCCTTTAACGGCCCCTTATTCGGGGCTCGCCAGTATGTGTTTACGCTCGGTGGGAACGGGAGCACCAGTTTCATAAACTCACTCCCTGTTTTTTCAGCCATTCAACAGCGTTATCTCTGGCATTGTCTCCGCCGGATAGCAGGTCTTTGATGATCGTTACTGGATCTGCTTCCCATTCCGTTTTGACGACGGTAATGCCCCTGGCTGCGCCAGGAGCAACAGTGATGTAACCCTTTTTCTTAAGTGACTTCACGTGCGCTACAGCAGCGTTCGGTGATGCGCAGCCAATTAATCCGGCAAGCTCCAGCATCGTAGGTGGGAAGCCAGCCTTTTCGATATGAAGCTTGATAGCTTCGAACACTTCATTCTGACGCGGCGTTAATTCGATCATGACTCGACTCCATAACGCCCGTTCAGGCGTCCGATTACGCTATTGAACATCACCAGGCTAACTCCCATAGGTTTAACCTTCTCGTGGTACTCCTTCAGGATCGGAGGCACTACGACATTCCAGCTTGGCTTTGGCTTCTGCTTTAGGGCTTTTTTGATGGCATCGTTGCATTGACGGGCTACATCACGCACAGCGTTCTCATGCTCGGTAGATAGCTTTTTCATGCGGCGCGCTCCTGTAGTTTTTTCATGGGAACGGCAACTGCCGGTATAAGCTCAACAGCTGGTGATTCAGATTGATTTCCCCAGTGGTCCCAGCCAGGCGCACCGCAACGGCTGAATAGTTCGATGCGTGGAACATCACCGTAAAGCTTCTCCAGACGGAAACGCGCCTCTGCTGGCTTCTGGCTGTGCTCACCGAGTGGGCTGTAAATAACCTGCTTGATGCTGGCGCACTTGCGTTCAAGTCCATTTCCCCTGGTGGCGATCAATAGGTCTTCGGTATTGGCTCGGGTGTAGTTCCCGCCGTTCATGCGTGTCTGTGCGTTCAGCAGGTCGAGGAAGTCGTAAAAATCTTCCACACGGCCTGCCTGAAGTACTTTGTTGATATGCTTCTCTGCCAGTGGGTTGAACTTTACCCAGGTAAAGCCCTTCATCGTGCGGACCTTAAAGCCCCACGCTTCAGCCAGCTCGATAGCCTCTCGGGTGTGTGTACCGGTGAACCACATAGCCAGAACAGCATCCTCGGCAGCCAGGTCCCAAACCGCGAGGCGCTTCATGTCGATAAGCTTCATCGTGCCGTAATGGTTATTTGCAGCGCCATTACTGATGGTGTTCCCGTATTCCCACGCAGGGTCGGCATAAATCAGTGAATATTTCATCAGACATTCCTCGCTCGGCCAGCCAGACACCATGCATTAGAGGGTGCTTTCACTTTCGGCGCCATGCTCAGGTAACGCTGACGCTCAATCAGTATCTTCATCCTCTGCTCTTCGTTCTTAGAGCGATTGAAGGCATCCATCAGAACCGTGGCTGCCCGCTGGTAGAGCCCTTTTTCAAACAGGCCTTGAGCCTTATCCATCATCCTGGTTACAGCTGGATTCGGCGCTTCTTCCTGTTCCGATACAACTGGTGTATCTGCCCGGTTAATTTTCAGTGCAGAACGCCCCTCGCTAACGTCACCAGCCGGCGCTTTGGCAAAATACTGGTAGCACTTACCGTTATGCTGCCGTGTTGCGCGATTCAATTTGACCAGATGGCATACACCGCGCTGAACAGCATGAAGGCGGTATTGAGGCATTGAAGCTGCAATCTGTTTGTTAGTTAACCCAGGGTTTTCAGCGATGAAAATTTGAATATCTTTCAGAAGGCTCATGAGTTCGCTCCTCTGAAACCTGCCGGGATGACTTTGTCTGGCTGACCGAATTTCAATGGATCTTGTTTGCGGACAGCGTCCCAGTCCTCACGCTTAGGTCGGCCTTTGCTATTCCAGCGCAACGCGTTCTGCAAATATCCTTCGAACTTCGTCGGCCTGAACAAAGTTGTTGGCTGCATGTGTTCGTAGTATTTCGTCTCTTTCCACTGCTCGTGCTTGTAATCAATAACCAACAGCAACTCATCGTGTGTGAAGTTCTCTCGAAGTCTGGCGCGAATATTATCCAGGGAGCTTTTCCCCTTGCGGAATGTCTTACCAGTAACGTCATTGAGATGGTTGAGGATTAAGACTGCCTGACCAGTTATCAAATCAACCTGATTGACACATGCAGTGTCGGGTTGCGACGCAACCTGACAATTAGGTTTTTTATCTGATGGATCAGTAGTTGATTTTACTGACGGATCCCCACCAGATTCTGACGGGTGAAAACTGCCATTATTACTGTTTTTCGACGCATCAAATTTTGACGGGTCGGATTTTGATGCATCAGATTTTGACGCGTCAGATTCTGACAGGTGAGAAAAGGCAGCTGCCTGTAATTTCGAAACATTGAGCTGGTAAACATTCGATGCATTGCGGTTGCCTTTACGACGCTGCTGGCGAGTCAGCCAACCGTCTTTTTCCAGCTGAGAAATAGCTGTGCGTACCGTGCTCTCACCAGCACCAATCTGGCGCGCGATGGTAGCAATGGAAGGCCAGCTAACCCCTTCATCACTGCTGAAGTCTGCCAGACGCGCCATGATGGCAACGCTGGACAGCTTCATGCCAGAAGCGGCGCAAGCGTCCCAAACGTAACCTGTTAATTTAGTGCTCATGGTCGTCCTTTAACTCTGTAAATTTACGCTGGAATTGCTCAAGAGGGCTGAAGCACTCATGATCGTACCCTTCGCGGAGGTATATAACGCGTCGAGTCTCGGGCTCCCATCTGATGACGTGGACGGTGATGCCTCTGTGGTCTCTGAATCGCCGGTCAACTTCAGCCATTCCTCACGCCCCTTCTCGTTCATCAGTGCAAATGCCTCTACCATCGCGTTCACAGGCTGGTAGTTGTTCTCATCCGCCTGGTTGTTTAATCTCTCCACATAGCCGAACGGGGAATCTTTCCCTACCAGTGGAAGGCATCTGAATTGCTTCGCTGGTCTCAATCGGTTTAAACTGTTCATGCGTTAGTTTCTCCACTGAATACGACACGCCACGACGCCCGGAGCTGCACACTCGCGGGCGTCACTTTTTTTGGCTTTTCTTACGGCTAAACAGCGCGACAATCGCGCGGATCTCTTCTTCACGCGCTGCCAGATGACGGCGGTGGTATTCATTGATTTCTTCAGCTTCATGACGTTCGATTACTCCATCTTCGAGAGCTCTCTGGATCACGGTATCAACACGTCCACGCGCTGCTGACGTTCTCATGGCACGATCAAACAGGTCGACACGATCAAGGTCTTCAAGTTGAGGAACGTCCACCAGCAGCGCACCACGGCGACGGGCAAAGTAATCCGCCAGGAGGGACGTATTCGAGATGTCTTCCATCGCCTCCAGCTCGTTCACTTCGAAGAAACGGCAGCCGTTCTTCTCATACAGGTTGTTGTTGAACTGCGTTACTGACATGCCAAGAGCACCGGCCATAGCCTCACGGCCTCCTGGATACGCTTTGCACATCGCTTTAACTACTTCTTTCAGGCTTGGCTCTACCATGTTGTTTTTCCTTTGGTAGTTAAAATTAAGCAGCGTTTTGATTAGGCTTAGCGTAAAGGGTTGGATCAACTTTCAGCTTTTCAGCAGTCAGTGCCTGAATCTCGAATGCCCTGCCCTTTGGGATTACTTCACCCCACCCAGATACTGATGCATGGGAAATCCCTAAAGCCTTGGCTACGTTCCCCACGCTGCCGAAGTAAGAAACCACATCATCTTTTTTCATTTTTGCCTCAAATGTAAGGGAAACACACATCATGATAGTAGGATATCTTACATTTAAAGGTCAAGGATTCCTACATCATAAAATGGTAGGATTGCCTACATGAAAATGAATGAACGCATCCGCGCAAGACGCAAAGAGCTAAAGCTCACCCAGGCTGTTCTCGCCAAGTTGGTTGGTGTAAACCGAGTAACAGTCACAGGATGGGAGTCTGGTGATTATGAACCTGGAGGATCTAACCTACAGGGGCTGGCGGCTGCCTTAAAAACTAACCCTCAGTGGATTATTACCGGACAAGGTGATCCAGACTGTGACGAAATTCTTTACAAGCCGACTGAGAAATTTGGAGTAAAGAAAATTCCTATCCTATCTTGGGTTCAAGCTGGGGAATGGACAGAAAGTGGTGCTCCCATTACTGAGGACGATATTTCCGAATGGATATTCACCACTGCCAACTTATCTGATGAAGGTTTTGCATTACGTGTTCGTGGCGACTCTATGACAAACCCGAATGGAGCACCAAGTATTCCTGAAGGCTCCTTTGTTGTGGTGGACCCCGATTACGGCAGCCCACAAGAAGTTAATGGCAAAATTGTTGTCGCTCAGATTGTTGGTTCTGCTGAGGCCACTCTCAAAAAGTTTGTTATTGATGGGCCATTAAAATACCTGGTACCGTTAAACCCTAACTACCGCGTAATGGAAGTCAATGGTAACTGCAAAATTGTCGGTGTGGTAAAACAAGTAGTAACTGACCTCTAATATCTTTCCCCTCTTAAGACCGACATTCGTGTCGGTTTTTTTTCATCCTTAATGTAAGTTTTCCTACTTTTAGTGTTGACACACCAAAGTAAGATATCCTACATTTGAATCACACCACTGGTACTGACAGTTACCTGTGTTGGTGTGGTAGTAAGTAGTACGGCATATGGCACATGTGCCGCAGCGGTCCGGGGATTCCTTGCAAGACAATATCCAGATCCAGCGGGTAGCCGGAATGTGCAAGCCAGGCAAGTACGACGGCCAGAGACGTTTCACCAGCGTGGCGATCAGGTGTGACACCTCGGAAGAGACGAGGATGCAACTGAAAGAGCGCGGGCATGAAAAACTGTACCCTTCGACTGCTGTAGTAACCAATCCCAATGGTGGCAGGCAAAGCATGGTGAAGGTGGACCGCTCTTTTTCAGTTGTGGTGAATGACGGGGCTGACCGTCAAACGGTTGAGAAAAGATAAGCAGGCGAAACGTTCTAAGCGAGCATACGGACTGATCAAACGCGGATGGAACGGGCGGTTACGATATTGAAACACCGCGCCACTGAGCTGAAGTTCAGCACCAGCCACCACAAACGAATCACGTTAGGAAGGTGGTAAACCGTAGTAACGGTACCAGATGCTGTGTGTAGTCTTGGCGGTCGGCAGTTTTGAATGTCCTTAATGTCGACCGCCCCTTTTTCGCAACTGAAAGCGCGTTCAGCGTTCAACTTGAGAGGCCGTAGTCGTTAAATCAACTCAGGAGAACGCGCTCTCAATTGTGGAGAAGCTGACTGGCGGTGGCAGCCGCCCGTTTCACTAAGTGCTCTGGTTGGGTGCTTATTAAAACGAAACCCCATTATTTTTTGTCGCCAGTCGGCGAGGGATTCGTGCAACCAAAATTCAGCGCTGTGCAGAGCGCGTATAACACGGAGAAACTATCCATGACGAACACACAGAACGTCACCGAGTTACAACCACGCATGACCCGGGAGCAGCTGATCGACGCAGCGGGTAAGGCCGCCCCTCTCCTTCCGCCAGCTTATCGCGGAATTATGACCGAACTGGCTAACCGCCTGGACTATACAAGCGTAGCGCTTTGCGAAGCGATGGCGCAGCGTAAAGAACTGGCTCTTCAGAACGCTACTCTGCGTGAAGATGTCGCAAGCTGGGCCAAAGAGTGTGACCGCATTGTTGAACGCTACACGAAGACCAGAACCAATATGCATTTACTGGAAGCCCAGCGAGAATTGCGTGAGCTGTCACCCATCGTCATTTCCCAAAATAACGAGGTGGCTCTCTGATGGCTAACTCATTCAAGCAAATGACACGTGACGGGACCATCAAGCGCACCGACACCGGGATGTTTATCAGCCTTGATCAAATCCATGTGCGGGAAGGTTTCAACAAACGCGAAGATGATGAACGTACCCGCCAGGCAGATGATGACCTCTTCAACTACCTGATGAACGGTGGCTCCGTTCCCCCGCTGGAGGTTATCGCCCGTGATGAAGGTGGAGTGTGGGTTGTTGAAGGCCACCGTCGTCGTCGCTGCTATGCGCGTTGTGCAGAAGCTGGTAAGCCAGTAGACCGCATCCACATCATGCCGTTCAACGGTAACGATGTTCAGCGCCTGGCCCGCATCATGACCAGTAATAACCAGCTTCCGCTATCCGATATGGAACAGGCAGCTGTTATTCAGGAGCTACATAACGCCTTTAACCAGACCACCAGCGAGATAGCAAAGCTGGTGAATAAGTCTGTGGCCACCGTCGAAAAGCTGCTGCTCCTCAGCACGGCGAACCATGACGTTCAGCAGGAGGTTAAATCCGGTGCTGTTTCAGTCGATGTCGCGGTTGATCGCGTTATGGAGTATGGCGAACAGGCCGGGAAAGTACTCCAACACGATAAAGCTGTAGCGGCTGCACAGGGGAAAACGAAAGTTACCCGTAGCTCTATCGCGCCAGTGCTGAGCGTAAAGAACGCGCGCCGTTTCGTTGAGCTGATGGCTCAGGCCACGATCAGTGATGAAGGTGTCTTCACTCTTGAAGGCACTGCCCTAGCCGAGGCGCTGTCGATTATTGACGAACATAAAGCCATTGCTGAAGCACGTGAACTCTATCGCTTGTCACAACCAGTACCGACAACAGAAATTCGCGGACGATCTCTGTATGTGATGCTCGATGGTAAGGAAATTGGTCGGGCCTCACTGTATCGCGGTAAAACCGTTTGGCTGGACATGGATGACAAAACCATTGTCGCCAGCCAGTCAAAGGCTGTGGCCCACTTCGTTAAGCAACACAAATTGCAGCAGGAGCAAAATCATGACAGTCAATAAACCAATGACCGGTGAACAGCTGGATGAACTGATGACTATTGCTGTCAACATGCAACGAGATAGTGAAAAAGTGAGTGACCGCCCTGCTGCTATGTTCGCTTATGCAGTGCAGGTAGCTGTTTTGGAACTGCGTAATCTCCGTACTAACGTGGCGGCGCAGGTTGCGGATACTACGTCGCTTAAACACGCACAAGCCTAAATCAAGAACATTAATGGTTTATGAATAAATCAATCGGTTACTTACAACGTAATCCAATCGAAAAAAAATAGTAGATAAACTTCGTGAGGTAGATCGTTTATAGTGTTGCCCCCTAGCAAACACAATTTTGGGAGTGAAAAGATATGAACCAGAACCCCTTTTCAATATATGATTTTCTTGGCTACCTGATACCAGGAGGATTGTTTTTATATCTTCTATATTTTTGCGGGATCACTCTGGATTGGGATGTAATCATCCAACTAAAGAAAACTGCAATCGCACAGGAATCTTCTCTCAGTTTGTTGGGATATTCTTCAATTGTTATACTTGCATATATCATTGGCCATGCAATAGCAATATGCTCTGCTTTTCTAGTTGAAAAGTATATGAATGATACATTACAGTACCCTTCTATCTATCTTTTTTGGGAGTTAAATAATGATTTCAAAGACGAAGTCAAAAAAGATTACGGCAGAACAACTAAGTATCTAATAATTAAGACGATATTACTACCAGTATTTATTCTTGATAGAATTACTTTTTATAAACTGTACTCCCGAGAGCTTACAAAGGAGTTAGCTTCGCCGCTATGGAGCATGCTGGAAAAGTCTTATAAGAAGATTTTTTCAGTAGATTTATCTCAACTTAAAAATGGTTATGCCTTACAAGGTGATCTTTTTAGATTAGCCTACCATTACTCATATGAACACTCCTCCAACCATCAGCCTAAAATACAGAATTATGTAGCATTATATGGATTTTGCAGGAACGTGTGCTTGGTATTTTTATTGTTCTTTTGGGTAGCTTTCGTCAGACTTGTAATTAATACCCTAACAGACGAAATGTTTGGATTTAACATATTATCAACTTTATCTATGCTACTGATGACATATGTTTTCTATTGTGGGTTCGTAAAATTCTACAGAAGATTCACCTTAGAAGTATTCATGGCATTCAGCGTTTTAAAAACTGATTGATATTTTGCCGGGTGCAGCCGGTTAAGTGGAGAGCTATACGATGAGCGGACAAAGCCAACGTTTTCTTACCCCTGATGACCTCTATCAACTTACTGGTTATCGCCGCCCTTCCCTTCAGTGCAGAGCGCTGAAAGAAAGCGGTGTATTTTTTGTACCACGTAAAGATGGCAGGCCGGGAACTACATGGGATCATGTAACTAATCCAGCTGGCCTGAAGCAGGTAGACAACAATCCAGAGGAAGAAGAACCAAACTTTAAGGACATGTAATGCCTAGAATCCGCAAAAACCCGGAAGATAACTGGATGCCGCCCCGCGTTCGCCGGGGCAAATCAGCCTATGAGTTCAGAACGCCAGACGGCAGAACTGTGAGATTGTGCAATCGCGATCTTACTAAGTCTCAGGTCTGGGCTGCCTATGAAAACTTCATCAACGATATCAGGGCAGGTTCCAACTTTCACGCACTTTGTGAAGAGTTCTTTAACTCGGGCGACTTTCATGAACTGGCCACCGAAACCAGAAAGGACTACAGAAAATATGGTTCAAAAGTAAATGTTGTTTTCGGGAAGATGAAGCCAGACAACATTAAGCCTGAGCATATCAGGAAGTATATGGATAAGAGAGGTGTTAAAAGCAGGGTTCAGGCGAACCGAGAGAAAGCGTTTATGTCGAGGGTGTTCAGGTGGGCATATGAGCGTGGCAAGGTGAAGATGAATCCATGCCATGGTGTGAAGCAATTTAAGGAGCAGGCGCGCACACGGTACGTCACGGACAAAGAATATGATGCTCTATTCAGCGTTTCGTCATTACCAGTGAAGATTGCCATGGAGTTGGCGTATTTATGCTGCGCACGTCAAGGTGACATTCTTGATCTTAAAAAGAGTCAGATACTTGATGAAGGCATTTTAATTCAGCAAAGCAAGACGGCAGTGAGTCAGATTAAGGCCTGGACAGCACGCCTATCGAAAGCGATTACCTTGGCCGATTCCCTTCCGTTAAATAGTGGCATGGTAAGTCTGTACGTTATCCACCAGCAGTCAGGGTCTCGTTACACACGAGATGCATTTAATGCGCAGTGGATGAAAGCTAAAAAGTTAGCTGCTGAAAAATTTTCTGAGCTTGAGTTTAACTTCACGTTCCATGATCTGAAAGCTAAAGGGATATCCGATCTGAAAGGAACACTTCACGAGAAGCAGGAAATTTCAGGGCATAAAAATGCATCACAAACGGCGAGATATAACCGAAAAATTTCTGTAGTACCGGTGGTCGGGGGGCAGTAATGCCCTCCTCAAATACACATAAGAACCAAGACTCTTCAGATAATCATTCTCATTCTAATAATCAGATCCAGTTATCATCTTCAAAATCGAGGAAGGGTGCTCTTACTTGTATTTTTCAAACTTGAAGACGCGAAACATCTTATAAACCAGGATCAGCTACATCGTCGATGAACTGTCGAGCTTTGTCATTAAAGCCTACCGCAGAAAAAACAATTGTTAAGCTACCGTCACGGATGGTGACTGTTTGACGGCGCATGAATTCACCAATTAGGTGATTTATTCCTGCTTGTGTATAAGCGTACCAATACATTCCCATAGATGGGTCGCAGTTCTGCCACCAACGCAATTTAGTTCCATTAACATACATGCTTGACGAACTGCCAGAAGCTTTACATTCGATACCGTTACGAGGCAACAGGTAGGCATTCACATCACCTTTCATAGACTTTGAAAGAAGCATATACCAATAGCCATCATCTGACATGACTGTTGGTTCACCACGTTTATTGATGTACCAGCCTTCAGCATGGACTGGATTGAGAATACAACAAAGGAACAAAACTACTGAAGTAAAGGCACGCATTTAAAATTCTCCTTAAATTTTATGCTTAGAGAGATATTTTACTTGTATGAATATCGAGTTCGGCTTCTCGTTAAATTACACGTATACCATCATAGAGCAAGAACGAATAACCTGAAGTAAAATTTAACTTGTACTTAGGTACTTCACCGTAAAAAAATTCTCGAATGGCGAAACGTAATGGCGAAAGAATGGTGAATGGCGAAAATTAGGCAATAAAAAACCACCTTTCGGTGGTTTATACGACACTGCTTATCATTGATTTTATTCTAGTTTTCCCATGGTAGCCGGAGTGGGACTTGAACCCACACAGCGCGAACGCCGAGGGATTTTAAATCCCTTGTGTCTACCGATTCCACCATCCGGCCAGGGAAGAAAGTGGAGGCGCGTTCCGGAGTCGAACCGGACTAGACGGATTTGCAATCCGCTACATAACCGCTTTGCTAACGCGCCTTAAATCTGTTGTCTTTCGACTTACACCCGCAAACTGCCGATGCTTTAATCTGGAGCGGGAAACGAGACTCGAACTCGCGACCCCGACCTTGGCAAGGTCGTGCTCTACCAACTGAGCTATTCCCGCATCTTATCAAGTAACTATTTAACTACTTCTAACCACTTGATTTCATTATCGTCCGGCTAACTGTGCCGCCGTTCGATGCGTTGCATTCTACTGATATGACGTTATGAGTCAACGTTATTTTTTGCATCTCAGGATCGTTTGCTGAAAATTAAGCCGAAACGATCACTGTTCAAGCAAATCACCGCGTGCAGCGTTCAAATATTGCAGCATTGACCACAGCGTCAGCACCGCCGCAACCCACAGCAGACCAATGCCAGCCCACTCTACCCAGGCATTTGGACGCCACAGCATCCACACCAGCGCCGCCATCTGTGCCGTGGTTTTGACTTTACCGATCCAGGACACCGCCACGCTGCTGCGTTTACCCAGCTCCGCCATCCACTCGCGCAGGGCAGAGATAATGATTTCACGGCCAATCATGGTCGCGGCTGGCAGCGTCACCCACCAGGTATGATAATGTTCCGCCACCAGCACCATCGCGATTGCCACCATCACCTTATCCGCAACCGGATCGAGGAACGCGCCAAAGCGGGTACTCTGGTTCCAGCGACGCGCCAGATAACCGTCAAACCAGTCCGTAACGGCAGCGATCAGAAAAATGAGCGCACAGGCAAAAGGTGCCCAGACGACCGGCAGGTAAAATGCCAGGACGAAGAACGGAATGAGCACAACGCGAAAGAGAGTGAGCAACGTAGGGATATTAAATCGCATGATGACGGTAACTGTCTGTTGTCAGTAAAATTTAGCTCTATGTTGCTACAGAGCCCTCAATGTTTCAACGAGTAGTAGATCTTTTCTGCCAGCCCTTGCGAAATACCCGGCACTTTTGCAATTTCCTCCATGCTGGCATTGAGTAATCCTTGCAATCCGCCCATATACTTCAACAGCATCTGGCGACGTTTTGGACCGACGCCTTCAATCGTCTCAAGGGTACTGGTATTTTTCACTTTCGCCCGTTTTTTGCGGTGCCCGCTGATGGCGTGATCGTGCGACTCATCGCGGATATGCTGGATCACATGCAGCGCCGGGGAGTCCGGCGGCAGGCTAAAGCCCTCGCCTTCCGGCTCAAAGAACAGCGTTTCCAGGCCAGCCTTACGATCCGCCCCTTTCGCTACCCCTAACAGCAGCGGATGGTGTTTATCCCACTCCACATCAAGCGATTCAAATACCGCCTTCGCCTGCCCCAACTGCCCTTTCCCGCCGTCGATGAGAATAACGTCCGGAATTTTGCTCTCTTCAATCGCCTTACCATAGCGACGACGCAGTACCTGGTTCATGGCGGCATAATCGTCACCCGGCGTAATGCCGGTGATGTTGTAACGACGATACTCTGCCCGCAGCGGGCCATTGGCATCAAAGACCACACACGACGCCACGGTCTGCTCACCCATCGTATGGCTGATGTCGAAGCATTCCATGCGTTTCACTTCCGGCAGCTTGAGCAGTGTCGCAAGCGCGGTTAAACGCTGGCTGACGGTCGACTGCTGGGACAGTTTGGTGGTCAGCGCCGTGGCGGCATTGGTTCGCGCCAGCTTCAGATAACGCGCGCGATCTCCACGCGGTTTCGTCTGGACGTTCACCCGGCGGCCTGCCAGCTCCGAAAGCGACTCCGCCAGCAGGGTTTTATCGTCGAGCGTGAAGTCGAGCAGGATCTCGGATGGCAGCGTACGCATCTGGCTCCCCTGCAAATAAAACTGGCCGACAAACGTCTCCACCACTTCGCCCAGTTCGGTGCCGCCCGGCACTTTCGGGAAGTAGCTGCGGCTGCCGAGCACTTTGCCCTGACGAATAAACAGCACGTGAACACAGGCCAGACCAGCGTCAAAGGCTACGCCGATAACATCAAGGTCGTCGCCCGTATTGGAAACAAACTGCTTCTCGGTCACCCTGCGCACGGCCTGAATTTGGTCGCGGATGCGTGCGGCCTCTTCAAATTCCAGCGCCGCGCTGGCTTTTTCCATACGGGCGATCAGTTGCGTCAGCACCTGATCGTCTTTCCCGGCTAAAAACAGGCGGACATATTCCACCTGCTGCGCGTACTCCTCTTCGCTCACCAGCCCTTCAACGCACGGCCCCAGGCAGCGGCCAATCTGGTATTGCAGGCACGGCCGGGAGCGGTTGCGATAAACGCTGTTTTCGCACTGGCGAACAGGGAAGATTTTTTGCAAAAGCGCGAGGGTTTCCCGCACGGCATAACCGTTCGGGAAGGGGCCGAAATATTCACCTTTCGCATGCTTAGCGCCACGATGCATCGCCAGACGCGGGTGCGTGTCGCCGCTCAGAAAGATAAACGGATAGGACTTATCATCGCGCAGCAGAACGTTGTAGCGCGGCTGATACAACTTTATGTAGTTGTGCTCAAGCAGCAGCGCTTCCGTTTCCGTGTGCGTTACGGTGACATCAATGTTATGTATGAGTGCGACCAGCGCTTCGGTTTTACGGGAGGCAAGGTTGCTGCGGAAATAGCTGGAAAGGCGTTTTTTCAGATCTTTTGCCTTACCGACATAGATAACCGTACCGCCAGCATCGTACATACGATAGACGCCTGGCTGGCTGGTGACGGTTTTCAGAAATGCTTTTGAATCGAACGCTTCACTCACTGACTTATTAACGACTCCGCATTGCACAAACCATGGCGAATGGCCAGGTGAGTCAACTCGACATCACCGTGTATGTTCAGTTTACTGAACATTCGATAGCGATAGCTGTTGACCGTTTTCGGGCTGAGATTCAGCTGCTCTGAAATCTCATTCACCTTCTGACCTTTAGTGATCATCAGCATAATCTGCAATTCGCGCTCAGACAAACTGGCAAACGGAGATTCCGTTTTTTCCGGTTCAATCTGACTCAGGGCCATCTGTTGAGCAATATCAGAAGCGATGTAACGCTGCCCGGCGAAAACGGTGCGGATCGCATTGACGACTTCCTGCGGCGCGGCGCCTTTACTGAGATACCCGGCAGCACCCGCCTGCATAACTCTGGCTGGCAGCGGATTTTCGGTATGGACGGTCAGCATGATGACTTTGGTATCAACGAACATGCGCGCAATTTTGCGCGTGGCTTCAAGCCCGCCAATACCGGGCATGTTCATATCCATCAGCACCACGTCTGCGGAGTTAGCGCGACACCATTTGACGGCATCTTCGCCACAGCACGCCTCGCCGGCAACTTTAATACCCTTTATATCTTCAAGAATGCGTCGTATCCCTGCGCGCACCAGTTCGTGGTCATCAACAAGAAGGACGTTGATCAAAGGAAATGTCTCCAGAATAGGGATAACGCTACTGACTGCTAATTGGGTTTATATTAACGGTTTTCCAGGCAAGATTAAAACGCTAAAAAACCCGCTATTCGATTCTGGTCTCGTTTTTGGAAATTAGGCTGTACAGCAAGTGGAAAGAAAACCCTTGTACGCTGCGATTTTACCGCTATTTTTTAGCATCGACATTCAAAAATTTACCAAAACAGTTGTTAACTCAATCGAAAAAGAGCGAGCGATTTTTTGTAACAACAATTAACGAATAGCGAACCGGCGATAAACATTTAATTGCCGCTAACATATTGGACAGATTACCTTCATAATCCGCCCCCGCCAATAATCAATACGCGGAAAAGTATAAAAAACAACCACTGCATTTTTTGCCATAGCTTGTGGTATACTCCGCCGCCTTAACTTTCATCGTCGCGCTCATGCGCTGTTTTATAATGAGGAAAATAAATGAGCACACCTGAATTTGCCACTGCCGAGAATAACCAGGAACTGGCACAGGAAGTAAACTGCCTGAAGTCGCTGCTGACGCTTATGCTACAAGCGATGGGCCAGGCTGATGCTGGTCGTGTGATCATTAAAATGGAAAAACAGATCGCGCAGATGGAAGACCAGGCGGAGTCCGCTGTTTTTGCCAATACGGTTAAGCAAATTAAACAAGCCTACCGCCAGTAACAAAAAACGGCTGGATGCAGAGCATTCAGCCGTTTTCTCGTCTGACACGCAGAACGTGATATCAGTCAGATAAGTCCCGTCGCTGCGGCATAACACGCTATCTGGATCTTATTCGGTGCGTTGAATTTCTTCTGCATATTCTTCTGGTGGAAGTTCACGGTATTTTCCGAGATCGAGAGAATGATGGCGATTTCTGCCGACGTCTTCCCTTCTGCGGTCCACTTCAGAATTTCCCGCTCACGCTTGCTGAATTTCATTTCAGGCGGCATCACCGTCTCATGTTCAAAGCACAACAGTGTGGTGAGCGCCATCTGGACCAGCATTTGCAAACGCAGCTCTACTTCTTCACTGGATATGGCGTTTGCCTGCAAGCTGTTACGTGATACCGAGAGGAAACCGAGCGCATGATTTGGCAACATCAGACACTGCGTTATTCCTTTGCGTAAACCGTGGTCCCGCGCGCCATCCCATAATTGCTGGGCATCCGCGAATAATTCATCCGTCCAGGGCAAATGTCCTTGAATGAAATTCTCCGGCTTGAGTACCGGGTCGATGGCGAAATAATTCTCGGACTGATATTGCGCCATCCATTGTTGCGGATAACTGGAATGGACGGACGTTCGCGGGCGGGTAAATGGCACAGGGTGTCGAACACAAAGCGCATAATAATCGAATTCAAGCGCCTGCGTTTGTCGCTGAAGTTCCTGATATACCTCTTCGGCACAGGTCATTTCCTGAAACCGGAGGAAGCATTCCCGTCGCCAGGTGAAAAAGTCTATATCCCTCATACTTACTGAATGAAGCCTCTGATAAAGATAATCATTATTATGGTGAATATAACCTAACACATAAAGCATGATTATTTATATAAAATATCGGCCACAGACAGATTATCTTTAATTTGGCGATGGCTTATCCACACCGGGCGGAATAAAAAAGCAACAGACTGGCGTTAAAGGGAGGATAATTTGCTCCAGACGCGGCATCTGGAGCAAATTGAGCGCAAAAATGCTACTGCATTAAGAATTTTTCAAGGAACTGACGGGTTCGGGGCTGCTGCGGATTGGCAAACAGCGCTTTAGCTGGCCCCTGCTCGACTATTCGCCCCTGATCCATGAAAATAGCCCGATCGGCAACATCGCGCGCGAAGCTCATCTCATGCGTCACAATCACCATCGTGCGTTTCTCCTGCGCCAGCTGGCGGATAGTGTTCAGCACTTCCCCGACCAGCTCAGGATCGAGCGCGGATGTGGGTTCGTCAAACAGGATCACATCCGGGCGCATCGCCAGCGCGCGCGCAATGGCGACACGCTGCTGTTGCCCGCCCGATAAGCGACGCGGATAGCTCGTCTCCTTCCCGGCCAGGCCAACCTTCGCCAGCAGCTCGCGGGCGCGGGCCGTCGCGTCTTCCTTAGCTTCACCCTTGACGATGACCGGGCCTTCAATAATGTTTTCCAGCACCGTGCGGTGCGGAAAAAGATTAAAGCTCTGGAACACGAAGCCGACATGCTGACGCAGGCGGCGAATCAGCCCTTTTTGCTGATTAATGGATTTCCCGGTATCAATGGTGATATCGCCCACGCGGATCGTCCCGCCTTCGGGCTGCTCCAGTAAATTAATGCTGCGCAACAGCGTGGTTTTGCCTGACCCGCTCGGGCCGATAATGGCCACCACTTCACCCTGCTCAACCTCAAGGTCAATGCCATGCAGCACCGTTTGCCCGTGGAATTTTTTCACCAGGTTTTTGACGTCAATTGCACTCATTTGGGATCACGCTCCTGGCGGTTAAGCTGGTTTTCAAAATAGTTTTGCAGAGCGGACAGTACCGTCGCCATCACCCAGTAAATCAGCGAGGCCGCCAGATACATGGTAAACACTTCCAGCGTGCGCGAGGTGATCAGCTGCGCCTGACGGAACAGCTCCGGCACCTGAATGGTCGCCGCAAGCGAAGTGTCTTTTACCAGGCTGATAAAGCTGTTGCTCAGTGGTGGCAGCGCCACGCGCGCCGCCTGGGGCAGGATCGCCCGGCGCAGCGTCTGCCACGGGGTCATCCCGATACTGGCCGCCGCTTCCCACTGCCCTTTATCAATGGACGAGATTGCCGCACGCAGCGTTTCCGAGGTGTACGCCGCCGTATTCAGCGACAGACCTATCATCGCCGCCGGGATCGGATCCAGTTCGATACCGAACTGGGGCAGCCCGTAGTAAATCATAAACAGCTGGGCGATAAGCGGCGTTCCGCGGAACACGGAGATGTAAAACCGCGCCAGCCACCGCACCGGCCAGATGTTCGACATGCGCATCAGTGCCAGCACAAACCCGAGCACCAGCCCGAAGAACATCCCGCCGATACTGAGCTGTAAAGTAAACACCGCGCCCTTTAGCAAGAACGGCAGCGAATCAATAACCAGTTGAATACTTTCTTGCATTATTATTTTTCTACCTGATTTTTAGACATGAGGATGATAGGCAAACAGCGCAGGCGCCCCGCCAGTATGAACAAACAAAATAGGTCCTTCATCCTTAAAGCGCTTGCGGGCAATGCCATCGATCAGGCCCGCCATTGCCTTGCCGGTGTAGACCGGGTCGAGCAGAATACCTTCGAGACGGGCCAGTAGCTTAACGGCCTCCATCCCTTCATCATTCGGGGTGCCATAGCCTGGTGCGAAATAGTCATCCCACAGCAGTATTTCCGCTTTCGCCTGAAGCGCAAGCTGTTCAGCCACCGCCTGTTGCAGCGTAACGACTTTCGGCTTCTGGTCTGCAACGCTTCTGGAAACCGTCACGCCAATCAGCTCTGCGTCCGGCATTAACTGCTCAAGCCCGACCGCTAAACCGGCATGGGTACCCGCACTGCCGGACGCCACCACCACTGAGGATAAACTCACCGCGCCTTCGCACTGCTGAGCGATTTCCAGCGCGCTCTCAACATAGCCGAGGGCACCCAGCGCATTCGAGCCGCCAACCGGGATCACGTACGGACGAAAACCCTGCGCTTCCAGACGCGTCGCCAGCTCGTCAAGCTGTGCAGCCGGGTCGGTCAACGCGTCGACCATTTCAACCTGCACGTTGAACAGATCCAGCAGCAAACGGTTACCGTTATTCAGGTAATTCTCTGCCTGCGTCCCGATCGGGTTCTCCAGCAGGGCTACGCAGTGGAGTCCCAGCTTCGCCGCCACGGCCGCCGTCTGGCGAACGTGGTTAGACTGAATTGCCCCGGCGGTGATCAGCGTGTCCGCCCCTTCACGCAGGGCATCGGCGGCGAGAAATTCCAGCTTGCGCAGCTTATTTCCGCCCATCGCCATGGGTGTCACATCGTCACGCTTAATGAAAATATCGCGCCCCAGATAGTCAGAAAATCGCGGCAGATACTCCAGCGGCGTGGGTGCGCCGATAAATTCCAGTCGAGGAAAGCGCGTTAAATTCTGTAGTGACATGGTTCCTCCGGTCACGCAAACAATTGTTATTTCATTATGCACGCAGACGCGCGAGAAATAAAAAAGGCGCTTTTAAAAGCGCCTTTTTTTGTCAGTCAGAGACTTATTTCGTCACGTCTGCGCCGAACCACTTCTCAGAGAGCGCCTTCAGGCTGCCGTCTTTCTGCATCTCAGCAATGGCGCCGTCGATGGCTTTCAGCAGATCCTCGTTGCCTTTGCGCACCGCCACGCCGGACGCCTGACGGGAGAACGCATCACCCGCAACAGCCAGGGTATTGTTGGTTTTCTTCACCAGATCCAGCGCTGCCAGGCGGTCGACCAGAATGGCGTCGATACGGCCTACGCGCAGGTCCTGATATTTGGTCGGGTCATCATCGTAAGTACGGATGTCCACGCCCTGCACGTTCTGACGCAGCCACTCTTCGTAGTTAGTCCCGAGACCCACGCCGACTTTCTTCCCTTTCAGGTCTGCGGCGGATTTGATGCTGCCTTCGTTACCTTTCTTCACCAGCGCCTGGATACCGGACACGGTGTACGGCGTGGAGAAGTCATACTTCTTCTTACGCTCGTCAGAAATGGTCACCTGGTTAATCACCACGTCAATACGTTTGGAATCCAGTGACGCCAGCATCCCGTCCCATTTGGTCGGTTTCAGAGAGGCTTTTACACCGAGATGCTTAGCCAGCTCTTGCGCAAACTCCACTTCAAAACCGGTCAATTTACCGTCGTCGCCCTGGAAGCTGAACGGAGGATAGGTGCCTTCCAGCCCAACCAGCAGCGTGCCGCGCTCTTTGACTTTGTTGAGCAGATTCTCTGCCGCGAACGTTTTCACGCTCATCCCCGCGACCAGCGCAACGGCCATCATCCCCATCAGCGCCTGACGACCCAGAAGTGCTAATTTCATAAGTACTCCGATACAGTGGAATTTTTGAGTAGTGTAGAGAAATCGCCTGCAACGTCAAAGGCGGCTGCGCTACATCTTATTCTTTTTTAATATATATCAGAAGTTGTTCCGGCGTGGACTTTCTGCTTTATGACACCCGGCATCTGGACTTTATATTGCGCATACTTTCGCAGCGCGATGCGGTAATTGTTAGTACTGGTGGCGGGCAGCCAGGGCTCCAGATTTTCATCCAGGTATCCGGTTGTCAGCAGATCGCGGGAGATATTTTGCACGGTCAAATGCTGACCCAGGCGGCGCAGGCGAACCACGTATTCACGCACGGTGCCGTGACTCATCTCCGTTTGTTCAAACAGGAATTGCTTGAAGCCGATAATATCGAAGAAGTCGCTTTGCTCTTTGCAATGGAGATCGCCACAGAAACGGCAAAGCGCTACCCACTCTTTTTGCTCTTCACGCCAGGCGGCTTCATCCATCAGCGTGTCGAGGCGGGAAATCGCAATCTTATTCACGATTTCACCGCGACGAACCAGCGTGATGCGGTCGAGTAATTTTTTACAGTGGGCGCAATGCGTCTGGCTGTGTTTAAAGTCTTTCAGGTAGCGGCTTAAAGGCCGTCTTTTAGATTGCTGCACCGTCATGATAACTCCTGGTTGTCAATACGTTGTGCGGCATTTCCAAGGCGAATCAATCACCTATAACTTACCCAGTTTTGTGCGCAGGCGTTTAATGGCCTGGCTGTGCAGCTGGCTCACCCGTGACTCACCCACCTCCAGCACGGCACCAATCTCTTTGAGATTGAGCTCTTCCTGGTAATAGAGGGTTAACACCAGTTGCTCACGTTCCGGTAAAGCTTCAATCGCTTCCATCACGCGCTGGCGTAAATTCCCTTCCAGTAAGTGGTGTAACGGGTTTTCTTGCTGATGTTCATCCGTCACCAGCTCGATGCTATCGCCATGCTCTTCGCGCCACTCATCATAAGAGAAGAGTTGGCTGTTATTGGTATCGAGCAACATCTGACGATACTCTTCAACAGGAATGCCCAGACGCTCCGCCACTTCGGTTTCCGTCGCGTTGCGCCCCAGTTCCTGTTCCAGCTGCCCCATCGCATGCGCCACTTCGCGCGCGTTGCGGCGAACGCTGCGCGGCACCCAGTCGCGGCTGCGCAGCTCGTCCAGCATCGCACCACGAATACGCTGCACTGCGTAAGTCGTAAATGCCGTTCCTTGCAGAGCGTCGTATCGGTCAACTGCATTCAATAACCCGATACCGCCCGCCTGTAGCAGATCGTCCAGTTCCACGCTCGCCGGCAAACGCACCTGGAGGCGCAATGCTTCGTGACGCACCAGCGGAACATAACGCTGCCACAGCGAGTGTTTATCCATTACACCTTCAGCGTTATAGAGTGAATTCACGATAAACAGCCCTGCGTTAGTTGAGTTATCGGCATGATTATCCGATTCTGGAGGGGTTTTAATCGGGTGAATAGTGGGTGAAATGAGGGGTTATTTGGGGGGTTACGTATGTACGCGGACAGAAAAAACCCCGCCGAAGCGGGGTTTGAGCGTAATCAGGCGATTAGCCTTGCAGCAGAGACAGAACCTGCTGAGGAACCTGGTTAGCTTTGGACAGCACGGAGTTACCGGCCTGCTGGATGATCTGCGCTTTAGACATGTTGGACACTTCGGTCGCATAGTCGGCGTCCTGGATACGGGACTGCGCTTCAGACAGGTTGGTGGTGGTGTTGTTCAGGTTGGTTACCGCAGAGCTCAGACGGTTCTGTACTGCACCCAGAGAAGAACGGAATTTGTCTACGGACGCGATAGCTTTGTCCAGCAGAGCCAGTGGATCTGCAGTAGATGCGCCAGCAAACTGAGCAGACGCACCTGTGTTACCATCCAACACCAGAGTAGTGGTGGACTGAGTGGTATCCGTAGCTGCAGTACCGGTACTGTCTGCACCAGCCATTTTGTTTGCTAATGGGTCAATATCTGCAGTACCGCCAGTACCAGCGGCTGAGATATAGTTTTTACCATTAACATTTACATACGCAACGCTATTACCATTAGCATCTGCACCAACTTTAACCAGTTGTCCTGCCTGGCTTGCAGTAGCAGTAATGCCGTTAGCTGCGTCAGTGTATTCAACAGTTGTAGTGTTCAACGCAACTACACCGTCTTTACCTACTGATGCAGAGTAGTAATCGCTTCCTGACTGAACTACATAATTCGAACTACCATTAATATTGTGCAGTGTCAGTCCATCAGTCGATGACAGCTTCAGTGAAGTCGCAACAGCAGAAAGATTGATATCTTTCATTCCACCACTGCCGTCACCAACTTGGGTCAGTGCTTCACCTACGTTAAGTGAATTTTTGGATACGGCGAAACCATTCAGACCCAGAGTAGATGAATCAATCTGTTGCAGGTCGATGGAGATGGTCTGACCGTCGTTTGCGCCAACCTGAATCTTCATGGAGCCGTCTTTCGCCAGCACGTTCACGCCGTTGAACTGAGTCTGACCAGATACACGGTCGATTTCATCCAGACGGGATTTGATTTCGTCCTGGATTGAAGACAGGTCAGAATCAGAGTTAGTACCGGTAGTTGCCTGAACGGTCAGTTCACGAACACGCTGAAGGTTGTTGTTGATTTCAGACAGTGCGCCTTCAGTGGTCTGCGCCAGAGAGATACCGTCGTTAGCGTTACGTGCAGCCTGAGTCAGACCTTTGATGTTAGAGGTGAAGCGGTTAGCGATAGCCTGGCCCGCAGCGTCATCTTTCGCGCTGTTGATACGCAGACCAGAAGACAGACGCTCGATAGAAGAAGACAGAGCGGACTGGTTCTTGTTGATGTTGTTCTGAGTGATCAGCGAGAGGCTGTTGGTATTAATGACTTGTGCCATGATTTCGATTCCTGTTGTTCATCAAATCTGTTTGGTTAGATTTGGGTTTCCACCCTTCGGCTTCATCGCCGTCAAAGGTGTTATCGTCTGGTCCAAACCAACCTTTAGTTATTTTTTCAGGATCGCGTTAATTTTTTTAGCCACGGAAAAGCTCTTCTCTATTACCGTTATTCCTGCCATTAAAAAAAAGAAATTAACCGTAAACTTTCCCCCATAAAGGCCGATAACCCCACTATTCGTTCTACGTGTCGATAGATTAAGGAATAAATATGGCAAGTATTTCATCATTGGGGATTGGTTCGGGTCTTAAGTTAGCAGACATTCTGGATAGTCTGACCACGGCCGAAAAAGCACAGCTGACGCCAATTTCCAAACAACAGACATCGTATACCGCCAAGCTGAGCGCTTACGGCACGTTGAAAAGTTCACTGGAAGCGTTTCAGACCGCCAACACCGCGCTGAATAAAGCCGACCTGTTTACAGCGACCAGCACGTCGAGCAGTACCACGGCATTCAGCGCCACCACTACCGGCAGCGCGATTGCCGGTAAATACACCATCAGCGTGTCGCAGCTGGCGCAGGCGCAAACCCTGACGACCAAAAACGCGCAGCCGGATACCAAAACGGCCATTGCCACCGCTGACAGCAAGATCACCTTTACCGCCGGTAACGGTAAAGATCCGGTGACCGTCGATATCAGCGCGGCAAACTCCTCGCTGACCGGCATTCGCGATGCGATTAACAAAGCTGACGCCGGCGTGACCGCCAGTATTATTAACGTCGGTAATGGTCAGTACCGTCTGTCAATCACCTCCACCGAAACCGGGGCGGACAACGCGGTCAGCATCAGCGTGAGCGGCGACAGCGCCCTGCAATCCTTTATGGGTTACAACGGCGCCAGCACCGACGCCAGCAACGGCATGACAGAAAGCGTCACCGCGCAGAACGCCAAGCTGAAGGTGAATAACGTCGATATCGAAAACGCAGCAACACCATCAGCGATGCGCTGGAAGATATCACCCTGAACCTGAATGACGTCACCACCGGTAACCAGACGCTGACGATCGCTAAAGATACATCGAAAGCGGAAACGGCGATGAAAGCCTGGGTGGATGCCTACAACACCCTTCAGGACAGTTTTGCATCATTAACCAAATATACGGCGGTTGATGCGGGTACAGATGCGCAGGATTCCAGCAACGGTGCCCTGCTCGGAGACAGTACGCTGCGTACTATCCAGACGCAGCTGAAAACCATGCTGGGCAACTCCGTCGGCGGAACCGCCTATAAAACGCTGTCTCAGGTCGGCATTACCTCCGATCCAAGCACGGGCAAGCTGGAGCTGGACAACGACAAGCTGAAAAAAACGCTGACGGAGAACCCGTCTGCCGTGAAAGATCTGGTTGTGGGTGACGGTAAAACCACCGGGATCACCACCACCATGGCTACGCATCTGACTGACTGGCTTTCCAGTAAAGGCATTATCCAGGCGGCCAAAGATGGCGTCAGCAAAACGCTGAACAAATTAACGGATCAATACAACGCCGTGAGCGAACGTATTGACGCCAGAGTGGCGCAGTACAAAGCCCAGTTTACCCAGCTGGACGTACTGATGACCTCGCTGAACAACACCAGCAGCTACCTGACGCAGCAGTTCGAAAATACGTCCAGCAACAAGTAGTAAACGCTAATCAGACCCGAGGGGGATAACATGTACGGCGCAAAAGGCACGCAAGCCTACGCAAAGATAGAAGTTGAAAGCGCGGTGATGAGCGCCAGCCAGCAGCAGCTGGTTATCATGCTATTTGATGGAGCCCTCAGCGCGCTGGTACGCGCGCGTCTGTTCCTGGCAGACGGTAATATCCCGGCAAAAGGGCTGGCGCTCTCAAAAGCCATCAACATTATCGAAAACGGGCTGAAGGTTGGCCTGGTGGAAAATAACGGTGATGAGCTTACGCAAAACCTGATTGCCCTTTATGCCTATATGGTACGTCGCCTCCTGCACGCCAACGTGAATAACGACGCCAGCGCCATCGAAGAGGTGGAAACCTTGCTGCGCAATATCGCTGACGGGTGGAAGGAGGTTGCCGGTACGCCACAACTGATGCAGGACGCCGTCTAATGAGTAACGCACCGCAACTTTATGCCCTTTATCAGCAACTCCTTGAGCAGAGCCAGTTGATGTTGCGACTGGCCCGGCAGGGACTATGGGATGATCTGATCATCTGTGAAACCGACTATGTTAATGCGGTGCACTCACTGGCTCGTCTCACTCAGGAAAGTGAACCTTCGATGCAGATTCAGGAACAGCTTCGCCCGACGCTGCGGGTGATCCTGGACAACGAAGGCCAGGTAAAAACGTTGCTGCAAGCCAGAATGGATGAGCTGGCGAAGCTGGTTGGGCAATCGTCCATCCAGAAAACCGTTCTCTCCACCTACGGTAACCAGGGCGGTCATGTCCTGGTTCCGCAAAGTAATAGCGATATCAATTAGCCATTTAACTGGCGTGCGAGCGTTAACCGTTTCGTTCGCCAGGCATTTCTGCCAAACCTGCTCCATACTTGAGTTTCGCGACCTCATGGAGATGGTGCATGCGCAACCCAACACTTTTACAGTGCTTTCACTGGTACTACCCCACTGGCGGTGAATTGTGGCGAGAAGTCACGGCATTAGCCCCCAATCTGAACGAAATCGGCATCAATATGGTCTGGTTACCGCCAGCGTACAAAGGGGCATCCGGCGGCTATTCCGTCGGGTATGACTCTTATGATCTTTTCGACCTCGGTGAGTTTGACCAGAAAGGCAGCGTCGCCACCAAATACGGCGATAAAGCCCAGCTGTTGGAGGCCATCAACGCCTTAAAAAGCAACCAGATTGCGGTGCTTCTGGACGTGGTGGTCAACCATAAAATGGGCGCCGATGAAAAGGAACCCGTTCGCGTGCAGCGCGTGGATGCTCAGGATCGCACTCAAATCAGCGATGAGATCATCGAATGTGAAGCCTGGACGCGCTACACCTTCCCCGTTCGGGCCGGGCAGTATTCGCAGTTCATCTGGGATTACAAATGCTTCAGCGGTATCGACCACATTGAGAACCCCAATGAGGACGGTATCTTCAAAATCGTGAACGACTACACCGGCGAAGGCTGGAACGATCAGGTCGACGATGAGATGGGCAATTTCGATTACCTGATGGGTGAAAATATCGATTTTCGCAACCATGCGGTGACGGAGGAGATCAAATACTGGGCACGCTGGGTGATGGAGCAAACCCACTGCGACGGCTTCCGCCTGGACGCGGTAAAACACATCCCGGCCTGGTTCTACAAAGAGTGGATTGAGCATGTCCAGGAGGTGGCCCCGCAACCGCTGTTTATTGTGGCGGAATACTGGTCGCACGAAGTGGATAAATTGCAGCACTACATCAATCAGGTGGACGGCAAAACCATGCTGTTTGATGCGCCGCTGCAAATGAAATTTCACGAGGCGTCACGCCAGGGACGCGACTTCGATATGAGCCAGATTTTCACCGGTACGCTGGTGGAAGCCGATCCGTTCCATGCCGTGACGCTGGTTGCCAATCATGACACCCAGCCCTTGCAGGCGCTGGAAGCCCCGGTTGAAGCCTGGTTCAAACCGCTGGCCTATGCGCTCATCCTGCTGCGTGAAAACGGCGTGCCAAGCGTGTTCTACCCGGATCTTTTTGGCGCGAGCTATGACGACACCGGCGGGGATGGCGAGACGTATCACATTGATATGCCGGTGATTGAACAGCTCCATGAGCTGATCCTCGCCCGGCAGCGTTTTGCCCACGGCGTGCAAACCCTCTTTTTCGATCATCCAAACTGCATTGCGTTCAGCCGCAGCGGGACTGAGGATCATCCGGGCTGTGTGGTGGTGCTGTCGAATGGGGATGATGGCGAAAAGACCATCTGCCTCGGAGAGAATTACGGCAATAAAACCTGGCGGGATTTTTTAGGCAATCGTGAGGAAACCGTCACCACGGCGGCGGATGGCGAAGGGACGTTCTTCTGTAACGGGGGAAGCGTCAGCGTATGGGTGATTGAGGACGCGCTGTAGTGCGGGAAGAGTGCGGCCTGATGCCCTCACCCCGGCCCTCTCCCACAGGGAGAGGGAGCAAACCCTAAAACGGCAATATGATTGCCGTTTTGCTTTTACCGCTACGGAAGCTTACTCTCCAGCGGATTCTTGCTCAGGTAATCTGCGCACTCCACCGTTGGACGGTCAACCTTGTACAGTTCCATACCGTCATACTCCAGCGCCGCCCCGTCACGCTCCAGCGGATAGACATCCAGCTTGCGCGTCACGTTATAATAATCATCTGAACGCAGCATGATCTTACCCGGCACCGCGATAACGCGCTGCCACTGACGGCAGTCCAGCGTGTCCCCCTCTGGCGTCACCACCAGCGTGGCGATCGCCTCCGGGCTGACCATCGCGCTCTGCGGCCCTTTCGACTGCCAGTAACCAGCCAGTTGCGAAGGTACCGGGTGCTTAATCACTTCCTGATAGTTATCGACCTGAACACATCCCGCTAACGTCAGCATCGCAGCCACAATTGCTACTTTTTTCATCATCTTTCCTGCATGCGAAGAAAAAAATATTGTGGCATTAAAGCCATCAGGCTGCCAGCGTAAGATTGGAAGGTTTACACCTGCATCCCCATCACTTCCTGGTATGCCGACACCAACTTGTTACGCACCTGCAATCCCATCTGCAATGACACCGACGCTTTTTGCAGATCGGCCATCACATCGTTGAGCGCCACGCCGGGTTCACCGAGGGTAAATTTCTCAGCCTGGGTACGGGCCGCGTTTTGCTTGTCGCTGATCCGGTCCAGCGCCGCATGCAGTTGACCGGCGAAGCTAACGCCCGGCGGCTGGTCAGCCACGCTCTGATTACGGGCGGTCATCGCCGTTGCCTGTAACTGACTGAGTACCCCTTCAATGCCCTGTATAGCCATGACTCTCCCCTGAATGGTTTTTTACGAGGTCAAGACTAACAGCTTGTCAATAAGATAATGGCGGTAAATAGCGTTAAAAAACCAGGTTATTTGACGCATAGAAAATCCCGAATCATCAAATAATGGCAGGGCCATCAGTATGGAACTTTTGTCGTGTTTGCCGACCCGGGAGTCAGTTTTGTTTCTCTACACGAATAACGTAAACCACCAGGATTTAAGAGGTGCGCAATGAGTGCGACAGCAGCATCGACAGCGCCACAGAATAAATCACTCGAGTGGATGAACCGCCTTCGCGCCAACCCTAAAATCCCGTTGATTGTGGCAGGCGCTGCCGCCATTGCGATCGTTGTCGCGATGGTCTTATGGGCAAAAAGCCCGGATTACCGCACGCTCTACAGCAACCTTTCCGACCAGGATGGCGGCGCCATCGTCACCCAGTTGACCCAGATGAACATCCCGTATCGCTTTGCCGATAACGGTGGTGCGCTCGAAGTGCCCGCCGATAAAGTGCACGAGCTGCGCCTGCGTCTCGCCCAGCAGGGGCTGCCGAAAGGCGGCGCGGTGGGGTTTGAACTGCTGGATCAGGAAAAATTCGGCATCAGTCAGTTCAGCGAGCAGGTTAACTACCAGCGCGCGCTGGAAGGTGAGCTGGCCCGTACGATTGAAACCTTAGGCCCGGTGAAAAGTGCCCGTGTGCACCTGGCGATGCCTAAGCCGTCCCTATTTGTCCGCGAACAAAAGTCCCCTTCTGCCTCTGTGACCGTTAACCTCGAACCTGGCCGTGCGCTGGATGAAGGGCAGATCAGCGCCGTCACGCACCTGGTCTCCAGTGCGGTAGCCGGTCTGCCGCCGGGTAACGTCACGCTGGTGGATCAGAGTGGGCATCTGCTCACGCAGTCCAACACCGCCGGGCGCGATCTCAACGACGCCCAGCTGAAATATGCCGCCGACGTGGAAGGCCGTCTCCAGCGCCGCATCGAAGCGATTCTCGGCCCGGTGGTCGGCAACAGCAACGTGCACGCGCAGGTCACCGCGCAGATTGATTTCTCGAATAAAGAACAGACCGAAGAGCAGTACGCCCCGAACGGGGATGCCGCTCGCGCTGTGTTACGCTCGCGTCAGATCAATGAGACGGAACAGGTCGGCGGCCAGTATCCTGGCGGTGTGCCGGGTGCGCTCTCTAACCAGCCTGCGCCTGCCAACGCCGCGCCAATCTCCACGCCACCGGCCAATCCGCAGAACGGTCAGCAAGCGAATCAGCAGACGACCTCGACCGCGAACAGTACCGGCCCGCGCAACAGCAGCCGTAACGAAACGACCAACTACGAAGTCGACCGCACTATCCGCCATACCAAACTGAACACAGGCGATATTGAACGTCTCTCTGTGGCCGTGGTGGTGAACTACAAAACGCTGCCGGACGGTAAACCGCTGCCGCTCACGGCGGAGCAGATGAAGCAGATCGAGAATTTGACCCGCGAAGCGATGGGCTTCTCTGAAAAACGTGGCGATACCCTCAACGTTGTGAACTCACCGTTCAACCCGGTAGATGAAAGCGGTGGCGAACTGCCGTTCTGGCAACAGCAGGCCTTCTTCGATCAGCTGATGTCCGCAGGCCGCTGGTTGCTGGTGCTGATTGTCGCCTGGCTGCTGTGGCGTAAGGGTGTTCGTCCTCAGCTACAGCGCCGTGCTGAAGCCGAGAAAGCCGCGCTGGAACAGAAGAACGCGCGTCCGGACGAGGAAGAAGCGGTCGAAGTTCGTCTCAGCAAAGATGAACAGATGCAGCAGCGTCGTGCTAACCAGCGCATGGGTGCAGAGGTGATGAGCCAGCGCATTCGCGAAATGTCAGATAACGATCCGCGCGTCGTCGCGCTGGTCATCCGCGGTTGGATGGGTAACGAACATGAGTAATACGCTTACAGGCACCGATAAGAGCGTCATCCTGCTGATGACCATTGGCGAAGATCGCGCGGCGGAGGTGTTTAAACACCTCTCCCAGCGAGAAGTGCAGATCCTCAGCGCGGCGATGGCCAACGTGCGCCAGATCTCCAACAAGCAGCTGACCGAAGTGCTGGCGGAGTTTGAGCAGGAAGCCGAACAGTTTGCGGCGCTCAACGTCAACGCCAACGAATACCTGCGCTCCGTGCTGGTTAAGGCGCTGGGCGAAGAGCGCGCCGCCAGCCTGCTGGAAGATATTCTCGAAACGCGCGACACCGCCAGCGGGATCGAAACGCTCAACTTTATGGAGCCGCAAAGCGCCGCGGATCTTATTCGCGACGAGCACCCGCAGATTATCGCCACCATTCTGGTCCACCTCAAACGGGGCCAGGCAGCGGATATTCTGGCGCTGTTCGACGAGCGCCTGCGCCACGACGTGATGCTGCGTATCGCCACCTTCGGCGGCGTCCAGCCAGCCGCGCTGGCGGAACTGACCGAAGTGCTGAACAACCTGCTCGACGGCCAGAACCTCAAGCGCAGCAAAATGGGCGGCGTGAGAACGGCGGCGGAAATCATCAACCTGATGAAAACGCAGCAGGAAGAGGCGGTTATTACGGCGGTACGCGAGTTCGACGGCGAACTGGCACAAAAAATTATCGACGAGATGTTCCTGTTCGAAAACCTGGTCGAAGTGGACGACCGCAGCATCCAGCGCCTGCTCCAGGAGGTGGATTCGGAGTCCCTGCTTATCGCCCTCAAAGGTGCCGAACAGCCGCTGCGCGAGAAGTTCCTGCGCAACATGTCCCAGCGTGCGGCCGATATCCTGCGCGACGACCTCGCCAACCGTGGCCCGGTGCGTTTGTCTCAGGTGGAGAACGAACAGAAAGCCATCCTGCTTATTGTTCGTCGTCTGGCGGAAACCGGCGAGATGGTGATTGGCAGCGGAGACGACACCTATGTCTGATGAACTGTCGTGGAAGCGCTGGACGCCTGACGACCTCTCCCCTCCCACCGCAGAGTTCACCCCTGCCATTGTGTCGTCCGACGAGGACGACACCGGGGCGGGCGTACTCGAGCTGAGTGAAGAGGAACAGCGCGCCCAGATGCTGGCCCAGATGCAAATGCAGGCGCACGAGCAGGGCTTCAACGCCGGGATGAATGAAGGCCGTCAGGCTGGCCACGCGCAGGGTTATCAGGAAGGGCTGGCGCAAGGCTTAGAGCAGGGCATCGAGCAGGCGCGCCAGCAGCAGGCGCCGCTGCATGCCCGTATGCAGCAGCTGGTGAGCGAGTTTCAGCACACGCTGGATGCGCTGGACAGCGTGATTGCCTCGCGCCTGATGCAGATGGCGCTGGAGGCGGCCCGCCAGGTGATCGGCCAGACGCCGGTGGTGGATAACGCCGCGCTGATTAAGCAGATCCAGGGCCTGCTCCAGCAGGAGCCGCTGTTCGGCGGCAAACCGCAGCTGCGCGTTCATCCTGACGATTTGCAGCGCGTGGAAGAGAGCCTCGGCGCGACGCTGAGCCTGCACGGCTGGCGGCTGCGCGGTGACCCGTCGCTCCATCACGGGGGCTGTAAAGTCTCCGCGGATGAAGGCGATCTGGATGCCAGCGTCGCGACCCGCTGGCAGGAACTGTGCCGTCTGGCGGCACCGGGAGTCGTCTGATGACCGCTCGCCTGACGCGCTGGCTTAATACGCTCGACAATTTTGAAACGAAGATGGCCCAGCTGCCATCCGTTCGTCGTTATGGACGCCTGACGCGCGCCACCGGTCTGGTCCTGGAAGCCACGGGGTTGCAACTTCCGCTCGGCGCCACCTGCGTGATTGAGCGTCAGGACGGGGCCGACACGCGTGAAGTGGAAAGCGAAGTGGTCGGGTTTAACGGTCAGCGCCTGTTCCTGATGCCCCTTGAAGAAGTGGAAGGGATTTTGCCCGGTGCCCGCGTCTACGCGAAAAACATCAGCGGCGACGGCCTGCAAAGCGGCAAACAGCTACCGCTCGGTCCGGCGCTGCTGGGCCGCGTGCTGGACGGCAGCGGCAAACCGCTCGATGGCCTGCCCTCCCCTGACACCACCGAAACCGGCGCGCTGATCACCCAACCCTTTAACCCGCTGCAACGCACGCCAATTGAGCATGTACTGGATACCGGCGTGCGGCCAATTAACGCCCTGCTCACCGTGGGACGCGGCCAGCGTATGGGGCTGTTTGCCGGTTCCGGCGTGGGTAAATCCGTTCTGCTCGGCATGATGGCGCGTTACACCCAGGCGGACGTTATCGTGGTCGGCCTGATCGGTGAGCGTGGTCGCGAGGTCAAAGATTTCATCGAAAATATTCTCGGTGCAGAGGGCCGCGCCCGGTCAGTGGTGATCGCCGCGCCTGCGGACGTGTCGCCGCTGCTGCGTATGCAGGGTGCCGCATATGCCACGCGTATTGCAGAAGATTTCCGTGACCGGGGCCAGCACGTGCTGCTGATCATGGATTCCCTGACCCGCTACGCGATGGCGCAGCGTGAGATTGCGCTGGCCATCGGCGAGCCGCCCGCGACCAAAGGTTACCCACCGTCGGTCTTCGCCAAACTGCCCGCGCTGGTGGAACGCGCGGGGAACGGCATCAGCGGCGGAGGCTCGATCACCGCATTCTATACGGTCCTGACCGAAGGCGATGACCAGCAGGATCCGATTGCCGACTCCGCGCGTGCGATCCTCGACGGCCATATCGTGCTGTCGCGCCGTCTGGCCGAAGCCGGGCACTACCCGGCGATTGATATTGAAGCGTCGATCAGCCGTGCGATGACGGCTCTGATCACCGAGCAGCACTACGCCCGCGTGCGTAACTTCAAACAACTGCTCTCCAGCTTCCAGCGCAACCGCGATCTGGTGAGCGTCGGGGCGTATGCCAAAGGCAGCGACCCGATGCTCGATAAAGCGATTGCTCTCTGGCCGCAGCTGGAGGCATTTCTGCAACAGGGTATTTTTGAACGCGCCGACTGGGAAGATTCTCTCCAGGCACTGGAGCTGATTTTCCCGCAGGTGTAACACAGGTGGAGGGCGAAGGTCATGGCGCAGAACAGCGCGTTATCAACGCTGAAAGATCTGGCTGAAAAAGAAGTTGATGATGCCGCATTGCAGCTTGGCGCAATGCGACGCGGGTGCCAGCAGGCTGAAGAACAGTTGAAAATGTTAATCGACTATCAGCATGAATATCGCACCAACCTTAACACCGACATGACGCAGGGCATTGGTAGCCAGCGCTGGATTAACTATCAGCAGTTTATCCAGACGCTGGAAAAGGCGATTGAGCAGCATCGCCAGCAGCTCAACCAGTGGACGCAAAAAGTCGATACCGCGCTCAATTTCTGGCGCGAGAAAAAACAGCGGTTGCAGGCCTGGCAAACCTTACAGGACCGGCAGATTGCCGCTTCGACCCTGGCGGAAAACCGTCTGGATCAGAAAAAAATGGATGAGTTTGCCCAGCGCGCATCAATGAGGAAACCAGAATGATCACACTGCAACAACTGCTGATGACCGACAGCGACCCGTCCGGTGGCACGCTGACCGGAAAAGGCGCTGAAGGCGCGCAAGATTTTCTCTCTCTGCTGGCGGGCGCACTGACCGAGACCACCGGCAAAGGCAAAGATGCCCCGCTGACGCTGGCCGATCTGAAAGCCGCGGGCAGCAAGCTGTCGACTGCGGCGAAGGAAAAAAACGGTGATACCACGCTCCAGGCGAAAATCGCCGAACTGCTCTCCCGTCAGGAGACGCTGACCGGGGAAGATACCGCCGTCGCCCTGCAAAGCCTCGTCTCCGGCCTGAAACCCGCAGCGAATACGGATGCGCTGAAGGCACTTACCCAGCCGGACGCGAAAGCAAACCGCGAGACCACGACTGAAGAAGAGGAGCTGGCCGGGTTAAGCGCGCTGATGGCGATGTTACCGCACCAGCAGACTACCACCCCGGTAGCGGCGCAGCCTGCGAGCACCGGGGAGATCGCCCCCCGTAGCGCCCTCCCTTCAGCGCTCACCCAGACGGACAACGGCCAGCAGCCTCCGCTTAGCCATGCGTTAACGGGTCAGGAAAAAATGCCGGTTCAGGACGGCGACACGTCGCTGCCCGCCACGGCATCCGCCGTAACGCCAGCCGTCGCCGCCGTCGCGGAGAAGCAGGACGTAGTGAGCACGGCGTCGTCGGTCGCCAGCCCAACCGCAACGCTGGCCCCGATCGTCAGCCACCTGGCGCCCTCCCAGCCTGCCGCTACCGTTGCCACAGCACCGGTGTTAAGCCAGCCGCTGGGTACGCATGAATGGCAGCAGAATCTGAGCCAGCACATCACTCTGTTCACCAGACAGGGACAACAAACCGCGGAGCTGCGTCTGCACCCGGAGGATCTGGGGCAGGTGCAAATTTCGCTTAAGCTGGATGACAACCAGGCGCAGTTGCAGATGGTTTCGCCCCACAGCCACGTCCGTGCGGCGCTGGAAGCGGCCCTGCCGATCCTGCGTACGCAGCTTGCGGAAAACGGCATTCAGCTTTCCCAAAGCAGCGTCAGCAGCGAGGGCTTTGCCGGGCAACAACAGTCCTCATCCGGACAGCAACAGCACGCTTCGCGCTCCGGCCAGCCTGGCGGGTTTAACGATGAGAGCGAAGAGTTATTGCCCACCCCTGCCGCCCTGCAATCCGCCGCGCGCGGCAGCCGTGCCGTAGACATCTTTGCCTAAACGCCAGAGGTAACGTGATTATCCCCGTCTTTTCCACGCTTTGACCTAAGCCGGACACGGGATAATCACCGTATTAAGCTGTACCGAAACAGGAAGCTCGTATCAGATGACAGACTCCGCTATCACCAAAAAAAGCAAGCGTTCCATCTGGATCCCGCTGCTGGTGTTGATTACCCTCGCGGCCTGCGCCACCGCAGGCTACAGTTACTGGCGTATGCAGCAGGAGCCCTCCAGCGCGGCCGCCAAAGCTGAAGCGCCGCCTCCACCGGCACCGGTCTTCTACCCGCTGGATACGTTCACCGTGAACCTGGGCGACGCGGATCGTGTGCTTTACGTGGGCATTACGCTGCGTCTGAAAGATGAAGCGACCCGTGCACGTCTGAACGACTACCTGCCAGAAGTGCGTAGCCGTCTGCTGCTGCTGTTTTCTCGTCAGGACGCCTCCACGCTCGCCACCGATGTGGGCAAGCAAAAGCTGGTCGATGCCATAAAACAGACCCTGGCGACCCCGCTGGTCAATGGCCAACCTAAGCAGGAAGTCACTGACGTTCTGTATACAGCCTTCATTCTGCGGTAACGACATGGGCGACAGTATTCTTTCTCAGGCAGAAATCGATGCGCTGCTCAACGGCGACAGCGATAAGAGTGACGATCCGAAACCGGGTCTGACCGGCGACGACAATATTCGTCCCTACGATCCCAATACCCAGCGTCGCGTGGTGCGCGAGCGTTTACAGGCGCTGGAGATCATCAACGAACGTTTTGCCCGACAGTTCCGCATGGGGCTGTTTAACCTGCTGCGTCGTAGCCCGGATATCACCGTCGGTGCGATCCGCATTCAGCCGTATCATGAGTTTGCCCGCAACCTGCCGGTGCCAACCAACCTTAACCTGATCCATCTGAAACCGCTGCGTGGCACCGGTCTGGTGGTGTTCTCGCCAAGCCTGGTGTTCATCGCAGTGGATAACCTGTTCGGTGGCGATGGCCGTTTCCCGACCAAAGTGGAAGGCCGTGAGTTTACCCATACCGAACAGCGCGTGATTAACCGCATGCTGAAGCTGGCGCTGGAATCTTACAGCGACGCGTGGAAAGCGATTAACCCGCTGGAAGTGGAGTACGTACGTTCCGAGATGCAGGTGAAGTTTACCAACATCACCACCTCCCCGAACGATATCGTCGTCAACACGCCGTTCCACGTCGAGATCGGCAACCTGACGGGTGAGTTCAACATCTGCCTGCCGTTCAGCATGATTGAACCGCTGCGCGAACTGCTGGTGAACCCGCCGCTGGAGAACTCACGCCATGAAGATCAGAACTGGCGTGAAAACCTGGTGCGTCAGGTACAACATTCACAGCTGGAACTGGTGGCCAACTTCGCCGACATCTCCATGCGGTTATCGCAGATCCTGAAATTACAACCCGGCGACGTTTTGCCGATAGATAAACCCGACCGCATTATTGCCCATGTGGATGGCGTACCCGTGCTGACAAGCCAGTACGGCACGATTAACGGTCAGTATGCGTTACGCGTTGAGCACTTGATCAACCCGATTTTGAATTCGCTGAATGAGGAACAGCCCAAATGAGTGACATGAACAATCCGTCCGATGAAAACAGCGGAGCACTGGACGATCTGTGGGCTGACGCGTTAAACGAGCAAAAAACGACGCCGACAAAAAGCGCGGCAGACGCGGTATTCCAGCAGTTAGGCGGCGGCGACGTCAGCGGCACGTTGCAGGACATCGACCTGATTATGGACATTCCGGTTAAGCTGACCGTTGAGCTGGGTCGCACCCGCATGACCATTAAAGAGCTGCTGCGCCTGACGCAGGGTTCCGTGGTGGCGCTTGACGGTTTAGCGGGTGAGCCGCTGGATATCCTGATCAATGGCTACCTGATTGCGCAGGGTGAGGTGGTGGTGGTGGCCGATAAATACGGCGTACGTATCACCGACATCATTACCCCTTCCGAACGTATGCGTCGTCTGAGCCGTTAAGCATGAAAACCCAGGCAACACTGTCCGCGCCCTCTGCCGTACCCGGCTCACCGCTGCTTCAGGTGAGCGGCGCGCTATTCGGTATTATTGCCTTTATCCTGATTGCCGCCTGGCTGGCAAAGCGTTTTGGTCTGGCGGGGAAAACGGCCGGTACGCGCGGGTTGAAGGTCAGCGCCAGCACCCCACTCGGGCCGCGCGAGCGCGTGGTCATTGTGGAAGTGGAAGATGCGCGACTGGTGCTGGGCGTAACCGCCTCCAGCATTAACGTCCTGCACACGCTGCCCCCTGCGCCTGCCACGGTGGAGACGACCTCCCAGGCCCCTGCGGATTTTCAGTCCGTTATGAAGAGTTTGCTCAAGCGTCCCGGGAGATCCTGATGCGCCGTTTGTTATTCCTTACGCTGGCAGGTCTGGGCCTGTTCGCGCCCTCCGTGTATGCGCAGCTGCCGGGGCTGGTTTCCACGCCGCTGGCGAACGGGGGACAAAGCTGGTCCCTGTCCGTGCAGACGCTGGTGTTCATCACCTCGCTGATCTTTATCCCGGCAATCTTACTGATGATGACCAGCTTTACCCGCATCATCATTGTGTTTGGCCTGCTGCGAAATGCGCTCGGCACGCCGTCCGCGCCACCCAATCAGGTGCTGTTGGGTTTAGCCCTGTTCCTGACCTTTTTCATTATGTCGCCAGTAATCGACAAGATTTACACCGAGGCATACCAGCCATTCAGCGAAGATAAAATTTCCATGCAGGTTGCCCTGGAAAAGGGGGCGCAGCCATTACGTGAATTTATGCTTCGCCAGACGCGCGAAGCGGATTTAGCCCTGTTTGCCCGTCTCGCTAACACGGGTGAGCTACAGGGGCCGGAAGCGGTGCCGATGCGCATTCTGCTGCCTGCATATGTCACCAGTGAGCTGAAAACGGCGTTCCAGATTGGCTTCACCATTTTCATTCCATTCCTGATTATTGACCTGGTGATCGCCAGCGTTCTGATGGCGCTCGGGATGATGATGGTCCCGCCCGCGACCATTGCCCTGCCCTTTAAGATCATGCTGTTCGTGCTGGTCGACGGCTGGCAGCTGCTGGTCAGCTCGCTGGCGCAGAGTTTCTACAGTTGAGGAGCGCGCAATGACGCCTGAGTCGGTCATGATGATGGGCACGGAGGCGATGAAAGTCGCGATTGCCGTCGCCGCGCCCCTGCTGCTGGTTGCGCTGGTCACCGGTCTGATTATCAGTATTCTCCAGGCCGCCACGCAGATTAATGAAATGACCCTGTCGTTCATCCCGAAGATCATTGCCGTCTTCGTGGCGATTATCGTTGCCGGGCCATGGATGCTCAATTTGCTGCTGGACTATATGCGTAACCTGTTCACCAACCTGCCGTACATCATCGGCTGACGGACGATGCTGCATTTCACCAGCGATCAGTTTGTTCAGTGGCTCGGGATCTATTTCTGGCCGATGCTGCGCATCATGGCGCTGATCTCCACCGCCCCCATTCTGAGTGAAAAGTCGGTGCCTAAGCGCGTCAAAATTGGGCTGGGCATTGTGATCACCATTATCGTTGCCCCTTCCCTCCCGGCGGTGGATATCCCGATCTTTTCTCCGAATGCGATCTGGATTGCCCTGCAACAGGTGATGATTGGCGTGGCGGTCGGGTTTACGATGCAGCTCGCCTTTGCGGCGGTACGAACGGCGGGGGAACTGATCGGTTTGCAGATGGGCCTGTCCTTCGCGACGTTCGTTGACCCGGGTAGCCACCTGAATATGCCCGTGCTGGCGCGCACTATCGACCTGCTGGCGATGCTGTTGTTCCTCTCGTTCAACGGCCACCTGTGGCTGATCTCTATGCTGGTGGACACTTTTCATACGCTGCCGATTGGCGACAACCCGGTCAACAGCAACGCCTTTCTGGCGCTGGTGCGGGCTGCCGGGCTGATCTTCCTCAACGGGCTGATGCTGGCGCTGCCGATCATTACCCTGCTGCTCACCGTTAACCTCGCATTAGGTTTACTCAACCGAATGGCCCCGCAGCTGTCAGTATTCGTGATTGGCTTTCCGGTGACATTGACGGTTGGGCTTTTATTAATGTCATTATTGATGCCACTTATCGCCCCCTTCTGCGAGCATTTATTCAGCGAGATATTCAATCTGTTAGCGGATATTGTCAGCGAACTTCCACGCAAATAATAACCCGCAGCGTTTGCAATGTCTTTCTGAGGATATTCCTAAAAATAATCTCGAAAAACATCTACCAGGATATATCTGACGCGGTTTAAATGTTTCTAACCACCTCACAATACTTAATATTTACTTTACTTTAAGATGATTCCTGGCAAATTATACGTAACTTTACGGGATAGTGAGTTCGCCTGAAAGTCTTTGTCATGCTCACAGGTTTTATTAGATTTTTTCCATCCCGTATGGCTGTTTATGAGCTCTCAGGCAGGTGGTGAATTATCGTTACGCATTGAGTGAGGGTATGCCATGTCAACGATCATTATGGATTTATGCAGCTACACCCGGCTAGGGTTAACCGGGTACTTAGCAAGCAGAGGGGTAAGAAAGAGAGACATCAACGATGCGCACACCGTTGAAGAACTCGCAGCCGCTTGTGACGTTCACAAGCCTGGCGTGGTGTTTATTAATGAGGACTGTTTCATTCACGACCCCGCTAACAGTCAGCACATTAAGCAGATCATTAATCAGCATCCTAAGACCCTGTTTATTGTTTTTATGGCAATCGCCAATATTCATTTCGATGAGTATTTGCTGGTGCGTAAAAACTTATTAATCAGTTCGAAATCGATTAAACCAGAGTCACTTGATGACATTCTGGGCGATTATTTGAATAAAGAAGTGAAGAATGTAGGGGCGATTAACTTACCCACCCTATCATTAAGCAGAACTGAATCTAGTATGTTAAGAATGTGGATGGCTGGGCAAGGGACAATTCAGATCTCAGACCAGATGAATATCAAGGCAAAAACAGTATCGTCACACAAAGGAAATATTAAAAGGAAAATTAAAACGCATAATAAGCAAGTGATATACCATGTCGTACGCCTGACAGATAATGTGACGAATGGGATTTTCGTTAATATGCGCTAAGTTGCACGGCCATGTTGTACCCTACCCTGATCTCTGGCCTGGCCAGAGATTTTGCTTTTCAGCAGCCGGAGCCGGGGAGATTACGCCCCCGACGCCGCCCTATTCCGCCGTTTCCACAAAGATCCCATCCGGGTGGCCCAGTTCGTTGAAGAACCAGATGCCGAGCGGGTAATCTTCCAGCGACACCAGATACATTGTGCCTTCATTAAACTCTTCTATTGCCAGCACCACGCCCGGGCGGCGCGGCCCACCGTCCGTTTTGACGGTTACCCGATCGTTGACCTTCATACATTCCTCCTGTGGTTTTGAGCCAGTGTAGAACAAATTACATTGCCTGGCATCGCCGCCTGGCGCGAATGGCGTTTTTGTGTGCGGTCTATACTAAGCTGTGGAGACGGTTAAATGAGGAGCCCGCAATGAAGACCGACAAAGAGTACAGCGACACCATTAAGCGTGAGGTGGAAGTGGATGTCGATGCCCTGCTTGCCGCCATCAATGAAATCAGTGAGTCCGAAGTTCATCGCGCGGAGGATAATTCAGATCGTGTCGTGGTGAATGGTCGGGATTACCATACCTACCGTGAACTGGCAGAAGCGTTCGAGCTGGATATTCATGACTTTAGCGTCTCGGAGACGAACCGCTAAGCCGAAAAAAATCCCGGTCATGGGGATGACCGGGATCAAACTTGCTTATGCAAGAAGCACTTGTAAATTCGTTACACCAGGAAATCTGATGCAGGTAAGACATTATCCCCAACAGAATTGTCTTACAAGCATATATTCTCTTAGCGAATATTATATTTTATACATGTGAATTTTGGTTATGAGTATAAACATGCGCCGCGTGTGGGTTTGTCGGGATCGTTTCCACCTCAACGGCGCGTCAATGTCCATTTTTTAAGATTTTTCTTAGGTTAAAATCATCACCCGGGAGACGTTATGCCTTCGCTTGAGGAGACCCTGCTTGTCTTTACCGACCTCGACGGCACGCTGTTGGATTTTCACACGCTCGACTGGCAGCCAGCGGCTCCCTGGCTGGCGAAATTAAGGGATAAACAGATACCGGTCATACTGTGCAGCAGCAAAACCACCGCCGGGATGCAGGACATGCAACAGGAACTGGGGCTTGGTGGGCTGCCGTACATTGCGGAAAACGGCGCGGTGATCCAGCCTGACGTACGGTGGGAAAACGCCGCACGGTTCATCTCAGCAAAGAAGCATGACGATATCTGGCAGTTTCTCGCGCAGGTACGTCAGGACCTGCATCTGAAATTCACCACCTTCGATGATGTGGACGATCGCGTGGTCGCCGAATGGACCGGACTGAGCCGTCCCCGTTCGGTGCTTGCGCGCAAGCACGAGGCTTCCGTGACGCTGATCTGGCGTGACAGTGATGAACAGATGAAACGCTTTGCCGCCGAACTCGCCCGGCAGGGGCTGAAGATGGTCCAGGGGGCACGTTTCTGGCACATTCTGGACGCAGGCTGCGGCAAAGACGTGGCGGTTCACTGGCTTGTGGAACAGTATCGCCTGCATGAAGGCTTCGAACCCACGACGCTGGGACTGGGCGATGGCCCCAATGATGCCCCTCTGCTGGACAGCGTAGGCTTCGCCGTGGTGGTGAAAGGCTTCAACCGGGAGGGTGTCAGCCTTGAGAACAACGATCCCGCACGGGTGTATCGCACTCAGCACACCGGGCCGACCGGCTGGTGCGAGGGGCTCGATTACTTTTTGACGTGATCCTGCCAGATCACCCGGTTACGCCCGCGCTGTTTCGCCTCATACAGACGCGCATCGGCGGTGGATTGCAGATTCTCGAAGTGATAATTGCCCTTCTCCTGCGCGCCAGAGACGCCAAACGACGCACTCACGCGCAGGGTGGTACTTTTCTTGATCAGGATCTCTTTGCTGTCGATACGCTCGCGGATCTGCTCTGCGACTTCCGCCGCCTCTTCAAGCGTCATGCCGGGCAGCACCACACAGAACTCCTCGCCCCCGACGCGTCCGGCAATATCTTTCGCGCCGAGGGTGCTGGCAATCAGCCCCGCGGCATGGGTCAACACCTTATCCCCCGCCTGATGCCCGAACCGATCGTTGATGCTCTTGAAGCAGTCAAGATCGATCTGGATGACAGAGAAAGGCAGCGACTGCTGTTCACACTGCTTCGCCAGCCTTTTCGCCTGCTCGAACAGCGATCCCCGATTATTCAGCCGGGTCAGAGGGTCGTGCCAGGCCTGCCATTGCAGCGAGTTCTGCATCGAATACATATTACTGACCATGCGCCGGATCACCAGCCATGAGATGAGCAGCATCGCGGTGAACAGCGCCCAAAGCAATGCCAGCACAATGCTGATGCTGCCGAAATCGCCGCGCACCCCTTCATCAAGGGTATGCACACGCAGGACGACGCCGTCAAAATGGTCAAGACGCTCCCAGCTGACAAAACGACTCCCCAGACGAATGCCGCCTTCGGAATCCGACTCTATTGCGTGCGCTATCTGCGCTAATTCGCGCGGGTCAAAATGATTGACGTCCGCAGCCGGTGATCCAGACGTCGCGAGCAGGGTAAGACGATTGTCATACAGCTGGTATTCCCCTTCCGGCGCATCGTTAACGGCCTCCACCAGCAGGCGACGCAGGGTGGCCAGGGTGAAATCCATCGCTACCACGCCATACCAGACGCGTTGGTAAGAAACAGGCACGCTGGCGGTGATCAGCGGCTTTTTGCCCACAAAGGAGGACGGAGGCGGGATAAACCAGCGCACGGCACGCGCACGGTTTTCACGCTCGGACTGGTGGGTAAACCAGGGCTGAGTGACCAGATGGTAGTAGCGCGGCACGATATCGCTGGCATTGTCCGGCATATCCGTTTCCAGAAAAAATCCGGCGCGAGAGACATAAATCACGCGCTCTTCGTTGCGCGAAGCGCTGGATGCCAGACGCAACAGATAACCCACTTCGAGCGCGGCGGACAGTTCGTTATCCAGGTACTCATCATCACGCTTCAGAAGGGTGGTCTTTTCAACGAAGGCATCCGAAACCCCGTTGATGGGTAACGTGCGCTGTTTATCAACCGCAATTTGCCAGGCGGGGGACGTGCGCAAACGCGCAAAACGCTTTACCGCATCATGCAGCACGCCAAAGGCCAGCGGCGTTTCCAGTGCATCTCGCATGCTGTGGCGAAAAAACAGCATTTTATCGACGCTGAACTGGAGTTGTCTGTCCAGCGCACTGGCAACCGTGGCCAGATGGTTACGCTGGCTGGAGATATAAGCATCTTCCAGTACCACAACTTCGCGCCAGGTCAGGAGGGTGGAAAAGATCAGGACAACAATAAAACAGAGGTTAACAATCAAACGGGGATTGCTACGCTTATGCAGCCACTGCAAAAAAGATTGCTTTACACCAAAGGTATCGTGCTGCACACACACTCCCTGATTGTCGCTCACCATCCGATATGATAAGTCTTCTGCCAGTAAAAACGCCCGGCAAGGCCGGGCGTTGTGTGATTAAGCCTTGTCGCGTTTTTGCCTTTTATTCGCAGGCTGAAGCTCGTCTTCACGAAAAGCCTCCCGCTTAATGCCGTATCCATCATGCCACCGACATTCCACCATTCCACTGGAATACCCGGTGACAATCATGCCTGGACCACCATTCTTAGGCTTAACTTCATCACTGATCAAAAAGACCATACCTGCCTCCTGTATCAGGGTGAAACGTTTTCAATTTAGACGAGGAATGGTCTTTTTGCATCCGGGGACAACAATAATTAATGCGATTTTCCGCGTACTTTTTCAACCAGCTTAACAACGGCGACCACAATCAGACCGACGATAAAGCCCAGCACGAGGTTAAGCAGTGTGGGCAGAACCGCGGCGACCAGCGCCCCCTGGCCTGACGCAAAATGCTCAATCATGTGATGCAGCGAAGCAACACCGTGCACGATAATGCCACCGCCGACCAGGAACATCGCCAGGGTTCCCACCACCGACAACGTTTTCATTAGCCACGGTGCCAGCACCAGCAGGCTTTTCCCGATGCCACGCGCAATTGCGCTGGATTTCTTTTCCAGCCAGAAGCCGATATCGTCCAGCTTGACGATCAGCCCCACCAGGCCATAAACCCCTATCGTCACGAGGATCGCAATGCCGGAGAGGATCAGCACCTGGTTCATCAGAGGCGCTTCTGAGACGATCCCCAGCGTAATCGCCACAATCTCGGCCGAAAGAATGAAGTCGGTACGGATCGCACCTTTAACCTTATCGCGCTCGAACGTTTTTGGATCCTGTGCAGCCAGCGCTTCCAGACGCTGCTGACGCATTTCCGGGGTGTCTTTCTGTTTGCGTGCGGCGAACATATGCAACACTTTTTCGGCACCCTCGAAACAGAGGAACGCCCCGCCGATCATCAGCAATGGCGTGATGGCCCAGGGTATGAAGGCGCTAATCAGCAGCGCCAGCGGCACGAGGATCACCTTGTTAATAAAGGACCCTTTCGCTACGCCCCACACCACCGGCAACTCACGGTTCGCCCGCACGCCGCTGACCTGCTGCGCGTTCAGCGACAAATCATCTCCCAGCACCCCGGCGGTCTTTTTCGCCGCCAGTTTTCCCATAACCGAAATGTCATCCAGCAAGGTGGCGATATCGTCCAGTAATGTTAATAAGCTACTTCCTGCCAAAATCTCTATCCTTCTTTTTTTGCTAATTAAGTGAATAGTATGGAACAAAACTTACCGCCCGGAAACAGGCACCTCGCGTCAACACAAATTTCACATTAACAACACAATTAAAGCACTCGCCAGCCCGATAGTTTTGGCGTTAACTATGAGCGAACTTTTTATTTCGTCGTGAGGGACTATGCGTTTTCGGCATTTATTACCGCTCATTGGAGCACTCTTTTCCCTGTATATCATCTGGGGATCCACCTATTTTGTCATTCGTATTGGCGTGGAAAGCTGGCCCCCGCTGATGATGGCCGGTATTCGTTTCCTTACGGCTGGCGTGCTGCTGATGGCGTTTTTACTGCTGCGCGGTCACAGGCTACCCCCGCTGCGTCCCCTGCTTAACGCCGCCCTGATCGGCCTGCTGCTGCTGGCGGTGGGCAATGGTGCGGTAACCGTCGCCGAACACCAGAACGTGCCGTCGGGCATCGCCGCAGTGGTCGTCGCGACCGTGCCGCTGTTTACGCTCTGCTTTAGTCGTCTGTTCGGGATCCGCACCCGTAAGCTCGAATGGCTGGGCATCGCGATTGGGCTTGTGGGTATCATCATGCTCAACAGCGGCGGTAACCTGAGCGGGAACCCCTGGGCTGCCGTTCTGATCATGGTCGGCTCTATGAGCTGGGCGTTTGGCTCGGTCTACGGCTCCCGCATTGAGCTGCCCTCCGGGATGATGGCAGGTGCCATTGAGATGCTCGCGGCAGGCATTGTGCTGCTGATTGCCTCCGCATTGACGGGTGAAAAACTCACGGCGATGCCAGACCTGGCAGGTTTTCTGGCCGTCGGGTATCTGGCGCTGTTTGGCTCCATTATCGCCATCAACGCCTATATGTACCTGATCCGCAACGTCTCACCGGCGGTCGCGACCAGCTACGCCTACGTTAACCCGGTGGTGGCCGTGCTGCTGGGTACCGGGTTTGCGGGCGAAGTGCTGTCGACAATAGAATGGCTGGCGCTGGGTGTGATTGTCTTTGCCGTGGTGCTGGTCACGCTGGGTAAATATTTGCTGCCCGCGAAACCGATTGTCACGCCGTGTGAGGTGGAGAAACCGTGATCGGGTGAATGCCCTGAGTGTCGATCTGCGCGGCCTGCCCGCCGCCGCAGATCCACTCTTCCAGCCGCTCCGTCAGTTCCACGTCATTCAGCTTCATTCTTCCGCGCAGCGCGCACTCCCAGACAATCAGCACCCGCCAGCCCTGAGCGTAAAGCTGCGAAACATCGCGTTTATCACGCTCGACGTTCCTGCCAATCTTCTCCAGCCAGAAGTCGGTACGTGTCGCCGGGACTTTAAACAGATAACAATCGTGATGATGCCAGAAACAGCCGTGGGTGAAGATGATGCACTGGTACGCGTCGATGACGAAATCAGGACGCCCGGCAAGCGTGGCATCCTGCACCCTGAATTCAAACCCGACAGCGGTCAGGAGGCCCGCGATCCGTTTTTCAATCGCGGTATCACGCGTGCCGATGGCACGCATGTTTTTACTGCGCGTGGCCTTATTGTGAACGTCCGCCATTGACGGCCTCACTCTGACGAAGCTGAACGGCCTTGCTGATGCGTGAGGCCAGCAGTTTCGCTACGGCGGCAAAGGCAGGCACCACCACCGAGTTGCCAAACTGACGGTAGGCCTGGGTATCCGACACCGGGATGCGAAAACTGTAGCCCTGCGGCGTCTCAAAGCCCATTAAGCGGGCGCACTCGCGCGGCGTTAAACGCCGTGGTCGGTGCTGTTGGTTCTGGGGATCGTCGAAATCTTTTTCACCCAGCGCCTTATCCCAGCCCCGATCGATAAGAATTTCCGCGCCATCTTTGTAATAGCGCGCCGACAGCGTACGCGTCACGCTGTCAGGATTAAGCGAGTTGACCATGCCAAACCCAAAACCGTTGCCTTTCGCCTGGTGCTTTTTGGCGTAGCGATAGAGGTATTTCCACAGCACCGGCGTCAGAATGAATTTCGCATCGACCGCAGGCTCCAGCAGATCGGCCACTGTCGGACGGCGCGCCGGATACAGCGAGGGCAAATCACGCAGCGTAAAATCGCCTTTCAGATTGAGATCGCGGCGGAAACCCACCAGCACGATGCGTTCCCGGTGCTGTGGCAGGAAGTGTTTGCCGTCGATAATTTTCGGATCGTCCGGCCCCATATCCTCAGCGTCCGCCACGTCGTAACCCAGTTCATCCAGCGTTTGCATGATAATGCGGAAGGTTTTGCCGCCGTCATGACTCTTTAAATTCTTGACGTTCTCCAGCACAAAAATCGCCGGGCGGCGGGCATCAATAATCCGGGCAACATCAAAGAACAGCGTGCCCTGCGTATCGCAGGCAAAACCGTGCGCGCGTCCCAGGGCGTTCTTCTTCGACACGCCAGCCAGCGAGAACGGCTGGCAGGGGAAACCGGCCAGCAGCACATCGTGCGCCGGAATGGTGTTGCGAATGTGTTCCGCGGCCTCTTCGTCACTGACGCCGGTTTTGTGGCTCAGGGTGACATCGCGAATATCCGCGTTGAACTGGTGCACGTCGGGATCGCAATACCAGTTGGCTTTATAGGTGCGGACAGCATGTTTGTTCCATTCACTGGTGAACACGCACTGCCCGCCAATCGCTTCAAAGCCGTGGCGAATGCCGCCGATACCGGCAAAGAGATCGATAAAACGAAAGGCATAATTCGGATGCGCAGCAGGAGGACGCGGCAGCAGGTTGTGCAGATAGCGGTACTCGCCGTCGCTCAGGCGGTGCCCTGCCCTGTCGCTTATCAGCAGCCGCTTGAGTATCGCCGGGCTCCAGTGGCTCTCGCCATGGGCCACCAGCTGGTTTGCCAGCGTTTTAGCATCATACATTTCCAGCAGCTGACGCAGGAGTGCCTGCACGGCTGACGTTGATTTCTCAACCCGCTCAGGCGCGGGCACAGTCACTGATCGATTTTCCTGCATTCTCTTAACCGGACAATAAAGACAGAAAACAGAGTACCACAGTTCAGGATCGCACACTGCGACGGAAATGGGTCAATATCTGGCTGTCGGTTCCGAGGTAATCGCCCTGTAATTCGGCACTCAGTTTCGCCATAAACTGGATCAGGAAATCGGCATTGTGACGCGCAAGTTCGCGTCCCCGCGCGGTTTGCATGGTGTCCGGCAGACGCAGGAGTTTGGTCTGAAAGTGGTCGAGCGCGAAGGCTTTATCATCCAGCTTTCGTGTTCCGGCAAACGGGTCGTCGGCATCAAACAGCGCGGCACCCAGCGCACCGGACACGGCAAAGACGCGCGCCAGGCCGATAGCGCCTAACGCCTCCAGCCGATCGGCATCCTGCACAACTTTGGCCACCAGGCTTTGCGGCGCGATACCGGCGCTGAAGCTGTGCGCTTCAATGGCGTGCTCAACGGCCGCATAACGATCGGGCGGAAAGTCAGGAAAATCGCGACTCAGGATCTCGCGCGTTTTTCGCGCGGCAAGCCGGGAAGAGTGGCTACGTTCGGGGTGATTTTTCGCCAGGCTGACAATATCGTGGAAGTAGCATGCGGTCAGCACGACCAGCGGATCGACGGCGTGCTCAGCCATAATGCTCTGCGCCGTCATCCAGACGCGGCGAAAATGGGCGATATCGTGCGCCGCATCATCAGTTAAATGATTTTCGTCAAGCCACTGCTCAAAACGCTGCTGCCATTGCACCAGTTCCATAATCCCATCCTGTTGCTAAAAAGAGTGTGAAATATAATACATCCGAATTAAAGAGTATGAAAAATAGAATTGCGAAATACTTAATAATAATTACCCGCTATATTTTTCAATGAATTAATTCATGTGAAAAATAAAGAGACAAAAAGAAATATTTTGTAATATTTCTACCACTTTACTTACATTTATTTTTGAACCTAAATAATAATCCATAGAATAGTATCGACCATGTAGTTACGGAGGGTGACTACATATATTCAGACAATTTATATTTAAAGGGAATATATAATAAAAAGAAAAGTTCTGGCAATGCTTGTACCCGCGTTATTAATGGCTGGCGCAGCAAATGCGGCGGAAATGTATAACAAGAATGGCAACAAGGTTGACCTGTACGGTAAGGTTGATGCGCGTCATACCTTCTCCGACAACCCAGGCGACGACGGCGATGAAACCTATGTACAGGTGGGTTTCAAAGGCGAAACGCAGATCACGAACGAACTGACAGGTTATGGTCAGTGGGAATATAAAACCTACGCTAACGACACCGAAGGCGCAGGGGATAGATCTTTCAACCGTCTGGCATACGCTGGCCTGAAATTTGGCGACTACGGCTCATTTGATTACGGCCGTAATTACGGCGTCGTGTATGACGTAGAAGCCTGGACCGATATGCTGCCGGTATTTGGTGGAGATTCTTACACCTGGACCGATAACTTCATGAACGGCCGTGCTAACGGTCTGGCAACTTATCGTAATAACGATTTCTTCGGTCTGGTCGACGGCCTGAACTTTGCGCTGCAATACCAGGGTGCGAATGAAGATCAGTTTGCTCAAGAAGACCAGGAAGGCACGAAAAATGGTCATAAAGACGTACGCTTCCAGAACGGCGACGGCTTCGGCATGTCTACCTCCTATGACTTCTCTGGCGATCTCTTCGGCCTGAGCCTGGGGGCGGCATACTCATCTTCTGACCGTACTAACAAACAGGTTGGATACGGTAAAAGCTACGAAGGCGTCGGTTTTGCTGGCGGTGAAAAGGCTGAAGCGTGGATCGTTGGCGCTAAATATGATGCTAATAACGTCTATCTGGCGATGATGTATGCAGAAACCCGCAACATGACCCCGATCGGTAACTTGGGCATCGCTAACCAGACTCAGAACTTTGAAGCGGTTGCACAGTACCAGTTCGATTTCGGTCTGCGTCCATCCCTGGCATGGGTTTACTCAAAAGGTAAAGACCTGGATGGTAAGGGATTCAATCAGGATCTGGTTAACTACATCGATGTGGGCATGACCTACAGCTTCAACAAAAACTTCTCCACCTATGTTGACTACAAAATCAACATGCTGGACAACGATGAAGCGCTGTATGATGCATACGGTATTTCTACCGATGACATCGTTGGCGTAGGCATGACCTACCAGTTCTAATCCCCCTAAATATTAAAGCCCGCGATGCGGGCTTTTTTTATTTCACGCGGCAATATTACGGCGCTTCCTGCAAGGCCAGACGAACAAACCCGTTATTCTGCGCCAGCAGTTCATGTGCTTTCCAGGCATCCAGACCCGTCAGCACCATCAGTACCGCCGTTTTGCACTGGTGGTTACAGCTTTCCAGCGCGGCCTTCGCCTGCGCCCGGGTACATCCCCCCGCTTCCATGACGATGGCAATTTGTCGTTCGGCCCATCTGGTGTTGCTTGCCTCCAGATCAACGCGCAGGTTGCTGTACACCCGACCGGTCCGCACCGCCAGGCCGGTGGTGACCATATGCATAATCATGCTTTGCGCAATGCCTGCTTTGGTGTTGGCATACCCGGCTACCACATCAGCGCCCAGATCGGGGGCAATAACCATGCTCGCCAGCTGCGCCGCTTCACTTTGCGCATCCGTCGTAACGATCGCGACCGTTGCCCCCAGAGACCACGCATGACGCATCGCGCCCCATACCCAGGGTGTTTTACCGCTAACGGACAGCGCCAGCATCATGTCATGCTCGCCAAATTTTATCGTCTGAAGGTCGGCAACGCCGCGCGCGTAGCTACCGGCGTGATCGCCTGCTGTCATCGCAATGACGGGATGTTTTCCCGGCGCAAACCCTGCTGCCGCCTGCTCCGCCACGCGCCCGGACGCGCCCGCGCCGGTCAGTACCAGACGTCCACCGTGGCTAAGCGTCGCCGCCGCGTTATCCACCACGCGGGCCAGCATACTTAAGTGAGGGGTCAGAGCAGAAGAGATTTGCGCGTCATCCTGGTGAATGACATTAAGCATATCCAGCGTCGATAATCTGTCGATGTTCATCGAGCTGGCGTGCCGTCTTTCCCTGGCCGTACCGGTAAGCGTAATGCTCATAAACTGCCTCCTTATTATGAGTACCCACACACTATAAAGTGTTTTATATAGGTCACCTGAGAGGAGGCTCACGAAACGCCTCTCTTTACATGGCTTTATGAAACGCCCGTCATCAGCGATAATTAGCCCTTTCTTTTTCATCGCGGAGTCTTGATGAGCGATTTGCAGCCTTTCCCCCCGACGCGCAAGCGCCCTATGAAGCTGAATACGCTGGTTACGCTGATGGTGTGCGCCATTATCGGCTCTGTGCTGCTGGTGGTCTTCGCCCTGTACTCTGTGCAGATCACCCGCGCCACGCGCGATGACGTGAAAGATACCGCGCTGGGTATCGCCCGCACGCTGGCCGACAGCCCGGATATCAAGCGCGGCCTGATGGCGTCGCCGCAGGCTGGCATCATCCAGCCGATTGCCCAGGCGGTGACGAAGCGCAACGACCTGCTGTTTACCGTGGTCACCGACCTGCGTGGGATCCGCTATTCCCATCCAAACGAAGCGCTGTTAGGTTTGCATTTTATTGGTGACGATCTGACGCCCGCCCTGGAAGGAAAAGAGAATGTCTCCGTTAACCGGGGCGCGCTCGCGGAAGCATTGCGCGTCTTTACGCCCGTGTATGACGAACGGCACGACCAGATCGGCGTAGTGGTCGTGGGTATTTCGCTGAATAAAGTAGAAGATCAGATTGCCCGCGGACGGCTCAACGCCGTGTGGACCATCTTATTCAGCGTTCTGATGAGTTCACTGGCGATATGGGGCCTGGTCCGGGTTCTGAAACGTATCCTGTTCGGGCTGGAGCCTTACGAGATCTCCGCCCTCTTTGAGCAGCGCCAGGCCATGTTGCAGTCTCTGCGCGAGGGTGTCATGGCTGTGGATATTCACGGGCGCGTGACGATGATTAACCACACCGCCAGAGAAATATTACTCCTGACCTCGGGCGAGCATTCCGAAAGTAGCAGTGAACCGCTTCTGGCCAGCCTGCGCGAAGTGTCGAGGACCGGTATTGCCCGTCAGGATCAGGAGATCGGCTGTAACGGACGGCTGCTGCTGTGCAATATGGTGCCGGTAAAAAGCCAGAATCAGGTGATCGGCGCCATCAGCACGTTCCGCGATAAAACCGAAATCAGCCAGTTAATGCAGCGTATCGATGGCATGGTCAACTACGTTGATGCCCTGCGCTCCCATACGCACGAGTTTATGAATAAGCTGCACGTGATCCTCGGCCTGCTGCACATGAAGCGCTACGACAAGCTGGAGGAGTACATCATCCAGACCGCGCAGAATTATCAGACGGATATCGGTGCGATACAGCGCAAGGTTAAATCCCCGGTTATTGCAGGTTTCCTGCTGGGTAAAATTAACCGCGCTAAAGAGGCCGGAGTGACCCTGACGCTGGCGGAGGAGAGTCAGCTTCCTGACACCACCAATGAAGAGCAGGTTGCGGTGCTGATCACCGTGCTGGGCAATTTAATCGAAAATGCTCTGGATGCGATGGACGGTCAGCCGGATGGCGAGATCGGCCTGCTGCTGCATTATCAGAACGGCTGGCTCAGCGGTGAAGTCAGCGATGACGGTCCCGGCATTGATCCCGAGCGGCTGGAGTCTATTTTTACAAAGGGCTACTCAACAAAAGGTGAAAACCGCGGCGTTGGGCTGTTCCTTGCACGTCAGCAGATCCAGAACCTGGGCGGCGATATTACCGTCGAGTCGGAGCCTGGCGTATTTACCCAATTTTTTGTTCAGATCCCCTGGGATAGCGAGAGGAATATCGCGTGATAAATGTGTTAATTGTCGATGATGACGCCATGGTAGCCGACCTCAACCGTCTGTATGTTAACCGCGTTGAGGGTTTTAGCTGCTGCGGCGTCGCTTCCACGCTCAACCAGGCCGAGGCGTTGATCGCAAACCCAGGCCAGCCGATCGATCTGGTGCTGCTGGATGTTTATATGCAGCAGGATAACGGGCTGGATCTGCTGCCCATCATCCGCGCATCGGGCCGCCCGATCGACGTCATCATGATCTCGTCGGCCTCCGACGCTGCGACGATCCAGACGTCGATGCACTATGGCGTGGTGGATTACCTGATCAAACCGTTCCAGTTCCCGCGTTTTGAAGAGGCGCTGAACGGCTGGAAGGCAAAGCGCAGTCTGATGGGTTCGCATCAGTATTATGAACAGGCCGACGTCGACAGGCTGATCCACGGCGGCGCGCCGGAGCTGGCCGACAGCAAAAAATTACCGAAAGGCTTAACGCCGCAGACGCTGCGCACCATTTGCCAGTGGATCGACAGCCACCCAGAGATGGAATTTTCCACTGACGATCTGGCTAATGCGGTCAACATTTCCCGCGTGTCCTGCCGCAAATACCTGATCTGGCTGGCGCAAATTAATATCTTGTTCACCAGCATTCACTACGGTGCGACCGGCAGACCGGTGTATCGCTACCGCTTACAGCCGGAACAGGTCGGACTGCTCAAACAGTACTGCCAGTAATGCGGTAGCTGTCGTCCAGAAGGGTAAAACGGAAGTGGTGCATCGAGGAGATCACCACTTCTTTTGTTTTGGTGACAAAAATGGCTTCAATATCGGGGCGCGAGCGCAGCGCGGCACAGCCCTTTTCCACGCCCATGCCGTAGATCAGCGTGGTCCAGATATCGCCGTCGAGGGAGTCTTTCGAAATAATCGTCACGCTGTCCAGTTCGTTATCCAGCGGGTAGCCGGTGCGCGGGTCAAGGATGTGGTGATAGCGTTTGCCGTTCTGCTCGAAATAGCGCTCATAGGTGCCTGACGTCACAACCGACCGGTTTTCGACCGTCATGGCGCCAATCAGCTCGTCACCGGCGAACGGTTTTTTCAGGCCGACGCGCCAGCCGCCCTCCGGCGATCCTAACGTCTGGACGTTGCCGCCAAGGTTGATCAGCCCACGTTCGACGCCCTCTTTATGCAGGTAATCCCGCACCCTGTCGGCAATATAGCCTTTGGCGATGGCCCCCAGATCGATCTCCATTCCCTGGCGCGTGAGGAACACGCTGCTGTTGGCTTCATCCAGCACCACGTCCGCGGGATCCGTGATGCCCAGCAAGGCGGCAATCTCGTCCGCGGGCGGCACGGCATCACCCTTAAAGCCAATTTTCCAGCGCTTCACCAGCGGGCCAATGGCCAGGTTGAACGCACTGTCCTTAACCAGGCTGGCGGCTTTGGCACAGCGGATCAGATCAAACACCGGGCGACTGACGGCAACCGGATGCTGACCGGCAGCATGGTTGACGTCCATCACCTGCGAATGGGCACGATTGACGGTAAGCAGATCTTCATACTGTTTAATCAGGCGGAACACGCGGGAAGCGAGGGCCTCGTCATGGGAGAAGAGTTTCAGGAGGATGGGCGAGCCCATCAGAACGGCGGAGTAGCTGTAAACGCGAATGTCGTCAGGCATAGCAGAGTCCTCATATGTAGCCCCGGCAGGCACCGCGCCGCCGGGGAAACAGGAGCCTTACCGTGTTTTCGAACGCATAGCCGCCTGATGTCCTGCAAGCGTACCAAAAATAATGATATCTGCCACCGCGTTACCGCCGATACGGTTGCCGCCGTGGATCCCGCCGACCACTTCACCCGCCGCAAATGCTCCCGGCAGCACGTTGTGGTTGCTGTCCAGCACGCAGGTATCGGTGTTGATGGTCACGCCGCCCATGGTGTGGTGCACACCAGGCGCAATCTGAATGGCGTAGAACGGCCCTTCGTTGATTGGCGCACGCAGCGCGGTGGTGCGGCCAAAATCATCGTCGTGCTGTTTTTCCACAAAGCCGTTGTAACGCTCAAGCGTTGCCAGGAACTGGTGGTGATCCATCCCCAGCGCTTCCGCCAGCGCTTTCGGCGAGCTGGCGCTGGTGACAAAACCTTTCGCGATGTACTCATCCGCGGCTTTGTTTTTGGCGCGAACATGCTCATCAAAGACGATGTAAGCGTATTTCTCCGGCAGCGCGATGATCTGCGCCGAGACTTTATCGCGGGTCGACATTTCGTTGTAGAAGCGGTTGCCCTGCTGATTGACCAGAATCGCCCCGCCGCCGCGGATGGATTCGGAAATCAGATACGACGTTTTCTGCTCAACGGTGGGGTGGATCTGAATTTCACCCATATCGACAGTGCCAGCCCCGATACGTTCCAGCAGCGCGATACCGCCGCCTGTTGCGCCTTTGTGGTTGGTGGTCACAAACCCTTCCAGATCCGGGCGGTATTTCACGACCATCTGGCTGTTGGCGCTGAAGCCGCCGGTCGCGACAATTACGCTTTTGGTTGCCACATTGACGGTTTCGTTCTCTTCGGTGGTCAGACGCACGCCTGTCACCTCGCCGTTTTCGAAAAGGATGTCGCTGACGGACGTATCCAGCATCACCTCAATGTTGCGTTTGTTGACGTTACGCACCAGGCCGCTGATCAGATACCCGCCCACTGCGGAACCGTCTTTCGGACGGTGCGTACGGTCAATGCTCATCCCGCCGGTGGTGGTGATGTCGTTCAGCATGATGCCGCGCGTGGCCAGCCACTCAATGGCCTGCGGCGCGTTCTCGACAAAGCGGCGCAGCAGCTCCGGGTTGTTCTTGTTGCCGCCGCCTTTCAGGCTTTCCTGGTAGAACAGCTCTTTGCTGTCCTGAATGCCCTTCACGCGCTGGAAGCGGGTCTCTGCCGCGTTCATCCCGGCAGAGGCTTTAATGGTGTTCCCGCCGATGGTAGGCATTTTCTCGACGATCAGTACGCTCGCGCCTTCGTCGTGGGCCTGAATGGCCGCCGCCAGACCGGCACCGCCGCTGCCGACCACGACAACATCTACGCTTCGGGTTTCGTTCGGGTCCGCGCCCTCTTCTGCCGCCAGCGCTTTGCTGGATTTCAGCATCGCTTTAGAGACCGCTTTCTTCACCGCCTCGCTCTGGCTGGTGGCGCCAGTGATCGCGTCCACGTGCGGGGTGTTAGCGTCCAGAATGCGGGTACGGATCTCCTCGAAACTGGTGACAAAGGCCACGTCTTCGCTCGGGCCAGAGGCCAGTTCGATATCGGCGATGCGGTCGGTTTCAAGGCTGACGTTAATCACCAGTTCACTGGTGTCGTCCTGCACTTTTTCCGTGAAGGTGCCCGGTTTGAATTTAGATTCGCCCATGCTCATGTCGCGGATCATCGCTTCCACCAGCGAGAAGCGCCACAGCGGTTCAGGGATGCTCAGTTCTTCGCGTTTGGTGCTGTCCATAAACAGCTCCAGGCTTTCACCCGCCGCAATGCGGTCGGTCCAGTCCGGGTAGGCGATAGTGGCGCGACCGACGGCAATCAGGTCGTAACCGTGATCCAGCGCGTCGTTCACATCTGAAGCATTCACCACGCCGCCGACGCCCATCACCGGCACCTGCGCCAGCGTCTCAGAGCGCATCGCGCGGTATTTTTCGATAAGCGGCGTCGGATCCTGGGTGTCGACAATAGAAGGACGCAGGGTGGCCCCCACGGAGAAGTGGAGATAGTCCACGCCGCGCGCGGCCAGTTTCTCCAGCAGGTACATGGTGTCCTCAAAGCGGATGCCTGGAACTTCCAGCTCTTCCGGAGAGAAACGGTAGCCAATGATGAACGCATCATCCGCGTACTGGCGCACCATCTTGTGGGTGATGTCCAGCACCGCCAGCGGGAACTTCGCGCGGTTGTCGCGGCTGCCGCCCCACTCGTCGTCGCGCTGGTTGGAATTTGGGGAGTAGAACTGCTGGATCAGATAGGTGTTGGCCCCGTGGATTTCCACGCCGTCGAAGCCAGCCTGAATTGCGCGGCGTACGGCTTCGCCAAACTTGCCGATCATACCTTCCACTTCTTCTGCGGTCAGGGCAACCGGCGTCGCGGCACCGTCACGCGGTGCGGCAACGGCGCTTGGGCCAACCGGCGTGCGCCCACCAATCAGTTTTGGGTCGACCATGCGGCCGCCGTGGTAGATTTGCAGCAGCGCTTTGGAACCTTTTGACTTGATGGCGTCAGCGATTTTTGCCAACCCGGCGATTTTCTCGTCGTTATCAATACCAATTGCGCCCGGGAACGCCAGGCCGAGGTCGTCCACAAAACAGCACTCAACGATAATGGTGCCGATGCTGCCCGCGCGGGCGCGGTAGTACTCCACCAGCTCGCTGGTCACGGTGCCATCGTAATAACCGGTACAGGTTGTCATCGGGGCCATTAACAAACGGTTTTTGAGTTCAGTACCATTCGGTAATGTGAAGGGGCTTAAAATACGTTCGTTAGTGCTCATAATAGAAACTCCAAACTTTAAAAATTAAGAATTCGTTATCGGGATGATTTTTTATTTCGTGTTCTTTGCCGATGTCATGATAGTAATATAAAGCTTTTTTTAGTTTCTAAAGCCATTACGTTAGTTAATAAACTATTTAATCCCTTCGATAACATTAATAACACATTGGTGTTAGCGGGATTGTTTCACCTGTTCACAATAATTTAAAAAACGTTAAATTAATAAAGGTCAAACCAATGCACCATAAACAATAAAAACCCTCATAAAACAAAACTTAAAAATAACACCAGATTTTAAATGTTATAGTTTTGATACGTAAAATGTGCAAAACCAGCGAATAACCACACTACTCCGAGTGGTTATTATAAAAAGTATAAAAAAAGGCATTCAGTTCCGTTTATTTGATCGCGATCAATAGTTATGACATCCAAAAGAGCAATATAAAAACATCATCATTTTTTATTTAGCGCAAACAAAAATGCGTTAAATCGCTATTACTGAAAACACAAAACCGCACCTTAAATAACTAAAAAAAGCAAAGTGAATAAAGAAATCGAAAGTGTGTTTTCGCTGTACGACGAATTTTTGACAACTTAAGACGTGAAACTATGAATACAAAAACTGCTGTAACGCCTCCTGCGGCGAATCTGGCATCAAATGGAACAGCAAAACGACTGCTGATGATGGCTCTGCCCGTCATTGTTGCCGTCCTGCTGTTGTTTGTCCCCGTTCCGGAAGGGCTGCCGCCTTATGCGTGGCACTACTTCGCCATCTTTGTCGGCGTCATCGTCGGGTTGATCTTCGAACCGCTGCCGGGCGCGGTGATCGGTCTTACCGGCGTCGTGGCGATTGCCCTGTGCAGCCAGTGGGTGCTGTTCAGCCCCGATCAGCTGGCCGACCCAAAATTCAAGCTGGCGGGCGCCTCCTTTAAATGGGCGGTAAGCGGATTTGGTAACTCCACCGTCTGGCTGATTTTCGGTGCCTTTATGTTCGCCGCGGGCTACGACAAAACCCGCTTCGGCCGCCGTCTGGCGCTGATTCTGGTGAAATATCTTGGCCGTCGCAGCCTGACGCTCGGCTACGCCATTACCTTCGCGGATCTGCTGCTGGCCCCGTTCACCCCGTCCAACACCGCGCGCAGCGGCGGGACCATCTACCCGATTATTGCCAACCTGCCGCCGCTGTACGGTTCAAAACCCAATGACCCAAGCGCGCGCAAAATCGGTTCGTATCTGATGTGGGTGGCGATCACCGCGGCCTGTATCACCAGCTCGATGTTCCTTTCCGCCCTGGCACCTAACCTGCTGGCGCTGGCGCTGGTGAAAAGCACCGTCGGGATTGATATCTCCTGGGGGACCTGGTTCCTCGCCTTCCTGCCGCTGGGTATCCTGCTGATCCTGACCATGCCGCTGCTGGCCTACTGGTTCTACCCGCCGGAAGTGAAAGTGAACAACGAAGTACCGCTGTGGGCGACTCGTGAACTGGAAAAACTGGGCAAACTGTCGCGCAATGAGATCCTGCTGCTGGTGTTTGTCTGCTGTGCGCTGCTGATGTGGATCTTCGCCGCGGCGTGGATTGAGCCAGCGATGGCGGCCCTGCTCATTGTCGGCCTGATGCTGTGGACCGGCGTGCTGGAGTGGAACGATATCACCGGTAACAAAGCCGCGTGGAACACCTTCGTCTGGTTCGCTACCCTGGTGGCGCTGGCGGATGGCCTCTCTTCTACCGGCTTCATTAGCTGGCTGGGTAAAGAAGGCGGCCTGCTGATGAGCGGCATCTCTCCGGGCGTGGCGACCATTATTCTGCTGCTGGCGTTCTACCTGCTGCACTACCTGTTTGCCAGCACCACCGCGCATACCACGGCGCTGCTGCCTGCGATGCTGACCATCGCCTCCACCATTCCGGGCATGAATATGGACGTGTTCGTCCTGCTGATGGTGACCTCGCTGGGCGTAATGGGGATCATCACCCCGTACGGTACAGGTCCAAGCCCGATTTACTACGGTAGCGGCTACCTGCCAACCAAAGACTACTGGCGCCTCGGCACCATCTTCGGTGCCATCTTCCTGGCGGCCCTGCTGCTGATTGGCTATCCGTGGATGTCCATGATGTTCTGATTCCTGACCGCCGGACTTCTCCTCCGGCGGTTTTATTTTTGTGGAGCAATACTATGTCGAATAAACCGTTTTTTTATCAGAACCCCTTCCCGCTTTCCCATGACGACACCGAATACTATCTGCTGACCAAAGAGCATGTCTCCGTTGCCGAGTTCGACGGTCAGGAAGTGCTGAAAGTGGAGCCGGAAGCGCTGACCCTGCTGGCACAGCAGGCCTTCCACGATGCGGCGTTTATGCTGCGCACCTCTCACCAGAAGCAGGTTGCGGCCATTCTGAGCGACCCGGAAGCCAGCGAGAATGATAAGTACGTTGCCCTGCAATTCCTGCGCAACTCCGAGATTGCGGCGAAAGGCGTGCTGCCTACGTGTCAGGATACCGGCACGGCAATCATTATGGGTAAGAAAGGCCAGCGCGTCTGGACCGGCGGCGGCGATGAAGCGGCGCTGAGTCAGGGCGTGTATAACACCTATATTGAAGACAACCTGCGCTACTCGCAGAATGCGGCGCTGGATATGTATAAAGAGGTGAACACCGGCACCAACCTGCCCGCGCAGATCGACCTCTACAGCGTGGACGGGGACGAATACAAATTCCTGTGCATGGCAAAAGGCGGCGGCTCTGCCAACAAAACCTACCTCTATCAGGAAACCAAAGCGCTGATCACCCCGGCGAAGCTGAAAAATTATCTGGTTGAGAAGATGCGTACCCTGGGCACCGCAGCCTGCCCGCCTTACCATATCGCCTTCGTTATCGGCGGCACCTCCGCAGAAGCGACGCTGAAAACCGTCAAGCTCGCTTCCACCCGCTACTACGACGCGCTGCCAACCGAAGGCAACGCGCACGGTCAGGCGTTCCGCGACGTTCAGCTGGAACAGGAACTGCTTCAGGAAGCGCAAAACCTCGGCCTTGGCGCGCAGTTTGGCGGGAAATACTTCGCCCACGACATCCGCGTCATCCGTCTGCCGCGCCACGGTGCCTCCTGCCCAATCGGGATGGGTGTCTCCTGCTCCGCTGACCGCAACATCAAAGCGAAGATCAACCGCGACGGGATCTGGATTGAGAAGCTGGAGTACAACCCGGGCCAGTACATTCCTGAATCTCTCCGCCAGCAGGGGGAAGGCGACGTGGTAAGCATCGATCTGAACAAGCCGATGCACGACATTCTGGCGCAGCTTTCCGCGCACCCGGTCTCTACCCGCCTGTCGCTGAACGGCACCATTATCGTGGCGCGCGACATCGCCCATGCGAAACTGAAAGAGCTGCTCGATAACGGCGAAGCCCTGCCGCAGTACGTGAAAGATCACCCGATTTACTATGCAGGCCCGGCCAAAACGCCGGAAGGTTACGCCTCTGGCTCCTTAGGCCCAACCACCGCCGGACGTATGGACTCCTACGTGGACCTGCTGCAATCCCACGGTGCAAGCATGATCATGCTGGCCAAAGGCAACCGCAGCCAGCAGGTCACCGACGCCTGCCATAAACACGGCGGCTTCTACCTCGGCAGCATCGGCGGCCCGGCGGCAGTGCTGGCGCAAAACAGCATCAAGAGCCTGGAGTGCGTGGCGTATCCCGAACTGGGTATGGAAGCGATCTGGAAAATTGAGGTAGAAAACTTCCCGGCGTTTATCCTGGTGGATGACAAAGGCAACGACTTCTTCCAGCAGATCCAGAACAAACAGTGCCAGGGATGCTCACAGCGCTGAGCTTTTCCATAACGCCGGAAGCAGCGACAGCGTCTCATTGATCACCCCGCGCTTGTCGCTGCCTGGCTTCCAGATAGTGACCATCGTCTGACTTATCCCCTGGCTGCCCACTTCGGTGGGCAGCCTTTTAACGTTTTGCCACTGCGTCGCGTGAAGATGGGTCGGCAAAAAGCCCCAGCCGCCCCCCTGCTCCAGCAGGCCACGCAGCATCTCCAGCTCGTTAGTGAAAAGCGTATGCCCTGAAATTTGCAGGCGACGGGCAACCGGCTCGTCTGAGGCGGCATGCATAATGATCTGCGGAACCAGAGAGAGATCGAGCAGCGACACCGGCGACGGTGCCTTCGCAAACAGCGCCGTGGCGGCGTAAAAATCCATTTCGATCGCCCCCAGCGCTCGCCACTCCATCTCATTGCCCACGCTGCGGTTGCGCGCCTGGCAGATCCCCACATCGGCCTGACCGTTTGCCAGCATCGCTTCTGCCTCATCGCGCGATGCGCTGGTCAGGCTCAGGCGAATGTTTTTCGCCGCCAGTGTGGCAATCAGCGCCTGTAAAAAGGCTCTGGGGGTGAATGGATCGTAAACGAGGGCAATCTCCTGCGTGGCGCTGTCCGGCACAGTTCTGGCAAACGCCTCAAACGCTTTGACCTGCAGCATCAGCAGGTGCGCCTGCCGCTGAAGCTGCTCCCCCTCCGGCGTCAGGCGCAGGCTGCGCCCCTCCCGCAGGAACAGAGCGTAGCCCAGCCCATCTTCCATGAAATCGATCAGATCCCGCAGGGTAGTACGATCTTTGCCGAGTTTACTGGCCGCCTTCATCAGGCTGCCGTGCTCAGCGACGGCGGTGAACGCCTCAAGCTGGGCAAAGGAATAGATCAGTGATGCCACGTCATTCTCCACGCAATTTTTGCGGGGGATTTTCCCCCATAACGCGCTTTTTATTATAGAGCGCGGGTTCTTAAACTGAAGTCCTTCCTGAGCCATACGAGATAAAGATGAAAATCAAAACAAACCGCACGCTGCTCGCGGCGCTGGTTGTCAGCAGCCTGCTCTCGCCCGCCGTTTTCGCGGCCTGCAACGGTACCGACCTCACCACCTGCCCGGCACCTTTCGATGCCAGACTCCCGGACGCGCATACTATGCTCACCTGGAGCCAGGCCGATCGCGTGGTGGGCTTTCGCAATGACTACCGCAACTACGCGGGGGATGTGTTCCGCCACGGCAACGCTACGCCGCTGCTGCCCGCAGAAAAACCGCTCACCGATGCCCGCTATCAGGTGAAGGGTAAGATTTACAATCTTCAGGATTACCTGAAACGCCAGAACGTCAGCGGCATGCTGGTGCTGAAAAATGGCAAAGTCGCCTATAAATATCTCGGAGAAGGCAATACCGACTCAACGCTCTGGACGTCGCGCTCCGTGGGCAAATCCGTGGTTTCCGCGCTGGTGGGGGTTGCAATTAAAGAAGAGAAAATCCACTCCCTGGACGACCTTATTACCCAATACGAACCGGATTTAAAAGGCACCGCCTGGGAGGGTGTAACGCTGAAACAGCTCATCACCCACACCTCTGGCGTGGCGTGGAGTGAAGATTACACCAACCCGCAATCTGACTTCGCCCGGCTTACCGAATGCGAAGCGAAACCGGGAACCTACGACTGCGTGCGCGCCCTGGTGAAGGGATTACACCGCGAACACCCGGCGGGTGAAAACTGGTCCTATTCCTCGGGTGGCGCCTGGCTGTTAGGCGATGTGCTTGAGCGCGCCACCGGCATGACGCTCGCGGCGTATCTGGAGAAGACCATCTGGCAGCCGTACGGCATGGCGAGCGACGGCGTGTGGCATGCCTACAGCAAAGGCCAGCACGACGTGGGCGCGCATGGGTTTAACGCCACGCTGGAAGACTGGGGGCGTTTCGGGGAGTTTATCCTGCATAACGGTACGCTGCCGGACGGAAAGCCGATCCTCCCCGACGGCTGGGTGAAACAGTCCTCCACCTGGACGCAGGCCAAAGGGTCGGTGTCCGCCGCGCATCCAAAGGGCTTGTACGGCTACCAGTGGTGGAACAACGAAGTGCCGGTCACCGCCACACACGTGGAGCCGACAGCCGAAAATTCGCTGAAGGATTCTCTCTGGGCGCTGGGCATTTTTGGTCAGATGATCATGGTTAATCAGAAAGAAAATCTGGTTATCGTCCAGTGGTCCACCTGGCCGCAGGCAGAGCCGTCATTCAGCGCCCAGCCGCTGGAAGCATCGCTGATGTTTAGCGCGATTGCGAACGCGCTGCGCTGATTATCCCAAGCCAGGCCCCCGCCTGGCTTCTGCCTGCGCGATGTCACAAAACAGCGATATCAGCAACTTAGCGAAATCGGGTAAATGAAAGATCACCAAAATGTTAAGTTATTGTTGCATATGTAAATCCTGGTCAACAGATTGTCATTAATGCACGACACGCATCAGTTCATGCGCTATTTGCGCTTATTAATTTCCGCTTCCTGATCCAGTTTTCAGAAACAGACGAGCATAACGTCACTATAAAACTGGAGATAATCATGGTTTCCTCAACCTCACCTGCAACGGTTCGTGCGAAAGCGGGCGCGATTTTTCGCGTCACATCGGGCAACTTTCTTGAGCAATTCGACTTCTTTCTGTTCGGCTTTTATGCCACCTACATCGCCCACACGTTCTTTCCGGCGAGCAGTGAATTTGCGTCGCTGATGATGACCTTCGCCGTCTTTGGCGCAGGCTTCCTGATGCGTCCCATTGGGGCCATTGTCCTGGGGGCTTACATTGATAAAGTGGGTCGCCGTAAAGGGCTGATCGTCACCCTGTCGATTATGGCCGCCGGAACGTTTCTGATTGTGCTGATCCCTTCTTATCAGAGCATTGGCCTGTTGGCACCGCTGCTGGTGCTGACCGGACGCCTGTTACAGGGTTTTTCCGCAGGCGCCGAGCTGGGCGGGGTTTCGGTTTATCTGGCGGAGATCGCCACGCCGGGCCGCAAAGGTTTTTACACCAGCTGGCAGTCGGGGAGCCAGCAGGTCGCCATTATGATCGCAGCGGCGATGGGCTTCGCCCTGAATGTGGTGCTGGAGGAGAGTGCCATTCGCGAATGGGGCTGGCGTATCCCGTTCCTGTTTGGCTGTCTGATTGTGCCGTTCATCTTTTTCCTGCGCCGCAAGCTGGAGGAGACCGAGGAATTCAGCGCCCGTCGCCACCATCTGGCGATGCGTCAGGTCTTCTCGACGCTGCTCGCTAACTGGCAGGTTGTCTTCGCGGGCATGCTGATGGTAGCGATGACCACCACCGCGTTTTACCTGATCACCGTTTACGCACCGACCTTCGGTAAAAAAGTCCTGATGCTGAGCGCGTCGGACAGCCTGCTGGTGACGCTGCTGGTGGCGGTATCTAACTTCATCTGGCTGCCGGTGGGCGGCGCGCTGTCGGACCGCTTCGGGCGTAAACCGGTGCTGATCGCCATGACGCTGCTGGCGCTGGCGACCAGCTATCCGGCGCTGACGATGCTGGCCGCAGCCCCGAGCTTCTCCATGATGCTGACCGTGCTGCTGTGGCTCTCTTTCCTCTACGGCCTGTATAACGGCGCGATGATCCCGGCCCTGACGGAGATCATGCCAACAGAGGTGCGTGTGGCGGGCTTCTCGCTGGCTTACAGCCTGGCAACGGCGGTGTTTGGCGGTTTCACGCCGGTCATTTCAACCGCCTTAATTGAGTACACCGGAGACAAAGCCTCCCCGGGCTACTGGATGAGCTTTGCCGCCGTTTGCGCCCTGCTGGCGACGCTCTATCTCTATCGCCGTCGCACGTTAACCCTGCAAACCGCCGTTGAGGAGTGATTCATTATGCTTACATTCAGAACGGTGATTACCGCCCTGACTTTCGCCACCCTCAGTGCGGGCGCGCTTGCACAGGATGTGACGGTGATGATTTCTGGCGGCTTCAAGGCCGCCCTGGAGAAGCTGGCGCCGCAGTACGAAGCAAAAAGCGGGGACAGGATCGTTTTGATCTCCGGCCCGTCGATGGGCAAAACGCCGCAGGCCATTCCGGCCCGGCTCGCCCGGGGCGAAAAAGCGGACGTGGTGATTATGGTGGGCGATGCGCTGGCGAAACTGGAACAGGATCGCAGGACGGCGCCAGGCTCCCGCGTGGAGCTGGCGGATTCACCCGTCGGCATGGTCGTCAGGGCGGGCGCGCCAGTGCCGGATATCAGTACGGTGCCCGCCCTGCGGCAAACGCTGCTGAAGGCACATTCCATGGCTTATTCCGACAGCGCCAGCGGCCGGTATGTTGAGAGCGAGCTGTTTCGTAAGCTGGGCATCGACGGTCAGGTTCACGATAAAGCGCACCGGGTTGAGCGCATTCCGGTGGCGTCTGAAGTGGCTAAAGGGAAATACGATCTCGGCTTTCAGCAGGTGAGCGAACTTCTGCCGGTACCGGGGGTGACGTTTGTGGGTAAGTTGCCTGACGACATGCAGTACATTACCCGTTTCGCCGGAGCCGTAACGCAGAAGGCCGACCATCCTGAACAGGGGAAAGCGTTGCTGGCCTTTCTCTCCTCGCCACAGGCCGTCAGCGTCATCACGGCAACGGGCTTAATGCCCGTCAGTGCAACTCGCGATACTGCTCAGTGATCAGCGTTTCCAGTTCGGCAGCAATATAGGACTGGATCCGCCCGCGACGGCGAATCAGCCCCACGGTTCGCCTGACCTCTGGCTCGATCAAAGGCACCGACGTCAGCAATGAATGCTCTGCGCGGGGCATCGACATAGCGGGAACGGCCGCAATGCCGATGCCCGCTTCCACCATCCCCAGCATGGTCGTTACGTGCCGCGTTTCGCATATACTGGGGCGCTCAGGCCGAATATGCCCGACCCGCTGGTCGAGAAGATTGCGGTTGCCAGAGGTCTTATCCAGACCGATATAATCCTGCTGATAAAAAGCCTGCCACGTCAGGCTTTTTCTTTTTGCAAGCGGGCTGTCTCGTCGGCAGGCGGCGACGTAGACGTCCTCCACCAGCGGGACAAACTCGATGTCGGGTTGCAAACTTTGTGCAAAGCAGATACCGAAATCGGCCTGTCCGCGGGTAACGGCCTCGATGACATTTCCGGCGCTGCTGTCGATCAGTTTTATGCGTACGCGGGGGTAACGGGACTGAAAGCGGCGGATCACATCCGGCATAAAGTAACAGGCGGCTGACGGCACCGTCGCCACGGTGATCAGCCCCGTGCGCTCCTCGCTGGCTTTATCGATATCCGAAAGCATGGATTCCACATCGGCAAGCAGTTGCCCGCACCGGTCGGCAAAGGTCTGACCATACAGGGTCAGCGTGACGCGCCGGGTGGTTCTGTCGAATAGTTTTGCCCCCAGTGCCGCCTCCAGCTTTTCAATTCTGCGACTCAACGCCGACTGGGAAAGGCAGATAGACTCTGCCGCAAGACGGAAATTGCCGTACTCCAGCAGTGCGCGGAAGGCGTAGAGATCGTTGAGGTCAAAATTGACGGGCATACTGACGGGATCCTTAAGCACGGTAGAGTAAGAAGAGATTTATCATAGCCGCGCACGACATACTTCACAAAATGAAGGGGATACCCCTAAAGCGCTATCAACCTGACGGCACATAGTGATAGTTTATGCGGGCTGGATTCCTCTTAAACAGGCTGCCAGTCTGCAAACAGCCGAAGAGGAGTGTCATACTGCTAAACAGTGTATGTTGGCATGCTAACAGCCCCTGACCTTTCCATTTTGTTCACGTGCGAGTAACGAGCAAAGCGATGATTAAGTGGCCCTGGAAAACGAACGAAGCTGGTCGAAATATGGCGCTGCCCTGGGATGAGGCTCTGGCGATCCCCGTGCTGGCGAATCTCTTGCCTGAAGAGCAATCCAGGCTGATTCAGCTGGCCGAGCGTTTTTTACAGCAAAAACGGCTGGTGCCGCTACAGGGCTTCGAACTGGATCCGCTTAAAAATTCGCGAATCGCCCTGCTATTCTGCTTGCCGGTGCTGGAGTTAGGCATCGAGTGGCTGGATGGCTTCCACGAAGTGCTGATCTACCCGGCGCCGTTTATCGTCGATGATGAGTGGGAGGATGACATCGGTCTGGTGCATAACCAGCGTATGGTGCAGTCAGGACAAAGCTGGCAGCAAGGGCCGATAATCCTCAACTGGCTGGATATTCAGGATTCGTTTGATGCCTCGGGCTTCAACCTGATCGTTCACGAGGTGGCGCATAAGCTGGATACCCGCAACGGCGATCGCGCCAGCGGCGTGCCGCTGATCCCCCTGCGTGAAGTCGCGGGATGGGAGCACGACCTGCACGCGGCGATGGAAAACATCCAGGATGAGATAGACCTGGTGGGCGAAAGTGCGGCCAGCATTGATGCCTACGCCGCGACCGATCCCGCCGAGTGCTTTGCGGTGCTGTCCGAGTATTTCTTTAGCGCACCTGAGCTTTTCGCCCCACGCTTCCCGGCGTTGTGGCAGCGTTTCTGCCAGTTTTATCAGCAGGATCCGCTCCAGCGTCTGCGGCAAAGTGAGGACGCTGCCAGCACATCCTCTCATCCGTTCCACTAATGTTCAGCAGGGGTACGATCGGTTGATCGTACCCATACGCTCACCGCGAAAAACAGCAGCGCCATTCCCCAGGCGGCAGTAATCAAAAACTGCTCACCGTAAAAGCGCGTCACCACGGGTACCAGCAGTGCGCTGGCCCCGTACCCCAACGTATGGCTGGTGGCGATCACCCCTGCGCCTTTGCCCGTCGTCAGGCGATCGTTGAGCAAAAGCTGATATCCCGGTGTTGCCATAGCGGCCCCCAGTGAGGTGAGGACAATTCCCACGTAGAACAGGGCTAAACTGGCGAGACACATCACCCCAAGCCCCGTCACCATCAGCACCGCGGCAAGCAAGAGTAACCCCCTCGGGCTAAAATGCTGCGGGCGCACCACCAGAAACTGCGCCGCCAGGGTCGCCAGCGCGGCCAGGCTCAGCAGGAGCGCGACATGATGACTGATTTGCACCGCATCACCATTGAATAACGGGTGAAGATGTGGCGAAAGGCCAAGCTGCATCAGGCTGACCAGCGCCGCCAGCAGCAGCGCCAGTATGAGGAAAGGTAGCATAGAGGCCTGTAGCCGCGTCGACTGATGCACCACCGGCGGCAGCGGGGGATCGGCGGCTTCACGCAGCACCAGCAGCAGCGCGATAAACGGCGCCACCGCCATCAGCCAGAGCGGTGCGACCGGGCTGACGCTGAGCATCAGCGCGGCCAGAGGCGGCCCCAGCAGACGCCCGCAGCTCAGGCCAGAGCTTATCGTCGCCAGCGCCGCCATCCGTTTATCCAGCCCCGCGCGTTGAATGGCCCACGTCTGGGCCGCAGGCACCAGCCCCGATACCGTCAGGCCATACAGCATGCGCGACAAAACCAGCCCCGCCATGCCCCAGAAGGCATTCAGCGCGCCGTTTGCCATCGCCCAGACCACCAGCGCCATCACGACGAAGCTGGCCAGGTAACCGCCTAACGAAGCCAGCATCACGACCTTACAGCCGTGTCGCTCACTCTGGCGTCCCCACCAGGGCGAGGCGGGTAAAAAGAGCATTGAGCCGAACATCAACAGCCCGGCCCAGACGGACAGCGATAGTCCGGTCAGAGAGACCAGCTGCGGCAGCATGACCAGCAAACCGTTTTGCCCAATACCTAATAAACCTGCGCCCAGTGCCAGGGGCCAGTTAGCTTTCGGAGCCACAACGTCGGTGAGATTTTCAGTACGGGTGCGCATAAGATTGTGAAGATAATGTCAATAAATGTGTGGAAATTATGAAGTTTGTGAAAACAAATATTGCAAAAATAGTTGCGGCTGTAAACAGAATGAATATCATAACGAGAATTATTATCAGTCATGGAATGAAGTACATCTATGCGTACTCTGCCCCGCTCCGCCGGTACAGATGTTGCGGCCCAGTGTTTTTTGAACGCGCTGCTGCGCGAAACGAAGGACTGGCACTATCTTCCCGCAACCCGTGCGGATGAGTTATCGCAGATTCATATCCCGCTCTCCCCAACCCAGACCATCCGGGTTCCGGTTCGCTATTTCTCCCCCACGCAGCATCACCAGTATCATTTCCCGGCAACGCTGATTCAGGCCGACAGCGACGGCGGTGACGCGGTCACATTTCATCAACTGATTGATTTTATTCTTCAAAAAGAGTCAGTAAAAGGCACTCTGGACGCCGATACGCTGGCTCGCTTCAGGCAGCGCGTTCTGGAAAGCCATACGCATACCTGGCAGGCCATTGATTTACGTCACAACTGGGCAAACCTGCGCGATACGCCGCTGACCTTTGCCGACGCGGAACAGGCGCTGCTGGTCGGCCATGCTTTTCACCCTGCCCCGAAATCGCACGAGCCGTTTAACGAGGCCGAGGCGCGCCGCTATCTGCCAGATTTCGCCTCCCGCTTCCCGCTGCGCTGGTTTGCGGTTGAGCATACGCTGATCGCCGGCGACAGCCTGAATGTCTCTCTGCGGGAACGTCTGCTGCGCTTCGCCGCCCAGAGCGCACCCGAGCTGCTCGGTCATTTCACCGACACCCGCTGGCTGCTGCCGATGCATCCGTGGCAGGCCGACTATCTGCTGGAGCAGGACTGGTGCCAGCGTCTGGCGGAAAACGGTGCCCTGCAAGATCTGGGCGAAGCCGGTGCGCACTGGCTGCCCACCAGCTCCTCCCGCTCGCTGTACAGCGAAACCAACAACGACATGATTAAGTTTTCCCTGAGCGTACGCCTGACCAACTCCGTGCGCACGCTGTCGGTGAAAGAAGTTAAGCGCGGCATGCGCCTGGCACGACTGGCGAAAACGGCACGCTGGCAGGAACTTCAGGCGCGCTACCCGACCATGCGCGTGATGCAGGAAGACGGCTGGGCTGGGCTGCGTGACGAAAACGGCGTCGTTCAGGAAGAGAGCCTGATGGCCCTGCGCGTCAATCTGCTGTTTGATACCCCGGCAACCCAAACCAACGTACTGGTGAGCCTGACCCAGGCCGCACCGGACGGCGGCGACAGCCTGCTGGCGGCGGCGGTGCGCCGTCTGAGCCAGCGTCTGGATCTCCCGCTCGCCCAGGCCGCGCGCTGCTGGCTGGATGCCTACTGCGACCGCGTATTGCTTCCGCTGTTCAGCGCCGAGGCGGACTACGGTCTGGTCCTGCTGGCGCACCAGCAAAATATCCTCGTTGAGATGCAGCAGGATTTCCCCGTTGGGCTGATCTACCGCGACTGCCAGGGCAGCGCCTGGACCGCAGGGGCCGACGCGTGGCTGGAAGAGGCAGGCGAAACCGGGGTAGAAAACCGCTTTGGCGACAGCCAGCTGCTGCGCTACTTCCCGTACTACCTGCTGCTGAACTCCACCCTTGCCGTCACCGCCGCGCTTGCCGCTGCCGGGTTCGACAGCGAAGAGAGCCTGATGTCCCGCGTACGTGACGCGCTGGCGGAACTGCGCAAGACGGCGAAGCAGACCCGCTGCCTCGATTACGTGCTCGACAGCCCGACCTGGAACTGTAAAGGCAACTTCTTCTGTTACCTGCACGATCGCAACGAAAACACCATCGCCGATCCTGCGGTGATCTATTTCGACTTTAGCAACCCGTTTTATAAGGAGAAGGCGTGATGGCCATTGCGAATATCGTCCATTCCGGTTACGGCTTCCGCTGCACATCCACGGAACAAAACCTGCCGCTGACGCTGGGTCTTGACGGCAGCGCGGTGCTGGAGCGTCTGGCCGGGCTACCAGACGGCTGGCTGGTGGACGCCCTCGACCAGCTGTTTGTTGCCGCGCCCGCCCTGACGGGTATTACCCTGCCGTGGGCTGCCTGGCAGGATGAACCGCAGGCGCAGGCGCTGTTTAGCCTGGTTCACGGGGATTATCTGGCGCGCGGCGTTTTCTGGCAGCTGCCGCTGTGGCTGAAAGGCGAACGTCCGCAGGTGAGCGGCGGCATGCAGTTTGATGAGAGCCGTCAGCTGTACTTCCCGGTGCGCCCTCACCGTCCGCAGGGCGAAGTGTATCGCCGTTACGATCCGCAGATTAAGCGCACCCTGAGCTTCCGCGTGGCGGACGTAGCGCTGGATGGCGAGCGTTTTACCCGCTGGATGAACACCCCGCGCGTGAATGCCTTCTGGGAGATGGCGGGGCCGCAGGCAGAACAGGAAAACTACCTGCGTCGCCAGCTCGACTCGACCTGTTGCTACCCTGTTATCGGCTGCTTCGACGACCAGCCGTTCGGCTATTTTGAACTCTACTGGGCGGCAGAAGACCGCATTGGCCGTCACTACCGCTGGCAGCCCTTTGACCGCGGGCTGCACATGCTGGTGGGCGAAGAGAGCTGGCGCGGGGCGCAGTATATCCGCAGCTGGCTGCGCGGCCTCAGCCACTATCTGTATCTCGATGAGCCGCGCACGGCGCGCATTGTGGCGGAACCGCGCTTCGACAACCAGCGTCTGTTCCGCCATCTGGCGTCCGCCGGTTTCGACACGGTGAAAGAGTTCGACTTCCCGCACAAACGCTCCCGTCTCATCATGAGCGAGCGTCACCGCTTCTTCCACGAGGTGGAACTGTGAACGCACTCTGGCAGAAAGTGAACCGCGAGATGGTGGCGAAGATCCTCGCTGAACTGGAATATGAACGCACCCTGCGCGCCGAACCGGTTTCGGCGGACGGCTGGCGCATCAGCATGGGCAACGCGACCTGGCAGTTTTGCGCCACGCGTGGGATCTGGGGCTGGCTGCATATCGACCCTGACACCCTGACCACCACCAGCGGCGCGGCGGTTGAAGCGGAAAACGCGCTGCTGCAACTGGCCACCGTGCTGGAGATGAGCGACGCGCAAACGGCGGAGCACATGGAAGATCTCTACGCCACGCTGCGGGGCGACATGCAGCTGTTGCAGGCGCGTGAAACCCTGGATGCCGATGCGCTGATCCACCTCGACCCGGACGAATTACAGTGTCTGATGCGCGGTCACCCGAAGTTTATTTTCAACAAGGGACGCCGCGGCTGGGGGCTGGATGCGCTACGCCAGTATGCGCCTGAATATTGCGGACGTTTTCGCCTGCACTGGGTCGCCGTTAAGCGCGCGCATCTGGTCTGGAGCAGCGACGCCGATTGTGACATTCACACTCTGCTGTCCAGCGCCATGGATGATGCCGAGCGCGAGCGGTTCAACGCCTGCTGGCAGGGGCTGGATCTGGACGACAGCTGGCTGCCGGTGCCGCTGCACCCGTGGCAGTGGCAGCAAAAAATTGCCATCCATTTCCTGGCGCAGCTCGCGCGCGGCGAAATGGTGGAGCTGGGCGAGTTTGGCGACGAGTATCTTGCCCAGCAGTCCCTGCGCACGCTGACCAATGCCAGCCGTCGCGCGCCGTATGACATCAAGCTGCCGCTGACCATCTACAACACCTCCTGCTATCGCGGCATTCCGGGCAAGTACATTGCCGCCGGTCCGCTGGCCTCGCGCTGGCTTCAGCAACAGTTCGCCAGCGATGCCTCGCTTGCCCGCTCTGGGGCGCAGGTGCTTGGCGAACCCGCTGCCGGGTATCTCTCACATCCGGGCTATGCGGCTCTGCCGAAAGCGCCGTACCGCTATCAGGAGATGCTGGGGGTGATCTGGCGCGAGAACCCATCCTGCTATTTACAGGATGGCGAACAGGCAGTGCTGATGGCGGCGCTGATGGAAACCGATAACCAGGGGCGCCCGCTGATTGACGCGTGGATCAAACGCTCGGGGTTAACCGCTGATGCATGGCTGGACAAGCTGTTTGAGGCGACGGTGATCCCTTTCTATCACCTGCTCTGCCGCTACGGGGTGGCGCTCATCGCCCACGGCCAGAACGTGACGCTGGTGATGAAAGATTACGTTCCACAGCGCATTCTGCTGAAGGATTTCCAGGGTGATATGCGCCTGGTGGATGAAGATTTCCCGCAGGCACAGACCCTGCCGGAACAGGTAAAAGCGGTGACGGCGCGCCTCAGCGCGGAGTACATCATCCACGATCTGCAAACCGGCAACTTTGTCACGGTGCTGCGCTTTATTTCCCGTCTCACCCTGCAAAGCGGCGTGAGCGAAGCCCGCTTCTACCAGATCCTGGCCGGGGTATTACAGCGCTATATGGCCGCCCACCCGGATCTGGCAGAACGCTTCGTGAAGTTCGACCTGTTTAAGCCGCAGATTATTCGCGTGATCCTCAACCCGGTCAAACTGACCTTCTCTGAACACGACGGCGGCAGCCGCATGCTGCCGAACTATGTCTGCGATCTTGATAACCCTCTTTTTCTGGTCTCCCAGGAGTCAGCGCAATGAAAACGTATGATTTCATCGGCATTGGTATCGGTCCGTTCAACCTCAGTATTGCCGCGCTGGCAGAGGGGCTGGACGGTTTTAGCTCGCTGTTTCTTGAACGCAAGCCGCACTTCTCCTGGCATCCGGGAATGATGGTGCCGGACTGCCACATGCAGACCAGCTTCCTGAAGGATCTGGTCAGCGCCGTGGAGCCGACCAACCGCCACAGCTTTCTGAACTACCTGGTGCAGCGCAAAAAGTTCTACCGTTTTCTGACCACCGAGCAGCGCACCGTCTCGCGCGAAGAGTTTGCCGACTACCTGTGCTGGGCGGCGGATAACCTCACGAACCTGGCGTTCAGCCAGCAGGTGCAGCAGGTCCGCTTTGATGAGCAAAACGGCCTGTTTGAGGTCGTGACCCAGCGGGATCGCTTCCTGGCGCGCCACGTCTGCGTGGGGATTGGGAAGCAGATCAATCTGCCCGACTGCGTCACCGCGCAGGACGACACCTGCTTCCACGCCAGCGAAATGATGCTGCGCACGCCGAATTTAGCGGGCAAGCGCGTCACCGTCGTCGGCGGCGGCCAGAGCGGTGCCGATCTGTTTTTGAATATCTTCCGTGGGGAATGGGGCCAGCCGCTGAGCCTCAACTGGGTATCGCGCCGCAACAACTACAACGCGCTGGATGAAGCCGCGTTTGCCAATGAGTATTTCACGCCGGAGTACGTGGACAGCTTCTCCACCCTTGGTGATGACGCCCGTCGTCAGATGCTGCACGAGCAGAAGATGACCTCCGACGGGATCACCACCGAGTCACTTCTGGCGATATACCGCGCCATGTACCACCGCTTCGAAGTATTGCGTGAAAAACCCTGGGCGCACCTGATGCCGTCCCGCTCGGTAACGGCGCTGACGCGCCAGGAAACCGGACATCGCCTCAGCATTCAGCATCACCTGGACGGCGGCCGTGAGCAGCTGGAGAGCGACGTGGTGATTTTCGCCACCGGCTACCGCGCCGTGCAGCCCGCGTTCCTCGCGCCGCTGTCTCATCGCCTGCGTCTGGATGAGGATGAAGCCTTCTGCATCAACAACGATTTCACCCTTGAATGGGACGGCCCGCAGAGCAACCGCCTGTTCGCCGTGAATGCCGGGATGCACCGTCTCGGTATTGCCGAACCCCAGCTCAGCCTGATGGCCTGGCGCGCGGCGCGAATTCTGAATCGCGCCCACGCTGACGAGCCGTTTGAGCTGGCAACCACCCCCGGCGTGATCCACTGGCGGAGCACCACCAGCCCGGAGAGCAGCCAGGTTTTTAAATCATTAATGAAGACCACCGAGTACTGACACACACATTCAGGATCAACATAACAATGAAACGTTCTCATCTTTGGGTTTTAAATCCGTGTTTGCTTGCCATGCTTTCAACCTCTGCGTGGGCGGAAGAACAAAAGGAAGAAGATATTGTGGTTTCCGCCAGCCGGGCACATCGCAGCGTGGCAGAGATGGCGCAAACCACCTGGGTTATTGAGCGGGCGGAAATTGAGCAGCAGGTACAGGGCGGGAAAGAGATCAAAGACGTGCTGGCCCAGCTGATCCCCGGCATGGACGTTAGCAGCCAGGGACGCACCAACTACGGTATGAACCTGCGCGGTCGCTCCATGATGGTGATGGTTGACGGCGTACGTCTGAACTCGTCCCGCAGCGACAGCCGCCAGCTCGACTCTATCGATCCGTTCAACATTGACCGTATCGAAGTCATCTCCGGCGCCACCTCGCTGTACGGCGGCGGCAGCACCGGCGGGCTGGTGAACATCGTCACCAAAAAAGGCCAGCCGGAGACCGAAGTGGAGTTCCAGACCGGGGCAAAAAGCGGATTTAACAGCCACAACGATCATGATGAGAACGTCTCAGCAGCCGTGAGCGGCGGTAACGATAACGCCTCTGGCCGTCTGTCGGTCTCCTACCAGCGCTACGGCGGCTGGTATGACGGCAACGGCGACGAGGTGATCATCGATAACACCCAGACCGGCTTGCAGTATTCCGACCGTATCGACGTGATGGGCACCGGTACCATTAACATTGACGATCATCAGCAGCTCCAGTTAACCACGCAGTATTACAAGAGCGAATCCGACGGGAAGCATGGCCTGTACCTCGGGGAGAATTTTGCGGCGGTCACGGGCGATGCCAAAGCTTACAACAAAGACAACCTCAACTCTGACCGTATCCCGGGCACAGAGCGCCATCTGATTAACCTGCAATATTCGAACACGGATTTCTGGGGACAGGATCTGGTTGCGCAGATTTACTACCGTGATGAGAGCCTGACCTACTACCCGTTCCCGACGCTGAGCAAAGGCACGGTGACCAGCATTGGCGCGTCCCAGCAGAAAACCGATTTTTACGGTGGCAAGCTGACGCTGAACAGCAAGCCGATGGACGACCTGACCCTCACCTGGGGCGTGGATGCCGACCATGAAACGTTCGACGCCAACCAGCAGTTCTTCGACTTAAGCAAAGCAGCGGCAAGCGGCGGCATGGAGCTGGACAACGCCTACAACGTGGGCCGTTATCCGGGTTACAGCATTACCAACCTCGCGCCGTTCCTGCAAGCCAGCTACGACATTGACGCCATCACCCTGAGCGGCGGCGTACGCTACCAGTACACCGAAAACAAGGTGGACGATTTTGTCGGTTACGCCCAACAGCAGGCAATCGCCACGGGTAAAGCGACCTCCGCTGACGCGGTGCCGGGCGGGAAAACCGATTACAATAACTTCCTGTTTAACGCCGGGATCCTCGGTCGTCTGACCGAACAGCAGCAGCTGTGGTTTAACTTCTCTCAGGGCTTTGAAATTCCGGACCTGGCCAAATATTACGGTTCAGGCACCTATCAGCTGGTTGACGGCCACTATCGCCTGCAAAACAGCGTGAACGTGAACGATTCGACGCTGGACGGTATTAAGGTCAACGCTTACGAGCTGGGCTGGCGCTTCACTGGCGATAACCTGCGTACGCAGGTGGCGGCCTACTACTCGCTCTCGGATAAAACCATCACCATCAACAAGAGCGACATGACCATCAACCTGGAAGACGACAAACGTCGTATCTACGGGGTTGAGGGCCAGGTGGACTATTTCTTCACCGACAGCGTCTGGAGCACCGGCGCGAACTTCAACGCCATCAAGTCCGAAACGCGTGAAAACGGCAAATGGGAGAAGCTGACGGTCGACAGCGCCAGCCCGTCGAAAGCCAGCGCATGGGTCAACTGGGCGCCGGGCGACTGGGCGCTGCGCGTGCAGAGTACGCAAACCTTTGACGTGTCTGATGCCGACGGTAAGAAGATCGATGGCTATAACACCGTTGATTTCCTCGGCAGCTACGCCCTGCCGGTGGGCAAAGTCAGCTTCAGCGTGGAAAACCTGCTCGACAAAGACTACACCACCGCCTGGGGCCAGCGCGCACCGGGGCTGTATAGCCCAACCTACGGCGCACCGGGTCTGTATACCTATAAAGGCCGTGGACGTACGTTTGGTCTGAACTATTCCGTTCTGTTCTGATCCTGCGCGCCGCCTGCCTGCGGGCGGCGCGACTCACTGTGCAATTTGAAAGCAAATTTGCTATTAAATCATCGGTTTGCTGAAATTCTCGGCAAACGAACAAAAACGGTGTTTTCCCCTTTGACAAGGCGCACGCAGGTCGATAATATGCGCCTCGTTCACACGATTCCTCTGTAGTTCAGTCGGTAGAACGGCGGACTGTTAATCCGTATGTCACTGGTTCGAGTCCAGTCAGAGGAGCCAAATTTGAAAAGCCTGCTTTTAAAGCAGGCTTTTTGCTTTTCTGCGCCTGAGAAATGCAGGACGGTACCGGGTTGCCGTTTGCGTTTTTGCCCCCTCCCCCCGCTTACCCCCTGTTAAAGGTAAAGTTTTTTTTTTACTTATATAACCTATGGTGGTAATTGATTAGCCAGCGATCAGCCGGTTTTAATTACCCCTTGATCGCCCTGCAAATGTTAAAAGGGTTCATGTATCTGCATGGCCCCTTGACGTTATATACCAGGAACAGAGGGCGTAACTTTAGCACCAGACAGATTTAGCCGGTACTCGTGCCAGACAACGTTTGTGTAAGATTATGGTTATACTCATTTGCCAGAGAAAGGAGAATTTGCATTACGCGCCCAGCGGACAATTTGGTATTGCGCGAAAATTCAGCTTGTTTGTATAACCAATGGCAAAAGTTCCTGCTGGCAGTTAAAGAGACTATTTTAGCGTTACGTTTATCCCCCCCCTGTCAAAGAACATACCATCCTGCGGTTTTTCCCCTGCCCCCAAAGTTGCCACTGAGTTTGCCACCAGCCATGCTGCGTGGTTCTCAGAAAAGTCCAGGGTATTTCACTCTCAGCTTCATGGATGTCCTCTTCTATAAACCAAAGCTCACCTTGCCGCTGGCGAAAGAGATCTGCCCAGGCGGTAATGACAGCGCCTCGAAGAAAACATTCGTGTGAAATAACGTGTGTCTTTATCTGAGGAAAAAGGATGTTCAGCACGCGAAAATGCCCGTGAGCCGAGATAACGGGACGCAGAATCGCACCTCTGGCATTACGTTTAAGAGCCGCACTACCATACTGAATTTCATCAAACTGGCTACGATGTAGAAACTGCATCTCGCGCATATCAACCCGATTGACAATATCACTATGGCGCAAATCAGGTTCAATATGCCCCCGCCAGCGATACCTTAACGTTTCACCGCTGGCATGCGGAGTAAAATTTGTGGAGATATGAAGAACACTTCCACGGTCGGCGTCGAAACTGATAAGCACATACAGTTTTTGTTCTGCACAACTTCCCTGGAATGGCACAATGAGTGAAATAGTTTCGATACGTTCAGGGGGGACGATTGATCTTTTTATTTGCCGTTTAGGTGTCCAGACTTTTTTGCAGGCCCGGCACTGAACGCGCTGTGTTCTCTGTGGATTATAACCATAACAAATAATTTTCTGGCTATAACATTCAGGACAAAAATAACCGTTGTCTGTGGCATATGCCTTTAAATGAGCGGCTAGCCATTCATTAAATTGTTGTTCATCAAACAGCGGGGGATAACTCCCGCAAGCCCGACAGTGTAATGCCGGGAATCCCAGTCTGTAGTCAGGCCAACGGTAATCAGCAGATGCAGATATTGGCAGCCCTAAGTTGCGGCAACCAAACGATTTGCAGGTATTAATCGTAAACAAAGTCAAAATGCGTCACCAACGATTTTAAGTGGTCGATGATTTTGCCTGATAATACCGGGTTGTTTGTGTGAGCAGACTCGCATAAAAAATCCTTTCAGAACGTAAAGTACCGAATCTTTATATAACTGGAAGGAACGGATTGTGAATATAAAAGCGATTAGCATAGGTATTTTTCTGGCGTTACCCTTTTGTGTCGGTGCCAAGGATGTCACCTTTATTTATACCAACGATCTGCACGCCCATGTGGAACCTTATAAAGTCCCCTGGATTGCTGAAGGTAAACGCGATGTCGGTGGTTGGGCGAATATCACCACTCTGGTAAAGCAGGAGAAAGAAAAAAGTAAAGCAACATGGTTTTTTGATGCGGGTGATTATTTTACCGGCCCTTATATCAGTAGCTTAACGAAAGGAAAAGCAATTATTGATATTATGAATACCATGCCATTTGATGCTGTCACGATAGGTAATCACGAATTTGATCATGGCTGGGACAATACGCTATTACAGTTAAGCCAGGCGAAATTCCCTGTTGTGCAGGGCAACATATTTTATCAGAACAGCAGCAAATTATTCTGGGATAAGCCTTATACCATTATCGAAAAAGATGGCGTGAAAATTGGCGTCATTGGTTTACACGGCGTGTTTGCATTCGACGATACCGTTTCCGCAGCAACGCGCGTAGGTATTGAAGCGCGGGATGAAATTAAATGGCTGCAACGCTATTTAGATGAACTGAAAGGCAAAGTTGACTTAACCGTACTGCTGGTTCATGAAGGCACACCGGCGCGTCAGTCCAGTATGGGAGGGACCGACGTGCGCCGTGCGCTGGATAAAGATATTCAGACGGCAAGCCAGGTGAAAGGTCTGGATATTCTGATTACGGGACATGCACATGTCGGTACGCCGGAACCGATTAAAGTAGGCAATACGCTGATCCTCTCGACCGACAGCGGCGGTATTGATGTGGGGAAACTGGTGCTGGATTACACGAAGCCGCATCAGTTTACGGTGAAAAAATTTGAACTTAAAACCATTTATGCGGATGAATGGAAGCCCGACCCGCAAACGAAAAAGGTCATTGACGGCTGGAACAAGAAGCTGGATGAAGAAGTTCAACAAACGGTGGCGCAGTCGCCGGTGGAATTGACGCGTGCTTATGGTGAATCGGCCTCGCTGGGAAATCTGGCTGCGGATGCGTTACTGGCGGCAGCAGGTAAAGATACCCAGTTAGCCTTGACCAACTCCGGCGGTATTCGCAATGAAATCCCGTCTGGCCCGATTACGATGGGCGGCGTCATTAGTACGTTTCCATTCCCTAACGAGCTGGCCACAATGGACCTCACGGGCAAACAATTACGCACGTTGATGGAGCATGCCGCAAGTTTAAGCAATGGCGTCTTGCAGGTATCAAAAGGCCTGGAGATGAAATATGACAGCGGTAAACCGATCGGTCAGCGGGTTGTCGAATTTACACTTAACGGTAAACCGATTGAAGATGCGACAGTCTACCACATTGCCACCCAGAGCTTCCTTGCTGACGGCGGTGATGGTTTTAGCACCTTCACCGAGGGTAAAGCACGTAATACACGAGGTGGTTACTACGTTTCTAACGCCGTGATCGATTACTTCAAGGCGGGTAACACCATTACGGATGAGCAGCTCCACGGGATGCGCGTTGCTGATGTGAAAAAATAAAGGCGTTTGCATGCCTGCATGCAGTGCCGCATTGGTGATGAATGCACTGAAATGACATATCCGTTGAAGGGTTCATACCTCTGCATGAACCCTTGTTCAAACTAGCGCCTTTTTCAAGGGAGGTGATCATGAAGAAAAATATAAAGCTGAGTCTGATGACGTTGTGCCTGGCCGCAACGCTCACGAACACAGTTAATGCGAAGGGTAACAGACACGAGACCAACCCCTTCACCTTGCCCGCTGGCCCGGCAGGCAACTTGCCGCCGGGCAAAAACTTAAATCTGATAATCAATCGCCACTTCTTCCGGCTCCATCACCTGCCGTTTGATCTCATCCACCGACAACCCGGCATTGCACAGCTCGATAAAGCGCCACACGTAGTTGCGCTGAAGTTGCCCACGCTTCAGCCCCAGCCAGACGGTATTGGCGTCGAACAGGTGACGCGTATCCAGACGCACCAGATTACCGGCTTCATATTCTCCGCCTGACTGCTCGGCCACCAGACCAATCCCCAGCCCTAACTCAACGTAGGTTTTGATCACGTCGGAATCCTGCGCGCTCAGCACCACGTCCGGCGTGAGTCCTTTTCGCTTGAACGCTTCATCAATGCGCGAGCGTCCGGTAATGCCCTGCCGGTAGGTAATAAGCGGCCATTTAACGATCTCTTCCAGCGTCAGCGGCGAAACCTGATTCAGCGGGTGATCGGCGGGTAGCAGCAGGCTGTGGTGCCAGCGGAACCACGGGAACGCCACCAGCAGCGGGTCGTTGCTTAGCCGTTCACTGGCGATACCGATATCGGCCCCACCGTTATGCAGCAGCACTTCGATTTCCTGCGGCGTGCCCTGGATGAGTTCGAGACGCACGTCCGGGAAGATCTCACGAAATGCTTTGATAACCGTTGGAAGACTGTAGCGCGCCTGTGTATGAGTGGTAGCGATAGTCAGCACACCCGAAGCGTCGTTGGTAAAGAGATCCGCCAGCCGACGAACATTGCTGGCCTCGTTGAGAATGCGCTCAGCGATGGTCAGTAATGCCTTGCCTGGCTCCGTCATACCCAGCAGGCGCTTGCCACGACGGATAAAAATCTCAATGCCTAACTCCTCCTCCAGCTCGCGGATATGTCGGCTGACGCCCGACTGTGAGGTGTAAAGCATGTTGGCGACTTCGGTCAGGTTGTAATCCCGCCTGGCCGCCTCACGAATAATTTTAAGTTGCTGGAAATTCACGATTCACTCCGGCGCATCTGACATAAGGCTATTGTTAGAGTCAGCCGGGCTGTAGAACAAATAATAAAAACCAGCATCTTATGCTTATTTGGAATATCAGCTGACCAGTTGCAGTTCGCGATTTTCCAGGGACGGCTTACTGACCAGAGACATCAGGATCTCTTTTACCGCCTGCGCCTGCGGGGAGAGGGAGCCGCGCGCAGACATATTCAACGACAGCGGTAAGCTCATGGATGGCGTGGTGATGCGGGCCATCCAGCCGTTCGCCGCGCTGCACAGTGAACGTGCGGCAGACTCGGGCAGTACCGTGACCCCCATGCCGCTGGCAATGGCGGCGGTCAGCATGGAGATGGAATCAATCTCGCCGATGATCTTCGCCGTCAGACGGCGCAGCGAGAACGCTTCGTCGACGCGCACGCGCACGGCACTGTAGTCGCGCGGCAGGAACAGGTTCATCTCAGCCACGGCGGTTAAATCAATGCTCTGCCCCAGGCAGTCACGGGTCCCGACCAGATAAAGATCTTCTTTCAGCAGCGGCTGGCTGGTGATGCCGGCAACCGGTGAGCGATCGTACAGCACAGCCATATCCAGCTGACCGTTGAGCAGTTTGTCATTAAGCACGGAACCGCTGTTCTCATGCAGATAAACCAGCACTTCCGGTAGCTCAGCGCGCACTGCCTGTAGCAGCGGCATGGTAACAGACGATGCGGCCGTTCCCGGTGCCAGCCCGATAGAGACATGCCCGCTCAGGGTCTGACCCACATTGTGCACGGCCAGCTGCGCCTGCTCGCACTGACGCAGGATCGTGCGGGCATGGGTATATAAAATTTTTCCCGCTTCGGTAGGCGTTACGCCGCGCTTGGTGCGGATCAACAGTTGCTGGTCCATTTCGCCTTCCAGAGTCGCGACCTGCTGGCTCAGCGCAGGCTGCGCGATATGCAGCACTTCAGCCGCCTGGGTCAGGCTGCCGATATCGACGATTTTTACGAAGTATTTCAGTCGTCTTAAGTTCATGTTGCCCCCTGTTCGAAAATAGCGTGCCGGTAACGGCTGTGTTGTTAAACAGGTTTTGCAATATGGATGCCAGTTTTTTACAGAGTGTGTAAACCTCTGCTAAACGGCTGAAAATAAGGAAAGCTAATCACTGATGCCTGTTTTGAGACGAGGACAGTGGTTTCCGATCTGCCCCATTCGGGGTATATCTGCACAATTTTGGTGCACTCCGTTGGCAAAAACGCCACTTTGCTGGTTTTGTCAGCAAACAATCAAAAGTCGACGATCCATCCTTTGACAAGGCGTACGCAGGTCGATAATATGCGCCCCGTTCACACGATTCCTCTGTAGTTCAGTCGGTAGAACGGCGGACTGTTAATCCGTATGTCACTGGTTCGAGTCCAGTCAGAGGAGCCAAATTTGAAAAGCCTGCTTTTATAGCAGGCTTTTTGCTTTTCTGCGGCTGGTAAAATTGTCGAGTTACGGCTTCGCCTTACCCGACCTACGGTGCTCCAGGCCCGGTAAGCGCAGCGCCAGCGGACATAGCAAGCTTCACCGGCATCCCCGACCGACGTTCCAGCTCAGCGCCCGCCCCTTCACTTATCAGCTGCGTCCTTTGCACGGCCGAAATGGGCAGCGGCACCTTATTCGTTGATTCAAATTCAGCGCGATTACGTGAAAGCGGCTCGTGAACTTCTACCCAGCGACTGCCGTCCGGCTCGGTGGTTACTTTTACTGGCTGATCGATAAGCTGTACCCGCGTCCCCACCGAAACGTTATCGAACAGGTATTTGATATCGTCATTACGCAGGCGAATGCAGCCCTGGCTGACGCGCAGACCAATGCCGAAATTGGAGTTGGTACCGTGGATCGCGTATAGCCTGCCGATATAGAGGGCATACAGCCCCATCGGGTTATCCGGCCCGGCGGGAACGAACGCGGGTAACGTTTTACCCTCTTTCGCGTAAGCGCGTCGCGTGTTTGGCGTGGGTGACCAGGTTGGGCCTTCCTGCTTGCGCTCAACGGCGGTTACCCAGTTACGCGGCGTTTCGCGCCCGGCCTGACCGATGCCAATAGGCAGCACCTCAACCGTATTGCTGCCGGGTGGATAATAGTAAAGACGCATTTCCGCGACGTTCACCACAATCCCCTCGCGCACCGTTGGCGGCAGAATAAGCTGCTGCGGCACCACCAGCTGAGTTCCGGCTCGCGGTAAAAATGGATCCACCCCCGGGTTGGCTTCCAGCATATTGCTCAACCCTTGTCCGTGCCGGGCTGCAAACGCTTCGAGCGGCAGGGTATTGCCTTCAGGCACGGTGATGGTGATCGGCGCCCCCACCAGGCGGCTGCCCTCGGGAGGGAGTGGGTAGCTCACCGCCAGGCCATATTGACTGAAGAATAGCGCAGCCAGACAGCCCACAACCTTCATACGACGCATAATCCTTTCCTTTGCCTTTTCCCGACTCTGATAAGCATAGCGTAGCCGTATTGCATCACCCCATCAGGAAATAAAATCAGTTTCCTCTCCCCCCTCATCGCGGTAGTCTCATAGGTTCCGTCAATATGACGGCCGCAATGTGAGTGACCTTTTCTTATACCAATAATTAAAAATCAGTACAGACAGGACAACTATGGACTCCACCCTCATCTCCGCTCGCCGCGACGAGGAGACACCTTCGCTTAACCGCGCCCGCCGCGCCGCTTTAGGTAGCTTCGCAGGTGCCGTCGTCGACTGGTATGACTTTCTGCTCTACGGTATTACCGCTGCGCTGGTGTTTAACCGTGAATTCTTTCCCCAGATTAGCCCTGCCATGGGCACGCTTGCTGCGTTTGCCACCTTCGGCGTCGGTTTTCTGTTTCGTCCGCTGGGCGGGGTAATCTTCGGCCACTTCGGTGACCGCCTTGGCCGTAAACGTATGCTGATGCTCACCGTCTGGATGATGGGCATTGCCACCGCGCTTATCGGTATTTTGCCCTCCTTTGCATCAATTGGCTGGTGGGCCCCGGTGTTGCTGGTGACGCTGCGTGCCATTCAGGGCTTTGCCGTCGGCGGCGAATGGGGCGGCGCGGCATTGCTGTCCGTGGAAAGCGCGCCGAAGAACAAGAAGGCGTTTTACAGCAGCGGCGTGCAGGTGGGTTATGGCGTGGGTCTGCTGCTCTCCACGGGCCTCGTGTCGCTAATAAGCCAGCTCACGACAGACGAGCAGTTCCTGAGCTGGGGCTGGCGCATCCCGTTTATCTTCAGCATTGTGCTGGTCGTGATGGCCCTGTGGATCCGTAACGGCATGGAAGAGTCGGCTGAATTCGAGCAGCAGCGCGAAAAAGCGGTCGCGAAAAAACGGCTGCCGGTGATGGAAGCGCTGGTGCAGCACCCTGGCGCTTTTCTGAAAATCATCGCCCTGCGCCTGTGCGAACTGCTGACGATGTACATCGTCACCGCCTTTGCCCTGAACTACTCCACGCAAAATCTCGGCCTGCCGCGGGAATTGTTCCTGAATATTGGCCTGGTGGTGGGCGGGATCAGCTGCCTGACCATCCCCTGCTTCGCCTGGCTGGCGGATCGCTTTGGCCGTCGGCGGGTGTATATCACCGGAGCACTCATCGGCACACTCTGCGCCTGGCCGTTCTTTATGGCGCTGGAGGCACAGTCGGTCTTCTGGATTGTCTTCTTCGCAATCATGCTGGCGAACATCGCTCACGATATGGTGGTCTGCGTGCAGCAGCCAATGTTTACCGAGCTGTTTGGCGCAAGCTACCGCTACAGCGGCGCGGGCGTGGGATATCAGGTGGCGAGCGTGGTCGGCGGCGGGTTTACGCCGTTTATCGCCGCCGCGCTGGTGACGTTCTCCGGCGGTAACTGGCACAGCGTGGCGATTTATCTGCTGGTGGGTTGCCTGCTTTCTGCCGCCACCGCCCTGTTGATGAAGGAAACCGTGCACAGCTGATCTCCTCACTTTTGTTTCACAGGCGTGTGACATACTATCGGGTATAGCCGCACACCTGTGGAACAAGGAGACAGACATGAATAATAAGGGCTCCAGCCTGACCCCGGCTCAGGCGCTGGAAAAACTCGACGCGCTGTATGAACAGTCCGTCAATGCACTGCGCAGCGCCATCAGTGACTATATCGAAACAGGGAAACTTCCCGATGAAAAGGCCAGAACCCAGGGCCTTTTTGTTTATCCATCGCTCTCTGTCACCTGGGACGGCAGCGCCAGCAGCAATCCGAAAACCCGCGCCTATGCGCGTTTCACCCACTCCGGCTGTTACAGCACGACCATCACGCGTCCTGCGCTGTTCCGCCCCTATCTGGAAGAGCAGCTTACCCTGCTGTATCAGGATTACGGCGCGCAGATTAGCGTTGAACCGTCCCTGCACGAGATCCCTTACCCGTACGTGATAGACGGCTCAGCGCTGACGCTGGATCGCTCCATGAGTGCAGGGCTGACGCGCCATTTCCCGACCACAGAGCTTTCGCAGATTGGCGATGAGACGGCGGATGGGATTTATCACCCGGCAGAGTTTTCCCCGCTGTCGCACTTTGATGCCCGCCGTGTCGATTTTTCACTGGCACGCCTGCGCCACTACACCGGCACGCCAGCCGAACATTTCCAGCCATTCGTACTGTTTACCAACTACACCCGCTATGTGGACGAATTTGTCCGCTGGGGCTGTAGCCAGATCCTCGACCCGGACAGCCCTTACATCGCCCTCTCCTGCGCGGGCGGGATCTGGATCACCGCCGAAACCGAAGCACCGGAAGAGGCCATCTCCGATCTGGCGTGGAAAAAGCACCAGATGCCCGCCTGGCATCTGATCACTGCCGACGGCCAGGGCATTACGCTGATTAACATCGGCGTTGGCCCGTCGAATGCGAAAACCATCTGCGATCACCTGGCGGTGCTGCGCCCGGACGTCTGGCTGATGATCGGTCACTGCGGCGGCCTGCGTGAAAGCCAGTTGATTGGTGATTACGTTCTGGCCCACGCTTATCTGCGTGACGACCATGTTCTTGACGCGGTTCTGCCGCCGGACATTCCGATCCCGAGTATCGCTGAAGTGCAGCGCGCCCTCTACGATGCCACGAAAACGGTGAGCGGCATGCCGGGCGAAGAGGTGAAACAGCGTCTGCGTACCGGTACGGTTGTCACCACCGACGATCGTAACTGGGAACTGCGCTATTCCGCTTCCGCCCTGCGTTTTAATCTTAGCCGTGCGGTCGCGATCGATATGGAAAGTGCCACCATTGCCGCGCAGGGGTACCGCTTCCGCGTCCCGTACGGCACGCTGCTGTGCGTGTCCGATAAACCGCTGCACGGCGAGATCAAACTGCCGGGTCAGGCGAACCGTTTTTACGAAGGGGCGATCTCAGAGCATCTTCAGATTGGTATTCGCGCCATTGATTTACTGCGTGCAGAGGGCGACAAGCTGCATTCCCGTAAGCTGCGCACCTTCAATGAGCCACCGTTCCGCTGAGAACAAGGACACATCACGCACACCACTCACCCGGCCTGCAATTCCGTAGGTCGGGTAAGCGGAGCGCCACCCGACAATTTTACGAACGCAGAAAAGCAAAAAGCCTGCTATAAAAGCAGGCTTTTTAAATTTGGCTCCTCTGACTGGACTCGAACCAGTGACATACGGATTAACAGTCCGCCGTTCTACCGACTGAACTACAGAGGAATCGTGTGAACGGGGCGCATATTATCGATGCGCCCTGAGGATGTCAAAGGGTGAATGCAGATTTAAAATCGTTTGCCGATTTATTCTCCACTTCGCACATTTGTCAGGCATTTGCCGTTTCCGAAACCTCCTGTTCCGGTTTTTCTCGCGGATATTTCCACAGCCAGCGCCCGCTCACCATGCGCCAGTAGAACAGCGCGCCGCGCACGGCCCAGTCAAGGAACATCCCCAGCCAGACGCCGACAACGCCCATACCTAACATCACCCCCAGCGTGTAGCCCGCCACGACGCGGCAGCCCCACATGCCGAGCATGGAGACCCACATCGCAAACCGGGCATCGCGCGCCCCTTTCAGCCCGGCAGGAAGTACCCAGGACGCGGCCCAAATCGGCATAAACGCCGCGTTGAGCCAAATCAGCACCTTCACGACCTCTTTCACGTCATTTTCATGCGTATAGAACGAGGCCATCAGCCCGGCAAAAGGCGCGGTTCCCCAGGCAATCGCCGTCAGCCCAATGGTTGAAAGCCAGAAGACGTGCCGAAGCTGCCGTTCCGCCTGCCCTATCTGCCCCTTTCCGAGGCGTCTGCCGGTGATAATTGTCGACGCCGACCCCAGCGCGTTTCCGGGCAGGTTGATGAGCGAGGCGATGGAGAAAGCAATAAAGTTGCCGGCGATGACGTCGGTGCCCATCCCGGCAACAAACATCTGCGTCAGCAGTTTCCCACCGTTAAACAACACGGATTCGATGCTGGCCGGAATCCCGATCCCCATCACTTCCCAGATTATGGCGAAGTTAAGCGGACGGAAATAGCTTTTCAGCGTCAGGCGCAGCGATGGCGTGATACCCGCCATCAGCACGCCGATTATCGCCGCCGCACCAATATAGCGGGAAATCGTCAGCCCTAAACCCGCGCCGACAAAGCCCAGCCCATCCCAGGAAAAGACGCCGTAAATCAAAATGCTGCTGATAATAATATTCAGGATGTTCATGCCGCCGTTTATCAGCAGCGGAATTTTGGTATTACCTGCGCCACGAAGCGCACCGCTCCCTATCAGCGCGATGGCAGCCGCCGGATAGCTCAGCACCGTCATTTCCAGGTAGGTGAGAGCCAGCTCCTTCACCTCACTGGTCGCTTCTCCCGCGACAAAGTCGATAATTTCTTTGCCGTAATAATGGATAACCGCTGCGAGGATGATCGAAAACAGAGTCATGATCATCAGCGACTGTCTGGCCGCTTCGCGGGCACGCTTCGGATCGAGCTTGCCCAGGCTAAACGCCACCACCACCGTTGTCCCGAGATCGATAGCGGCAAAGAAGGACATCACAACCATGTTAAAACTGTCCGCCAGCCCTACCCCGGCCATGGCTTCTTTACCGAGCCAGCTCACCAGAAAGGTGCTCAGCACGCCCATCAACAGGACGCAGGTATTCTCCAGGAAAATAGGCACAGCAAGGGGGGTGATTTCACGCCAGAACAGAACTCGATAACTCTTACGTTTGGCATACCAGGGCGTGCGCATAATCGCCTGGCGCAGGGGTGCAGTGACGTTCAAAATGGACCTTAGCGAGAAAGTTGAAACTCCATTTCAAATGATGGGGCAGAAATGCGTATCCTGCAAAGTATTTTCCATAAAATTATGTTTGGATTTACAACAAAATGACGACAGAATCATCAAACAATCACTTTTGCCTAAGATCAGGTTTGACAAAACTTTTTTCGCCGCTAAGATAAGCCTCCACAACGATTCCTCTGTAGTTCAGTCGGTAGAACGGCGGACTGTTAATCCGTATGTCACTGGTTCGAGTCCAGTCAGAGGAGCCAAATTTAAAAAGCCTGCTTTTATAGCAGGCTTTTGCTTTTCTGCGGCTGGTAAAATCGTCGGGTGGTGGCTTCGCCTTACCCGACCTACGGAATTGCAGGCCCGGTAAGCGCAGCGCCACCGGGCGACAGTTCGCGTGATTACTCGCCTTTAGCGTCGACGTTTTTGATTTCGCCCATCACTTTCAGCTTTTTGGAGATGTCGCGACGCTCTTTGGACAGCTCAGCGTTTTTGATGATGTAGTCATCAACGCGATCTTCGTAATCGCTCTTCATGCTGGCGATGATGCCCTGAATAGCCTCCACGCTCATACCTGGCTTGATGTAGTCGCTCAGGTTGTCCAGCAGCAGGACACGTTTCTGGTTGTCACGGATCTTCTTCTCTACGTCCTGGATTTCACGCTGTAGTTTGTTTTTGCGGCGGAACAGGCGGACGAATTCCAGAACATCCTGGAACGAAGGCTTGGTAGTTTCCATTTTTACACCCCTGATAATGTGAGATTCGGATTCGTTAAAGCAACCGTTTTAACAGACAGCGGCTGCGAATGACAATGAGTATATCGTTTAAAACCATCATAACCCTAATTGTTGCTGAATCGAAGCAGCAGGCATCACATACGCTTTTTATTTGCGCAGTGCCCGGCAAATCAGCTGCGATAACAACTCCAGCTGTCGCGCCAGCTCCATACTCAGCCAGACATAACCGTGGATGGGCGTTTCCGCCACGTTGTCACCCTGACGCTCATTCATCAGTTGTTTGAGCTCGGCGACGATTTCGTTCAGCCGCTCGCTGTTCGCCCGTATCGGCTGTGGATTACCTTCGTAGAGCGCATGGGCGATGGTCAGCAGAGTTTGTTGCGTCATCTGCTGCGTCTCTTTCAGCGTATGCGCGTTGAGCATCAGAAGATGGCTGGGGCGTGAGGCCCAGTGGGCATTGATTTGCAGTTCAAGCATACAGACCAGATTACGGCTGACCGTCTGAATAGCTTCAAAAATGGCTTTCTGAATGTGCGTTTCTTTGCTTGCCGGGGTAATCAATCCGCGCATTTTGACCACATCATTGAGGATTTTTTGCAGGTGCTTTTCCAGCCGTGGCCGTTCGATCAGATTCGGCGAAAACCCGGCCTGGTAGACCCGGTTAAATGCCGTGACGTAATTTGCCATCTGAATGCGCCAGTGCAGGAAGGCGCGTTGCGGCCAGATGCCGGTAAACAGCATGGCGAGCAACGAGCCGAGGATCACGTCCCCGCTTCGCCATAATGCGGTGGTCATATCACCCGCCGGTGCGCCGACCACAACTGCGAGCGTAATGCCGATCAGCAGCGCCTGATACGGCTTCTTGCCAAGGGCCAGCCAGCCGCAAAGAAACATCGCCACCGCGCACCACAGCAACATGATTGGAAATGAAATCAGCTCCAGCTTCAGGGCGATAAGCCCAAGTGCCGAGCCAAAAACCGTGCCGCCTATGCGTTCGAAGGCGCGAGGGACCACGTTCCCCCAGAATGAGATCGGCCCCATAACCACCACCAGCGTGATCAGCGGCCACGTCCCTTCCGGGATATCCAGCACACGCACCAGTACGAAGGTCAACACAAACGCCAGCGCAATGCGGCAACCGTGCACCACGCGATAATGTTTGTATAACCGAATTTCAAAAGGCGTTAATGACTTGTCGGGGCGCACACCCGTCTCCAGCTCTACGGCAAACCACAATTGTACTGTGTTTTCAGCCGGGTGGATCGCGCCCGGCTGAAAAACCCTGCGTTTCGCAGGATTATCCCACTTTGTGCTCTACCGGTACAAACATCTCTATGTCCCAGTAGCCGTCTGCATTGCCATCATTCAGATAGCGTTCGAAGCAGGGTTTTGGCGCAATCTGATATGTGTTGTCCTGGAGAAGGGAGTTGAAGAACTGGTTCCAGGGGGTGGCAAAATCATGATTTTCCACGCGCGCGGCAGCAATAGCGTACTCTCCGGCAGCAATTTCAGTCATCATCACCCCTTCGCTGTTCTCAGGGACGGTGAAACCCTCCGGCACCGTTACAGCGGTATCGCAGCGGAGTTTTTCTGCCGGCACGTCATCCGGATTATCATAATAAACGGCCACCCACTCCTGGGGCTGAATATGACGTCCATCTACCCACATGACCAGCTGTTCAAAACCCTGCTTGACCGTCTTTTCCCACGGCCCCACGAGATGAAAACCAGCGATTGTACGTTTCTGTTGCTGCCTGATGCTGTAGTCCATGCTGCCTCCGTTTATTACTGTATATATATGGGTCTTCCCTTGTTGTGGTGGCTGAAGGCATGATAATGGTGTATTTAATCGCCA
>NZ_JBMKHS010000015.1:0-100016 GCF_049238105.1 Enterobacter cloacae complex sp. IR5418 | reverse complement strand
TCCTCCAGCGCCCACTGGCTGATACCCTCTTCATCCGTACTGCCGCCGGACGGCGTCTGGTGGTAAGGGATGACCTCGTAGCCGCTGAACGGCTGGTGCTGTGTCGCGGCGTCGGTGAGTACCAGGGTGTGCTTGTCCGCCTCGTGGCTGAAGGAGTACGCAATCCCCTCCAGCTCCATCAGGCGGCTGATGAAGTCCAGGCTCGATTCCTGATACTGCACGCAGTAGTCCCACACCCGGTAGCTGCCGGTGAGTTTGTCCTCAACGTTAACCTGGTGCTCACCCAGCAGGGTTTTGACAATCTGCGGTACCGTCTGCCCCTGGAAGATACGCAGGTTACGGTCGCGCTTCATCGGCCACAGGTCCGGCTCCACCGTCAGCTGGTACACCGCGTAGCGGGTGCCCGTCAGCTCCACGGCGCTCACCGCCACGCGCGTGACTTTGCCGTTGATGTAGCGGGGGGTAAGCAGGTTCTGCGTCGGAATCGTCACCGTGACCGGCTGGCCCAGCAGCTTGCTGCGATCAATGCGCGCGTCTGTGCCGAGCAGCGTCAGCGTCAGCGCGAACGACTCGGACATCGCCTCGCGGCCGGAGAGTTTCCAGAAGAGCAGCCCCTCAACCGGGAGCTGAACGGTAATTCGGTTGAGCATAATCTTTATTCCATAATGGTTTATGCTGAAAAAATTTTTAATGACGAATTGTTTCCACAAGCTGTCTAAAGATATGCGCAATTTTTTATAAGCGATATTTTTTTCTGTTCAGAAATTCACTGTCTTGTTCATGTGGAAGAATTATTTTTAAACCCTGGGCCATTTGCGAAGCTATATAATTTGCATTCGATAAATGCTTCGCCAGTTCTTCATCCGTAGTTGAGAATGCTTTTGAGGCTAGTGTTCCCAAATTTAATGAATGTTCGCTATCACGTCGTTTACATTCCAGCGCCGCCCCGACAGCATCTCCCACAGCCAGCCCCACTAAAGCGCCTACTGCTTTATCGAGTGAGTTCGTTTCCGATACGACGAGAGGTAATGATTTATCCCATATTTCAAATGCATGCGCTTCTGCTGTATCCATTATCTTTATGGACTTACGGCTATTTACCGGCATCAGGTTACGGTAACGATCGGCATAATGATTAATAACGGCATCTTCGCTGTGAAGATCGAGCAATACGCATCCTTATGCGAAAATAAAAATCGATGAATTTACACATGAAACGTCAATAATCATTCGGATTTTTTCCGCATAATTACTTAAGTCATTCTCTTGCCAGTAACATATCAACGGCATAGCACTTCGGAACACTGCGTTTCACCCTCCAGGCAAAAGATCATTAATTATTTGAGAGATACAGTCCTTTCATAATTAAAAATCCACAAGGTGTAAATTTTTAAAAACTCTGAAAAGATGAATAAAATGCCATTCAGCCAGACGTTCGACTCACCCACCAGATCCAACGCCAGTGGAAAAAGCGAAACAGAGCATCGAAAGGAGACCAGTCGCAAAAATTCCTGACAGAGCGCCAATCTCCTCGCAAAGGGCTTGCTTAGGCAAAAGAGCCATGCTGAAGCAAAAAGCGATACCAATAATACGAAATCGAAAATAAAGAACAGAATAACCAGAGCGCTATACCCGCCAACAGACAGCGTGTTCACAACCGTACTGAAGGCGTGTATATCGGAAATAAAAGGGATCCTGTCATGACGCACGGACTGGGCACAATAGAGCACAATGGCCAAGGCATCCATGCATCCCCAGAAAATGAAAACCTTATCTCTGACTTTCATGGCCGTTAAGCAATCACTTAACCGGCGCAGGTGGCCACTCACCCCCTTTCTGGATAACTTTCTCTTTTATTTCGTTTAATCTCTCGTATTGCTCACTGCCTCGGTCAAGTCCATTCAGCGCGTCCGCGAGCGCATTGCTCATCGACCAGCCATTTTTGGCCTTAATTGATGGGTCCGCTCCACGATCGAGCAGCAACAAGACATGATCGTAAGCCTGGTTATCCAGGGCATCAAACACCAGCGTTTTACCCAGTGAGTTGGTTGAGTTGACGTCAGCACCGCGATCGAGCATGGCTTCCAGCGTCTCTGTATTTTTCGCTTTAAGCGACTGGAAGACGATCGGTTCGTGGAAAACCTTATCTTTCACGTTGGGTGAGAGGCCACCGTCCAGCATCGCGTCGATCCAGTCCGCGCTGTCTCCCTTCAGGGCAAATTCAGCAGGACTGCTTTTTCCCTGTGGTCGAGGCTGGAGTGGATCTGCGCCAGCCTGAACAAGCACCGTAATCACCTTTAAATGGGTCGACGTTTTTTTATCATTAATTGCGTTGCCAATGGCCCAGAAAAGCAGGGTCATATCCTGCTTTCCAGGTTGATTAAGGTCGCTGTCTGGCGCAAGCGTCTTCACCGCATCGACGTCGCCTTCTTCAATCGCTTTCGCCAGTTCAAGCTGCTGACCGCTGAAGTAGTCCTGTGGATTAAGGTCCATATCCTGCTTACACCCATGAATCATGAATAAAAAACATAACGCGACAAAAGCCATCAACCGTTTTTTCACAATCGACTCCCGATAATCGACATATCCTCATCCTTCTGTTGCTCTATGCAATCAATCGCCTGATTAATCCCATGGCGATCCAGCGCGCTTCCGGTGCCACCGGGAAGATCGTGAGGTATTCCGGCAGCATTAGGGCTTAGCGCAGAGATCTCCTCCTTGAGGATCCACGACGGGACATGCCCTTTCATCATTTTCAGATCTTCCCAGGCGTTAACTTCCTGAATCTTCGTGAGCAACTCCCCTTCAACCCGATACGCCTGGATATTATCCGTACTGCCTAATACCTTACCGCCATATTTTTCTACGGTTCCGGCATTCAGACCTGCGGCATTGAACGTCCATCCCGCTTTCCCGCTGCCCATGGAGGTTGCAGAGGCGAGGCCACCGCCAAGGGAATGTCCGGCAATATCAATATCCTGGCCTGACCTTGCCAGCTCCTTACCAATACTCACGGCCTTTTTATAATAATCTGAAGCCATACCCATGCCCTGCGAGAAGTTATTCGACCAGTCAGCCCCGTTTACCACCGGCGCCAGCTCCCCTTTGGTCAGTAAAGAGGAGACATTCTCAGACAGTGAGGCGAAACCAGGCTCGCGCGATCCCCTGAAGACCAGCGTGGGGTTCATGTCAGTGCCGAACACTTCCGGCTTCGGTTGATAGACGCGCGCCAGAAAATTGGGGGATGTGTCATCGTCAAAGAGCATCGATTTGTTCAGCCCGAACTTTCCTAACAGCGCATCGTCATTACTGATATCCGTCCATCCCTCCGGCACGCCGGGCGTTGCTTCCAGCGGGTTGACGGTCTTGTAAATATTCTCCGCAAGCTTCGCTTTTTCCACCGCGATATTATTCGCCGCCAGACGCTTAGCGGCGATCTGCGCATCCGGATAAAGGCTATTGCTCCCCTTCGCGATCAGATCTTTACGCGCCTGCCAGCGTTCTGCTTTGCTCATCTTCTGAAGCTGCGAGGCATAGGTTTTGCCGTCTTTACCCGGGGTCGGCTCATCCGGCACCTGCGCCGTTTTAGCTTTCACTACCTGTTTCGGCAGTACCGTTGGCGCAGGGCGAGATCCGTATGTTCTCACCATGGTTTCATAGCGGTCGACAATCGTACTTACCGGATACCAGCCCAGGCCGACCAGCGAGGCAGCCTGGAGTTGCCCTTTGGCATTGATGTAAAAAATTTCCGTTACTGATGACCAGTCACGAAAACTTTCGTCAATGGCAACCACCCTGCCCATCTCTAAATCCTGCGCAATCAGCGTGCGGGTATCGCGCCCGGACTGATAAGGATTCGCGCCGGTGATCGTGCGCAGCAGATCGTAGCGCGTGAAGAGCGAGCGCAGCGAATGGTCGGGAACCGACATAATCCACTGTCCGGCAACGGACGGGCGGATAATTTTTGCAAACAGCGCTGGCGAGACGTTCTCGTGGAACAGATAGACAAACTTGATGTTATACATTCGCTCCGTCCTGTTACCCGCAGGCCTACGGATTCACCAGCCAGGTACCTGGCTTCGCAATATCCAGCGTCTGGGTACGCGTTCTTCCATTGCCTTCCAGTTCAATGCGGGTTTCACCCGCTGGCAATTTCAGCGAGGCGTAACCGTTATTGCCCGGACGCAGCGCTTTAGACTCGCCGTTCACCTTCAGCGTCTCGCCATCGAGCATGCGGATGTACACCAGCGCGACCGGGCTGGCATCGACAGGCGGCGCACTCTGCTGCGCCGTAGCCGGTGGCGTGACCGGCTCGCTCACCTCTGCCGTTGCCGGTCTGGTTTCCGCTGCGGCAGAGGTCTCAGCCGGAGGGCTGACGGCAGGGGTTTGCGCCGTCTGTTCTGGCGTTTCATGACCGCCGCCGAACAGCATCGCACCGGCAACCACCCCAACCAGCACGCCCGCGGCCACCAGCCCCGGAAGCTTGTAACGTCGCCAGTCCAGCGCGGAAGCAGATGCCTCCTCTTCCACCGGCACCAGCATCGTGCCGGTCTTCTTCGCGGTCAGTACCTCGTCGATACCGGCGACAGGCATCTCGATCAATGCCGCAAACTCCTCGATAGATTGCGGACGGTCTTCCATATGCAGCGCCAGTGCCTTGTCGATGGCCTGAAGCAGCGGGATGGAATAGCCCTGGGGCATCAGCTCCACCAGCGGTTTGCAGGTGTCCTGAATCGAACGCACCACGCTGACCGGCGGCGGAGAGCCGACGATAAGGGTGCGCAATACGGCGCCGAGCGCGTAGATATCCGTCCACGGCCCCTGCTCGCTTTCATTGTCGTCGGTATACTGCTCGATAGGCGCGAACCCCGGACGCAGCATGGTTTCCGTCTCATCAGAGAGGTTACCGATGGTGCGGCGCGCCGATCCGAAATCAAGCAGCACCGGCAGGCCGTTGTCCTGAATCTGAATGTTATCCAGCGAGATGTCGCGGTGCAGGTAGCCTTCGTCGTGGATCGTTTTGATGGCACCGAAGAGCATGGGCAGCATGCGGCGGATCCACGCCTCGTTAATCAGTTCCGGTTTTTCTTCCCGCAGACGCGACAGCGTGGTGCCGCTGTAAAACAGCGTTCCCATATAGGCCGTGTCGTTTTGCACCCAGAAACGCAGTACGTGCAGCAGGTTCGGGTGGTTGAAGCGCGCCAGCAGGCGGGCTTCCTGGATGAAGCTGTTCAGGCCAGCAGAAAACGCTTTGCCAAAGCGCTCGCTGCGCAGTACCAGCGTCATGTCCTCGCCGCGCACGGCGAGGGAGGAAGGCATAAACTCTTTGATAGCGATAGTGCGTTCGAGCTGGTGATCCCAGGCGCGATAGACGATGCCGAATCCGCCGCCGCCAATCACCTCTTTTATCTCAAACTCATTGAAACGGTACCCGACCGGGAGCGCGTTTGGGACAGTCCGATTGTTATCATTATCCGTCATCTTTTACAGTTCTCTTGATGATTATTACGCGGCAAACTGACAGTGGAACTCGCCCTGCTCGCAGGTGACATGCAGACGTCGGTACTGCTCGTCGCTGCGGCTGGCGGTAAGTAAAATCTGGCTCATCTGAGGCAGCAACGTATTGGTCAGAATCGCATCCACCATACGCCCGCCCGACTCAACCTCGGTACAGCGCTGAACAATCTGTTCGACCACGCTGTCGTCAAATTCAGAAATAATGTTGTGATTCTCTTCCAGGCGACGCTGAATGCGCCCGAGCTGAAGACGCACAATCTGCCCCAGCATCTCGTCGCTCAGCGGGTAATACGGCACCACCAGCAGGCGGCCCAGCAGCGCAGGCGGGAATACCTCCAGCAGCGGCTGGCGCAGGGCGCCGCTTAACGCGTCAGGCTCCGGCATCAGGTCCGGGTCGGCGCACATGGCGGCGATCAGGTCGGTGCCGACGTTAGAGGTCAGAATAATAATGGTGTTGCGGAAATCAATGTGACGCCCTTCGCCGTCTTCCATCCAGCCCTTGTCAAAGACCTGGAAGAAGATCTCATGCACGTCCGGGTGCGCTTTTTCAATTTCGTCCAGCAGCACCACGCTGTAGGGACGGCGGCGCACGGCCTCGGTTAAGACGCCGCCTTCACCATAGCCCACATAGCCCGGAGGCGCACCTTTTAACGTCGAAACGGTGTGCGCTTCCTGGAATTCACTCATGTTGATGGTAATGACGTTCTGCTCGCCGCCGTAAAGTGACTCCGCCAGCGCCAGCGCGGTTTCGGTTTTACCCACACCAGACGGCCCGCAGAGCATAAATACGCCGATCGGTTTGTTGGGATCGTCAAGCTTCGCCCGCGAGGTTTTTACCCGCCGGGCAATCAGATCCAGACCGTGACGCTGACCAATAACCCGCTGGTTCAGCGTGTCTGCCAGGTTCAGCACCGCGTCGATCTCATTTTTCACCATCCGGCCCAGCGGGATCCCGGTCCAGTCCGAGACCACCGCAGCCACCACGTTTTCATCCACCGCGGCAAACAGCAGCGGTTCGTCACCATGTAAGGTATGCAGCGCCTGCTGCTGCTCTGCCAGCTGGCTACGCAGTTCAGCCGTATCCTCATCACCCGCCGCAAACAGCGCGGCACGCAGACGGATAATCTCCTGCACCCGCGTGCGCTCCTCTTCCCAGCGACGGGCCAGGGCTTCGCGTTTGCTTTCGTACGCGTCTCGCTCGTCGGTTAAGGTTGCCACACGCGCCGGATCGCCTGCGCCCACGCGCGCTTCGCGTTCGGCAATTTCCAGCTCCACGTCCAGGGCCGCCAGGTGACGCAGGCAGTCTTCCAGCTGGGCAGGCGGCGCGCTCTGGCTGACGGCCACGCGCGCACAGGCGGTGTCGAGCAGCGCCACCGCTTTATCCGGCAGCTGACGCGCGGGAATATAGCGATGCGACAGTTTCACTGCCGCGCTGACCGCTTCGTCGAGGAGTAAAACCTGATGATGGGTTTCCAGCGGCGACACGGTGCTGCGCAGCATCAGCACGGCTTTGGCTTCGTCCGGCTCGTGAACCTGCACGGTCTGAAAACGGCGGGTCAGCGCCGGATCTTTCTCGATATATTTCTTGTATTCCGCCCAGGTGGTCGCGCCGATGGTGCGCAGTTGTCCGCGCGCCAGGGCAGGCTTGAGCAGGTTAGCAGCATCGCCGGTGCCCTGCTGACCGCCAGCGCCAATCAGGGTGTGGATCTCATCAATAAACAGAATAATCGGCGTGGCGCTGGACTGTACCTCGTTAATCAGCGCCTGGAGGCGCGCCTCAAATTCCCCTTTCATGCCCGCACCGGCCTGAAGCATGCCGATATCCAGCAGCCACAGCTGAACGTTTTGCAGCGGCTCCGGCACGTCGCCGTCAGCGATTCGCAGCGCCAGCCCTTCCACCACCGCCGTTTTTCCGACGCCAGCTTCCCCGGTCAATAAAGGGTTGTTCTGGCGACGACGCATCAGAATATCGATCATCTGGCGGATCTCTTCATCACGTCCCACCACCGGGTCAATTTTCCCTTCCCGGGCGCGCGCCGTCAGATCCTGACCATACTGCGCCAGCGTGCCCTGCGCAGCCGGTACTGCCCCGGCAGGCGCGTCCGCTGCGGCGGTGGCCTGCTGGCTCTCTTTGCTGCTGGCGCAAATGGCGTCGAACTGCTCGATCAGCACCTCAACGTTCAGACGGGTGAACTGCGCCGAAATGCTTTTCAGCACGTTAGCCAGATTCCACGTTTTCAGTATGCCGATCAGCAAATGGCCGCCGCGGATGCGGCTGACGCCAAACTTCAGCGAGCCGTAGACCCAGGCGCGCTCGACGGCGCTGTCGATATGCTCGGAAAGATCAGACACGGAACTTGCGCCACGCGGCAGGGCATCCAGCGCCGCCACGATATCGCGCGTCAGCTGCTGCTCATCAAGGGCGAAGTGACGGATGACCTGTTGCAGATCGCCATCCTGCTGTTGCATCAGCTGATGCAGCCAGTGCACCAGTTCAACGTACGGGTTGCCGCGCAGCTTACAGAAGGCAGTCGCGCTTTCCAGAGAGGTAAATAACAGCGTATCCAGTTTGCCGAAAAGCACGGCACGGCTAATTTCTGACATGTTAGTTTCCATTAACAATGATTCGGTATACGGAAGGATTATCGCTCTGCGCGATACACCAGATCGCCACGCGGAACAGGCTGAGGCTGAAGGCCCAGCCAGGTGTTGTACCCTAATCGCCCGGCGCTGCCGAGCGTGGCGCCCTGCACCGCATCGGCGCGCAGGATCACCCGTGTTTCCCATTCAAATTCCACCCCAGCGTACTGTCGTACCCAGTCGCGCAGTTCGGTGACCCACCCTTCGCCCGGCAGAAAACGGTTGTAGTCGTCTGCGCTCAACGGGCCAATCTCAAGCCGGAATTTATGCTGCACGTCGCGTACCGCAATGCCGAGAAAGGCAGACTCCCCCATGCGCGGCAGACGCCGCCCCTCACCCAGCTGTGCCTGCTCCCGCGTGGAGAGCGGCATCCACTGCGGGACGTTAGCCACCAGCCTGACCGGCACGTTGAAATAGTTGCGCAGGATCTTCTCCAGCCCTTCCGGGTCCCGCCCGTGGCGGGTCAGGTGCCCGGCGTGGGTAAAGCGGGCATGCGCGCTCAGGCTGCCTTTCGCCATCTGACCCGGCTGGCCCATGCCAATCAGCGACGCCAGATACCCCTCGAAGCGCCGGTTGTCGTCGCGATCCAGTGAAACGGCAGGCTGCGCGTCCGCCCAGGCGCGGTAGAACAGCAGCGTCAGGCGGTGGTGAAAGAGGTCGGCAAACGCGCTGAGGCTGTGATCCTGATGATGATGAATACGCTCGCGGGCATATTCGGTCATGTGCACCGGCAGCGGGCCGTTAGGACCAAACAGGCCGAAGCTCAGAATGGAAACGTCATGCAGCCCGTTCTCTTCCCGCTGCCGGACCTCAGCAACCGTTGACGGCGCAAACCCCATTGAAGGCTGCTGACCAATACGCAGCGGCTCAAATTTCGGCAGCGGCGCGCGGCCCAGCGGATAACGTTCACCGCCCTGGGCATCAATGCGTCTTAACAGCTGGAACAGATCGTAGCGCCACGGCGTCTCGCGCACCCCGCGCCAGAACGCATCGGGCAGTGGCGTCAGGCGATGCACGCGCAGCGTTGCAGGGGCAACCTCACTCATACCAGCGCCCTTTTACCCATGCGCGGCGCCCAGTAGCCGATCTCGCCGCGCTGCTGGCTCTTGAGCGTGAACTCCGTAAAGCTGTTGATGGAGACCAGGCGGGCAAAAAGACGTTCCAGCACGCTGCCAAACAGCCACGGGCTGGCGCCGGAAAAGGCGCGTTCATCCACCGTCAGGGTGATGCCGATCCCGCGGGCGAACACCACCGGGCCGGGTTCCGGTACGCGGCGGTGCACCGGCTCCAGCACGCAGTGACGAACGCCCTCCACCTGACGGGCAACCGGCGTCTCGGCCAGGTTGGCGTACAGCCCTAACAGCTGACGCAGCGCGGCAGCGCCCTCTTCGTTTTCGCTGTCCATCAAACTGAGGTAGTTCATTTGCAGCTGACTGATAAGCCGCCAGGTGCTGAACCCTTCCGCCAGCGCCGGACGGGGCGGCGTCGGGCCTTTACGCAGGGTTAACGCTTTAACCGGCATGGAGTCGGCCATAATAAATTGCCCAAGCTCCTGCTGAAGCATCAGCGGCAGGTCGCGGCTGGTGCACAGCACCTCGGCGGAAATGTAGCGCAAATTCTCCTGCCACGGCGCGTGCTGCGCATCCACCAGCGAGACGAAGACCTCCGAGCCAATATAGCCCGTGCGGGTGCCATAGCGCAGCGCGTGTTCCGAGAGGACGCGCTGCTCACGGCGCAGGGAAAAATAGGCGCCATAGTTACCCGCGTCTCCGCTCCAGGTACTCCAGAACGGACGAAACGTCTGGTCGTCCCGCTGACCATCCGCGCTGGCATAGATTTTTTTCACGGCATAAATTTCATAATCCAGCGGTCGGATGTTATCCACCACCAGATGGTATTCATGCTGGCTTTCGCTCAGCTTCTGCCGGGCCGCCACCTTCGGGAACAGGTTGATCACCGGTGTGCAGTGCAGCGCCAGATGGCTGGCGTCCACCACGCGCTCCAGCTGATCGTCGCTCTTGTCGAGCAGAATGAAGATATCAAACGCTTTTTCGTCTTCGCAGCGCTGGATCAGCTTGCCCAGCCCGCTCAGGCTGATGAAGCGAAAACGCGCCGGGAACGCAAAGTACTCCTGCAACAGGCGATAGCCGTCGAAGTTGCGCAGATCGTCCGGGAGCAGCGCCTGATCCGCCTCAAAGCCCTCCTGACGCAGGGCGTCAGACGACAACAGCTGGCGCTGGGGCTGCTTGCTGACCGTCTGGCAGACAATACCCGCGTGGTGCTCCATCACCAGCTCCAGCAGCTTCAGCGCTTCGATGTCAGGGCCGCTTAAGAAAAACTCGAGGCGGTCAAAATCCAGGTGCCCGAGATGCTGCGGGCCATCGCAGGCAATGCGGATCCGCAAGGCGCTGCTGATCCCCCGCTGGCTCAGGCCGAGCTGGGCAAGCGGCAGATCGGCGGGAACGCCGCCCAGCTCGATCCGGTCGATTTTTAGCGGCAGCAGGTTGACCTCGTGCGCCGTGGTATAGCTGCACGTGACGCCGGTTTTTTTCAGCGCCAGGCTGTCCATCATGGTGCCGCGCGGCACAGTAAAGCCTTTACTCAGGTCGCCGCGGCTGCTGTCGGGCTGAATTTCAGCGATCGCCATCGACGGCGTAGGCGCCAGATAATTTGGCGCAATCATCTCCAGCATACGCTGTGAAAAGCGCGGGAACTCGGCGTCCATTTTCATCTGCACGCGGGAGGTCAGGAAGGCAAAACCTTCCATCAGGCGTTCGATATACGGGTCCGCCACTTCGATGCCGCGCATGCCGAGCCGCCCCGCCACTTTCGGGTAGCGTTCGGCGAACTCCGCGCCCATCTCGCGCAGATAGGCCAGTTCACGGTTGTAATATTCGAGCAGTTTGCTTTCCATGATTACCCCGCATCCTTCAGTTCAAAATGGCCGTTTTCCAGATCGACGTCTGTGCGAAAGAGAAACTCCAGCGGATACGGTACGCACCACAGACGGCCTTTGATTTCGATAGACAGAACGTTGTGCAAATCTAACGAAGAGGTATCGGACACGCAGCGAACCTGAAGCCCCTGCGGCAGGATCCGCGGTTCAAAGTTAATTATCGCTTCGGTGAGCTTGCGCTGAATGTCGTGCCATTCGATATCGGACATTCTTTTTCCCGCCAGCGGCGCAACGCCAAAGTTGACGACGGAACGGCTCACCTGCGTCAGCCCGCTCAGATCGCTGGAGGCATCGTGGTTAATGGTGTTAAACAACCACTGTAAATCCCGCAGGACGTTACGACGCAGTGCAGCATGGGTGATCAGATTGCTGTTGGCGGACTCGCGTTTTTTTTCCGGATCGTTATCCGTCAGGCGATCCAGCAGCGAGGGCTGCATTTTGTCGCGCGCCCCCACTTTCTCCTGCCTGCTGCGGGCCTGCCAGCCGCTGCGCAGCAGATCGCCTTCGCCAGCGGGATTACTCATCCGCACCATCCGTGGTAAACGTTACCAGGCTCAGGGTGAGCAGCGGGTTTTCGCTTTGCTCGCTCAGCCAGGCCTTTTGCCCCAGACCTTCATACAGGGTGCCGTCGTCGTCGAGCGGGAGCCACTCGGTGGTGCGCCCCAGCTTAACGCTGTCTGGCGCCCCGTCAGCAAACGGATAACGCGCCGGGATCTGACACACCTGCTCGGTGCCGTCCGTGAGGCGGACCAGCGCATGACGCCACACCAGATCGGTCACGCTGGCCGGAGCCTGAAAACGGATCGTGTCGATGGCGCAGAATGGCACCCAGAAATAGCGGCCATTGACCAGGGTTTCACACACCGGCCCCAGACGGGCATCGCCGTCCATCAGCCATTCAAAGGTGTGGTTTTCTTCATTCTCCAGCGTGACCTGCCCGCGGCTTGCCGACGCCTGTTCGAGTGCCGACAGACGCAGGGCTTGTGCCTGCCCGGCGCTTTCCGTCAGCGCCTGGGCTAACGTCGTCAGCCACGGCCACTGCGCCTCCGGCATTGCCGGACGCGCCTCTCCCGCGAACACGCGCGCCCGCTGCTGTTCACCCTGAATGGCCTGCTCCAGCAGCGTTACGGTCGGTTTTGCCTGCGGCTTCAGCGCCAGCCAGCTTTTCAGCTGGGTCAGGGCGCGCGCCCAGTTGCCGCTGAGGATCAGAAACTGCACAAACGCGGCGCGCAGATCGGCATCCGCCGGACGGGCTTTGATATCGGCTTCCAGGCGAAGCAGCGCGTCGCTAATCGACTCACCCGCCAGACGTTGATAAAGCGTATTCATAGCCCCTCCTTAATTCGCCGCGCGCCAGGCGCCCACTGCCGGATCGCGCAGCTGCGGACGCAGCGTGTCAATCAGAACAACGTTCAGTTCCGCGCCCGGTGCTACCCATGCGCTCCAGATCTTCTTCACCTCCGCGATACGCGCCTGGAGTCTGGCGTCGTCGCTGGCGATCTCACGGGTGATTTCCACCGCCACCGTGCCGTTGCTCTTCCAGCCGTTCAGGGTGCTGTCGTACGGCAGGATCATCCAGCTCTGGTCGCTGTTCTGGGTGCTGAAGACCATGCGTTCTTTGTTGACGGAGGTGATCAACGCGCTTTCAGGATCGACCGCGTTGTTCAGCCCCATTACCGGGAAGCCGTGAATGTAGGTGACGGGAATCGCTTTCTGCGTCCCGTTACGGTTCTGCGTCACCACGGTATGGCCGCTGAGCCAGCTACCGTTGCCGCAGCGGGTGGTGTCGGAGTCCGGAATAAACAGCGCTGGCGCGGAGGAACCGCCCTCCCAGAAGGTGCGCAGGTGGCAACCGTCCTGAAGAGTGAACTCCTGCCATGGCGTACGATCTGCCGCTACGGTGTGCGTCTCCGGATTCTGGTCAGGCGGCAGCAGCGCGCCTGAAGTGTTGGTGGCGGTCGTTGCCGCCGCCGTTTCCTGCTGCTTCACCACCAGCGCCCAGTCCTGCGCTTTAGCCGCTGTGCCGCGGGCAAGCGTCGTGCCTTCCGGATCGTTTAGCGTCCAGTTCAGGGTATTCAGCTTGCTGCACTGGTGCTCCAGCAGCGAGCCAAGGCGCGGCACGAAGTTTTCCAGCACCGACACATCTTTCTTGCCGTTCGCCACAATACGCAGCGCCACGTCCGCCTTACACCAGCTTTGCGGCGTATTGTCTTTAATGTTGTCGATCCAGATATCCAGCTTCTGCGCAGGAGACTGCACGATGCGGAAGTTTTCAGCCTGTGCGGTGGTCGCCACCGTCAGAAGAGCCAAACCCGATAGCCAAAGTTTCATATCAATCCTTGTGTGTCTAATCAGTTCCGCAGGGAAGAAATTGTGCTGCGTCAGAGAGCGTATGCAGCAAAGTGGTGTCCTGAGGGTTGCCCATCCACACCGCGACGGCGGTATAGTTGTCCTGAGCATTGCCCTCCTGTTCAGCATTCTTTTGAATGATTTGGTTCATTAAGGTCAGCCACTCCTGTGGCGTATTGACCATGTGCAGCGACTGCTTCATCTGCTCTTCGCTGACGCCGTGCCAGAAACCGTCGGTGCAGAGCAGGAAGGCATCACCGTCTTCAACCTGCACGACATCGCTGTAGCTCGCTTCCGGTCCGCCATTCTCAATGCCCAGCGCCAGATACAGCAGGTTGCTGTTGAGATCGTCAGTCTGATGCCCGGCATCTTTCATCTGCTGAACGAGGCTGTGATCGGTGGTGACATGCCACAGCCAGCCGCGGCGAAACAGGTACAGGCGGCTGTCTCCGGCGTGCGCCCAGTAAGCCAGACGGTAATCCCTGTCGATAAACAGGCTGACCAGCGTGGTGCCCATCCGGCGATAGTCCTGCACGGCCTGTTGTTCGCTGAGGATGGTGCGGTTCGCCGTTTGGACGTAGTCACGAATATGCTGTGCATTCAGGTGCTTGTCGCCGTCAAAGCGGGAAATAATGCTGTTGCGGGCCAGTTCAGCGGCCACCTCGCCGCCCGGCAGGCCCGCGATGCCGTCACAGACGACAAAGCAGGCTGAACGTTCCCCGATGGTTTCTCCCGTCTGATCCTGGTTGCTGGCGCGCGTCCCCTTGCGGGAGAGAGAAGCCGTTGCGATATTCATTTTTCTTCCGATCCGCTTTGTGAGTCTTTGTACTGATTGACCTCCATGTCATAGGCATGGAGGAAGGCTTCGCCAAACAGGGTATGGAAGTCATCTTCGATCTCGCCCGCCGTCTCGCCATAGCTGCGCACGAAATAATCCCACAGCGCGGCTTTACGGCTGCCCGGCAGCGCCAGGCGCGACGTCATGCCGTTCTGCTTCGCCTGCTCTTCCAGCTGTTCCGGGTTAAAGGATTGCAGCATGGCGGCGATAATGGCGCGAATACCGGAGATCATCCCCAGCTGGTGCGCCTGGAGATCGATCAGCGCATCACGCACCGATTTGGTCGGTGGCATAAAGCCCGGCATCGGCGTGCCGAACATCTGGATCAGCACCGTTTTCCCGGTTGGCAGCAGCTTGAACGGGTTATTCGCATCGTCGAGCACCATGGTCATATCGGCTTTCACCCCACGCTTGAGGATGGAGCGCGACGAGAGCAGCGCCACGGTCCCCTGCGAGAACATGCCCAGGATCTGCCCCAGCTGACGCATATTTTCCCGGTCAAACTGCGGCACCGGCTGCATTTCGCTCAGGCCCATGCCCTCCAGCAGCGCCTCCAGCAGTTCGCCCTGGAGCACCTCGCCCCGCTCGCCGGTCTGCGCGGAGGCAGCAGGCGATGCCGCGTTTTTAACCGGGTCGATACGCAGACGGCCTTTAGGCGTCTGTGCACTACTGCGTGCGACGGCCTGCGGCGTTGGCATGGTGAAGCCAGCGTAATCGGGACGTACCGGCTCTTCTTCCGTAAGCGGCGCGTTCTGCGGTTCAGACGGCTCCGGATCGAACAGCGGAGAGCTGGCCAGCGCATCCTCTTCCTGTGCGGCTTGCGGTTCAGGCTCCGGCTTCTCAGCCGCGATGTCATCCGGATGGGTTAACGGCGCGCCGCCCATCAGACCGAGAGGATCATCGTGACGCGCGGCAGGCGCACTGGCCGTGCCGCCAAACAGGGCTAACGGATCGAGTTCATCCGACGCCTCTTCCTTTGGCTGGGCGGGTTTGCTTTCGTCCGGCTGTACCAGCGTTGAAGGGGTGACATCGTCGAAAATGCTCTCTTTTTTAAACAACGCGTCATCGCTGAACAGCGTGTCCGGGTCAACGTTTTTCCGTTCAAGCGACGGATCGGCATCGTTGAACATTGCCAGCGGATCGTCGGCGTTACGCTCCGGGGCCGCAGGCTGGGAGAACGGGTCGTGGGAGGCGGCGGGCTGCGGTTTTGCCCGGTTGCTGGAGATGCTGTCGGAGATGGAAAACTCCTGCATCAGGCTGTCCCAGATTTCCGACGGCACGGCCGTAGGTTCAGCTTTGCCGCGCGGCGCGGCGCTGGCCGGTTTCGGTTGCGGCGCCGGAGCAGGTGTCGCCGATGGACGTGCCTGCTGCATGCTGGCCGCCATCCGGCTTACGGGCTGGGTATCGTGAATAAGTTCGCTGACTTCGATGCGATAGTCATCAATCCCGAGAATATCCCCATCCTGAAGCTCAACCTGACGCCCACGCTCCAGCGGAATATCATTCAGTACCACGCGGGTAACGCTGCCGCGGTTCGTGACGCGGCATTCGCCACTGGCGTCGACGTGAACGATAGCCTGCAAACGCGAGATAGTGCGATCGTTGTCCGGCAGCACCAGATTGTTATCCGTACCGCGCCCAATGGTGCCGCCCGGGGCATAAAAATCACAGCTGCTTTGCGGCGGCTGATGACCGGGTTTCGTAGAAATAATCGTGAATCGCATGGCGTATTCCTGCTGGTATGATTAGCGCTCAAACGCTGCCGCTCTCGGGGTGAAAACGGCGGGGTTTGGGGGTTAAGGCATCCTATTCGGTCTGCGTAATCTTAAATTGGCCTGACGCATTTTCTTCGAGCGAGAATCGAGCAGCATAACGAACAGAATCGTTTTTTCCCGAGACTTTCAGGGCGACATCATATTCCCCGGTTTGCCACGCAATACCGCTCCATTGGTGACACTGCTGAGTATTCAACGTCACCACAGGGCTATACGTAGATGGCGGTGATATCGTTTTCCATTCATTCCCCGCCCGTTTCATAATGGTGGGGGAATGGCTGGTAACAGGCGCATCTAATCCGGAATTAGCAGGAAGTGCGAAGCAGGGTTCGTTGTTTTTTAGCGTGACGGTAAGCGACTGATATTGTGCGGGATGAGACACGCAGGCACTCGCCATTAACGTAACCGATAATGCACCGAATACTTTTTTCATAACCATGCCCGCCGTTCCTTAGGGTTTTTAATAAACAAAGACAATGCTTGCTGATACTTATCCCTCAGATCTGGTCCGATAATACCTTCAAAACCTGCAATATTACGAAAATCACCCAAGCCGTGATTTATCAGAAAATAATAATCTGAAATGATTGAAGCCTGCTGCTCCATCCCAAAGTCCGAGAGTTTTTTATCCGGCGGTAACGAGTAATTATAGCTTGCGGCCCAACTGAATGCGCCTCGGGTTCGTACATTCATTCCAATCTGGTGTTGCAGCACATGAACCATTTCATGAATAAACCAGTGTTTATACCGAGGGACTTCCGTGGAGAAATCATCACGGTAATGGGGTTCCCGGAAATAGAGTTCACCATTAGGCGTCATTGCAACATTGTTAGATTGCATATTAAATGGCAGATAGCTTTTATTATGCACTTTTACTTCTGAATATTTTATGGCGTCACCAAACACGGTTCGTGCGAGGGCGATTTCGCCAATAGTCAGAGGACGAGAGCTTCCTTCCTGCAAACTTGCCATACTATCTTCCCTTCCGGTTGATAATGACCGGGGAAAACTCCCCGGCCATACGGGCAATTACGCTTCTTTGTTCTCTTTGATGTTCCAGCCAGCGCTGCTTTCAGCACCTTTACCACCGGCAGTGGTCTGCTCCCAGTACTGCTGTTTCACTTTCGCAGCCTGGAATGCATAGGTCACGCCAACGGTATCGCCGTTGTCTGCACCGGTGTACTGCACGGAAGTCACGAGAACGTCTTCCAGGGTGATGCGGGTGTATTCAACCTGCTGACCACCCGCTTTGCAGACGGACAGTTCAACTTTGGTCAGGTGTTTACCGCTTGCGCAGTGTTTCAGGATTGCTGTAGTGGATTTGTCGATCAGAGCGTTAACGTGCAGGTCGTTAAAGTTCACTTTACCGGCACCGCCGCCACCGCCAACGCTCATATTACCTGGCTGGGACGCGCCCCAGGAGAAGGAGGTAATATCAGTCCAGCCGGTGTGGTTAGAATCTTTAGATTCGCCCGTAACACCCTCGACCTTCAGAAACATATCAATAGCCATAATATCTACTCTTCGTGGATGAACAATATTGCTTTCGAAAAAGCCCTTATATGGCAAACAGGAAAGCATGGGGCTGAATAAAACCGTCCATATTTTACCTCTGCCTCACATCAAATGACCCGTGTCATTTGACAGTCTTACATCCCCCCTGAATGAACGGAAAGAATGTGAAGTCTTTTACTCTTGTGGATTATCCTGAATCCAGGTGCGATCAGGATTTCCGATGATTAACTGAGGAGCAAGTTCGTTAAGTTCGTCGCTGTGATAAAGTCGTAAACAGTTTAAGGTTACGCCTTTGACATCGGGTTTTCGCTCTGAATGAAATCCGTTAATTTGATTTATATATTTCCCAATGAGGACATTCACTTTATCCGTGCCATTTTCGGCATCAAAAGGAATCCATTCAATGAATGCACTCGCACTGCGAGCCGCATCAGCAGAAAACTGACTGCCTTTATCTGCCACCTGCGCAAGGCAGCGCGCCAGAACTAAATCTTTTAAAACCTGCCGGTATGTTTGCTGATGATAAAAATCAGGATAGCTATTTCCGGAATTTACATAAGAAGTCATAAACACGAGGAGATAACCCAAATATTTCATCTGATATCCTTTTCTATATACTCAGTAACACACTGACCAGCATGAGGAACTAACATTTCTCTTTCCGCTTCTCTGCAACAACGTATATACCTATCGCTAATGCATTAAGTCCAGCACACAAGGAACCATGCATTACGATTTGCCGGACATCGTCCGGCCAGTTAAATATTAACAAATAGTAGCCAGATACTGTCACAAATAGCATGAATGAAATAATGAGCAACGTATAACTGATTAAATAGCTGATGAATTTTCTTGTTATCGTTTTTAAAGGTAAATTCATTAGCTATCTCGAATTAACAGTAAAGCTGCCGGCCCCTGCGGGCCGGCAATTATCATTACGCGTCTTTCGTCTTCAGCGACGGCAGTTTAGATACCAGGCGCAGGGAAACGGTCAGACCTTCCAGCTGGTAATGTGGACGCAGGAAGAACTTCGCGGCGTAGTAGCCCGGGTTATCTTCGATCTCCTGCACCTGCACTTCCGCAGCCGCCAGCGGTTTGCGGGACTTGGTCTCCTGCGAGGAGTTCGCCGGGTCGCCGTCCACGTAGTTCATCACCCAGTCGTTCAGCCAGCGCTCCATCTCTTCGCGCTCGCGGAAGGAGCCGATTTTGTCGCGCACGATGCACTTCAGGTAGTGAGCAAAGCGGCAGCAGGCGAACAGGTACGGCAGACGAGAGGCCAGACGCGCGTTAGCGGTGGCATCCGGGTCGTGGTACTCGGCCGGTTTTTGCAGTGACTGTGCGCCGATGAAGGCGGCAAAGTCGGAGTTTTTGCGGTGAACCAGCGGCATAAAGCCGTTTTTCGCCAGCTCCGCTTCACGACGGTCGCTGATGGCGATCTCGGTCGGGCACTTCATGTCCACGCCGCCGTCATCGCTCGGGAAGGTGTGGCACGGCAGGTTTTCCACCGCCCCGCCGGACTCCACGCCGCGAATCGAGGTGCACCAGCCGTACTCTTTGAAGGAGCGGTTGATGTTGGCCGCCATCGCATAGGCCGCGTTTGCCCACGAGTAGCTGTTGTGGTTCGCGCCGTCGGTCTGCTCTTCAAAATCAAAGCTGTCGACCGGGTTGGTGCGAATACCGTACGGCAGACGCGACAGGAAGCGCGGCATCACCAGACCGAGATAGCGGGCATCTTCCGATTCACGCAGTGAACGCCAGGCGGCGTATTCGGTGTTCTGGAAAATCTTAGTCAGATCGCGCGGGTTAGCCAGCTCCTGCCAGGACTCCATCTGCATCACGCCCGGCGCGGTGCCGGTGATGAACGGACAGTGGGCCGCAGAGCCGATGCGCGCCATCTCACCCAGCAGCTCAACGTCCTGCGGGCTGTGGTCGAAGTAGTAGTCGCCCACGATGCAGCCAAACGGCTCGCCACCGAACTGACCGTACTCCTGCTCGTAGATTTTCTTGAAGATCGGGCTTTGGTCCCAGCCCACGCCCTTGTAGCGTTTCAGGGTACGGCCCAGCTCCTGTTTGGAGATGCTCATAAAGCGGATCTTCAGCATCTCGTCGGTTTCGGTGTTGTTCACAAGGTAGCTCAGACCGCGCCAGGCGCTCTCCAGCTTCTGAAACTCCTCGTGGTGAATGATCTGGTTCACCTGCTGTGAAAGCTGCTCGTCAATACCGGCAATCAGGTTCTGAATGGTGCGGTAGGTATCGTTTGAGAAGGTCACGGTGTTTTCCAGCGCCTGCTGCGCCAGGGTTTTTACCGCGCTTTCTACGGCAGAGCGCGCCTGATCGGTTTTCGGGCGGAACTCTTTATTCAGCAGCGCGCTGAACTCGTCCTGGCTGAACGCCTGGCCCGCCTGTTGATCGTGTTGTTGAGTCTGGTTGCTCATCGATTATTCCTCGCTACCTTTCGCACTTTCGTCATTTTTTGGCAACTGGCTCAGGGATTTGAGCAGCGTCGGATCCTGGAGAATTTTCGCGATCAGCTCTTCCGCACCGTTTTTACCGTCCATGTAGGTCAGCAGGTTGGAGAGCTGGGTACGGGCTTCCAGCAGCTTGTTCAGCGGCTCGACTTTGCGGGCCACTGCGTCCGGCAGGAAGTCGTCCATGCTGTCAAAGGTCAGATCGACGTTGAGCTTACCTTCGCCGGTCAGGGTGTTATCCACCTGGAACGCCACGCGCGGCTTCAGCGCCTTCATGCGTTCGTCGAAGTTGTCAATGTCGATTTCCAGGAACTTACGCTCGTCGACGGCTGGCAGGTTTTCCACCGGCTTGCCAACCAGATCGGCCATTACGCCCATCACAAACGGCAGCTGAATTTTGCGTTCTGCGCCGTAGATCTCGACGTCGTACTCGATCTGCACGCGGGGAGCACGGTTGCGTGCGATGAATTTCTGTCCACTGTTACTCATTGCCATGATGTTCTCCATCAAAGATGCGCGGTGAAGGTGAAACGGCAGACTCCATGCCTGTCGTCATAATGCCAGGACGCGTTATTCACGGCGTCCAAAGATGTTTTCCAGTTGGTTAACGCCGTCTGGCGCCAGGTCGCGAATAATGTCCATAAAGTTGAGTTCAGACAGCCGCTGCACCCGTTCAATCATCAGCGGTGCGGGATGGCTGGGTTCATACTGCGCAAAATACTGTTTCGCTTTTTCCAGCATCAGCTGCGCGTCGGCGCGGCTGGTGATCTGCACGCTGCGCCAGTCCGTCACCTGCTGGACAGGCGACGCGGCCACCGGCTGTGGCTCGGCGTGTTGTTCAGCCTGCGCGTCCCGGTTCGGTAGCAGCTTGCTGATATCGGTCACCTGGCAGGCGCTGGAAACCAGCCCGACGGTTTTCAGCAGCTGTTCCATCTCCGGTACGCCACTTTCACCGAGATAGCCGGTAAGCCGTTCGCGGATAGCCAGCAGGCGTTCGTTGATCACGATAACCGCTTCGGTGCCGGGCTGATCGCCCCGGGCCAGTTCATCAATCAGCCGTGGACGACCGCCCGGATAATCCGGACACTCGGTTTTACTGCCGTCAAGCAGCGCCTGGGCGTCACGGAGCGAAATCTCATCGCCGTTTGAGCGGAGCAGTGAGGCGTTGCGCACCGCGACCGTCAGGTCGGATTTATCACTCAGCCCGGCGAGGGCGTTAATGCGGTAGAACGGATCGGTTTCGCCATACTCTTCCAGCAGCGGGTACAGTTGCTCCCAGTAACGGGACAGGGCTTCCTGCACCAGCAGCAGCCCGTCGGCGTAACCGGCCAGCCCGCGACGACGCGTCCAGGCATGGGTTAACGCCAGCATGACGCGAAGATCTTTGGTGCGTCCCAGCAGGCTGGTGGCAAGTTTTTCTACCGTGTTCCAGTCGGCGGGTTCTGCCGGGATGATGGTGTCGCCAAACTGCTGCTCGGCTTTGCCCTGGCTGGCCTGCCCCATGGCCTGGAAATCAGCGTCGTACTCCAGGTTTTCACCGCAGGGGTTGTCGGGGCTTATCGGCGCGAGAAAGTCATCGATATTCATAAGGTCCCTGCTTATTCAAACATAGGCGGGTAAAGACCGTGGCGGCCCGGACGGGCACCGCCTGCCGGATCGAACAGTAGCGTAAAGAGCTGCCCGGTGAAGTTACCGCTGTGGACGTGGGTGTAAAGCGGATAGCCGTCGCAGCGGTTCGTCCACCAGTAGCTGGTCTGGCGCAGCGGATCAAAACACTCCGCTGCCTGCGGCCAGCCCAGCGTGCTCTGACCTTCATCGTCGTAGCCAATCACATCGAGAATGTCGGAACGCTTTTGCGGCTCAACCGGCTGGGGTGCCGGGATGGTCATCAGCATTTCATCCAGCTGGGAGGCAGAATAACTGTTACGCACCGCGTGCAGCCCCAGACGGCCAAGCTGCTGATACCAGCTTTCAGCCTGCCCGAGCAGGCGAGATGACCACTCGGCCGGGGTAAAACTCAGTTGAAGACATACCGGATAGTGGCGGCCTACGCTGTCACGGCCCGGCAGCAGGCAGCCCATCTGAATCATCTGGCTGCCGAGCATCGGCGGGACGACAAAGTTCCACACCGGGGCTTTAGAAAACGGGCGCTCGCCGCTGCGCTGCTCTTCCTGTTGCCAGGCCAGCAGGCCGACCTGGAACCAGTGCGACCACTGGCGTTGCAGGGTATCCGGAAAGCGACGCTGCAAAAAATCTCCGGCGCTGGGTAATTTGCCATACCAGCTATAACGGTTCATCGCAGGGGTATTCGTCATACGGCTGTCCTTGCGGTTATGGGCATGAGAAACGGGGAAGCTGGAACGGGTTGCGGATGCTGTTTGGGGCAAACTCCAGCGTGACCTGATGTCCGTCGACGTTGAAGGTCGCCTGACGGCTCAGGCTACCGGCGCCAGGGCTGGTGCGCGCCTTGTCGAAAAAGCGGTTGAGTGCCCAGGAACCGTTGGTTACCAGCGTTGCGGTGCTGCCATTGGCCAGACCAAGCTGCATGCGCACCTGATTCGTCCCGCCCGGCCCCGGCCAGGTCATGATCTGCACTGCCTGCGGACCGTGGCTGTAGCGCAGCAGCTGGCCGTCCACGTCCAGCGTGAGGTTCAGAATGGTGTTGTCCATCCGCACGGTGCGCACCGTTACCTTGAAGGATGGCGTGGTCGCGCCGTTGGCAAAGAAAGCATCGCGGACTGACTGCGCCTGCTGGAACGGACGCAACAGCCCTTCACTGCCCGGCAGCGTTTTACCGTCGATGCCCGGCATAAAGCGCCAGTTCGCCTGGGTGGTGTCCACCTTGTTGGTCAGATTGTCGCGGAAAAAGGTGTCCATCAGCCCGGTGCCCGGGGCGAACATGCGGGCGAGATCGTCCGGCGTCACCTCGGTGCTGGCGCTGCGTACCAGCGGATAACGTCCGGCAATCGCCTGACGGCAGAATCCACCCACTTCCACATTAATACGCTTGCGCACGTTCTCCAGATCGCGACGCTGGGTGTCGCTGCTGGCGCCGACGGCCATATTGCTGAACATGGTTTGCAGCCCGCCCGGCAGTCGGCCCGCGCTGGCTTGCAGGCGGCTGATGGCATCGCCGCCCGGCGCGGGCATACCGCTGTTTGCTGCATCCTGAACGGCGGTCAAATAGCGATAAAGCTCGTCAACCTGCTTAAGAAAATCATCAAAGACGATGGTTTTGCCGCCCTTCTCCAGCGGCTGCGCCAGCTCAATCATCGGCGCATAGTGGTCAGTCACCAGTTGCTCAGGCGCCTGCGTCACAACCGCGCCCTGCGTCGGGGCATTGTCGCCGTTGCTGAACAGCGCTTCCAGAGTACGGGTGGCGCGGTTACTTTGGGCTTCCGCTTTCTGCGCATCTTCCGGCGCTGGTGCAGTGCGCGAGAGGGTCAGCACCTTGCTCAGGTTGAGCACCAGGCGGCGCAGCGGCGAGTTGGTGCCTGAAAGCAGGCGCGCGGTGTTGATGCGCTGGGAGAGATCGGCGCTGTTGTTGAGCTGAATGTCAGCGAGGAAGCGATCCCAGTTGACGATAAAGTCGCGCATATAGAGCTGACGCACGGCGTTGTCGATCTGCTGTTTATCTTCCTGGGCGGTGGTCGCACCCAGTACCCAGGCATCGTCCTCGTGCAGGGCGGTGGTCACGCTGTCGATCTGGTCGTTAAAGCTTTTCCAGTAGCCGTCCGGCGTATAGAGACCCGGCACGCCCTCACTCACTGGCTTGCCGCTTTTACGGGAAAACACCAGCTCGCTCTGCGGGCCGCCGAGATCGGAAAGCGAAACCGGCTTGAGGCTCTCATCATGCTCCAGCAGACGTTTCAGGCGGCCATATACGCGGGTGGAGAGCGGCTGCTGGTTGATGAGCGCCCTCTCGCGGGCCACCAGATCCTCATCCTGCGCATACGGTGAAGCCTGAATTTTTGGCTCCAGCAGCTGGGTCAGGTGCCATTCCAGCTCCTGAAGCTGGGCCTGCGTCACGTTCTGCGGCAGGTTGCGTTGCAGGTTGAGCATCACCCACGAGTGCAGGAATTTGCCATCGTAATGCTTAGGCTGGTAGAGCATCTGATAGGCTTTCAGCGCCTCATAGCTGTACTCCACGTCGCTGCCGTTATCGTTGCGCAGCCAGGTGGTAATGTGCATCGCCACGGCGGGGAGCAGCATCTGATCCAGCGCTTTCTGGTACAGCGACTGCGAGGCATCGCTGACGTCATCCCCGCGATAAAGCCCCATGCGGCGGGAAACCGGCGGGTCGTTAACGTCAAAGGCTTCGCTTTTCGGCAGATCCACCAGGCTGTTAAGCAGCGGCAGAAGCGCAAACAGATCGCGCTGGGGCTGGTTTTGCAGCGCCTTACTCTGCTGCTCCAGCATCGGCACTTTTGCATCCACCTCTTCCAGATAGGCTTTATTTTTGGCGTAACTGGTCAGCCACAGGCCCCCCAGGATCACCAGCAGGGCCAGCAGCGCCGCGTAGCCAGACCACATCACGGCGCGGTTGCGCAGCTCCCACCAGCGGTTTTCCCCGGCGATGCCCGCTTCCTGGAAAATCACGTTTTGCAGCAGGTTTTTAATGAAGAAGCTCTGGCCCTTCGCGCCCGGGATCGGCGCCTCTTTGCTCACCGAATCCCAGCGCGTGCTTTCTTCCCCTTCGGGCAAGGAGAGCGCGCGGTTCAGCTCGCCCATCACGCGGTCAAACGGCATCCCTTCCTGGGTACCGCTGGCAAAGTAGATGCCGCGCGGCGAAAATTCGGTTTCGAAGTTTGAGCGGGCAAAAACCGTGCTCAGGTAGTCTGCCAGCAGCGGACGCAGCGCGGCGAACTCCTGCGGGAAGAGATAGGCTTCCGCACGGGTTTTGGCGTCATGCTCTTTGAGCATGGTTTCCGGCAGGCCAGCATCCAGACGCTGTTGCAGCAGGGAAAATTCCTGCTGGAAGTTGCCCATCAGGTCGTAATCTGCGTGTTTGGTCTGCTCCCACGGCAGCGTAAAGCCCCAGATCTGGTCGCGCTGGGCTTTGTCGTAATCGGCAAACCAGGCGCGGAAGCCTTTGAGCAGGTCCGCTTTGGTCACCATCACATACACCGGGAAACGAATACCCAGCTGTTCGTGCAGCTCAGAGAGACGCTGGCGCAGGTTGACCGCCTGCTGGCGGGAGGCCTCGGCGGACTGCGAAAGCAGGTCGGAAATGCTGATGGTGATGATCACGCCGTTGATGGGCTGGCGGCGGCGGTATTTACGCAGCAGGTTAATAAATTCCAGCCATTCCCCGGCGTCCTGAACCTGCTCGCTCTCCTGAGTGGTGTAGCGTCCTGCGGTATCCAGCAGAACCGCCTCGTTGGTGAACCACCAGTCACAGTTGCGCGTGCCACCAATGCCGCGCAGCGCGGTTTTACCGAAGCGGTCCGCCAGCGGGAATTGCAGCCCGGAGTTGGCCAGCGCAGTGGTTTTACCGGAACCCGGCGCGCCAATAATGACGTACCACGGTAGCTGATAGAGATATTGCGTGCTGAAGCGCTGCGTCCACTGCGCGCCATGCCCCGCTTTGCTGAAGTGGGCTTTTTTCAGCATCTGGGCCGCTTCATCGAAACGCCCGGCAAGGATCTGCTCCTCGCTGTTCAGGCGTTTCTGCGGATCGGCCGCCTCCGGGCTGGTGGTATTTTCGTTGAGCTTGTCCATCAGCTTACGGTTCAGCCAGGCGTTATACAGCCGCGGCAGAATGTGGCTCTGGGCCCAAATCAGGTAGACCACCGCAATGCTGATGACGCGGTTCTGCTCTGATTCAAGGGGCCGGGTATCCACGATGGACAACAGCGGGCCAATCATCCAGATGACCGCCGCGAGCGCCGTTACGCCCAGGAAGCTCCACAGAATGCGATTGGTCAGTATAGAAAGTAGAGTAGTCAGCATCCTTAGTTTCCTTGCGGCAATCCGTTCAGCTCGGCCTGGGTATTTTCAGGCGACACCAGCAGCGTGATCTCCACGCGGCGGTTACGGGCGCGATTTTCAGGCGTCGTGTTGGGCGCTACCGGGTTGATCTCTCCCCGCCCTTCCGCTTTGACGCGTTCAGGCTGTGACAGGCTGCCCTGTAGCTGTTTTTGCACCGAACGGGCGCGCTCGAGCGAGAGTTCATAGTTGGAGGCGAAGCGCGCGCTGCGGATCGGCACGTTGTCGCTGTACCCCACGACCAGAATTTTACCGCTGACGTTATTCATGGCCTGGGCGATGCGGTCGATGACCGGCTCATAGCGATCGCGCACTACCGTTGAGGCCGAAGCAAACAGTCCGTCCCCTTTGAGGATCACCACGCTGCGATCTGCCTCATCCTTAACGGCCACCAGACCGGCATCAATTTCCGGTTTCAGGAAGCCGCGCAGGTTCAGCACCGCTGGCAGCTGACGCGCAGGCTGCTGGATCGTGGTTTCCGGCAGTTGGGACTGGTAAATTTTCGCCAGCACCGGGCTGGTGTTATCACCCAGACGCCAGTTCAGCACGATATAGAACAGGCAGGCGATAAAGCCGACCAGCGCCACGCACGCCCAGAGAGGGATCATCGGTCGCCAGAGCTTGCGCAGAACGGGGCGGTCTTCCGGGTGTGGCGAGAGCGGCGGCGGGTAGCTGCCGCGTACGCCACGGATCATCTGCCACAGGCGCTGTTTGATGGTTTCAAGCTGGGTGCGGCCATTGTCCAGCACGCGGTAGCGGCCTTCAAAGCCGAGCAGCAGACAGTAGTTGATCATCTCCAGCAGCAGAATGTGCTCGCGCGGATTCTGCGACAGACGCGCCAGCAGCTGGAAGAACTTCTCGCCGCCCCAGGTTTCGTTATGAAACGTCACCAGCAGACCATTGCTTGACCAGACGCCACTGCTTCCCCAGGGGGTCAGCGCGGCGGCCTCGTCCAGCGCCGTGCAGAGGCAATAGCGCGCGCCGACAATCACTTCATACGGTAAGCCCGCCTGCTGGCACCGCACTTCGAAACGGCGAATTTCGTCAATCAGGCGCTGGCGCAGCCCGACCTGATCGTCGTGGGAAACCGAATGACGGATTTGCGGAATCGCATTGAGCAGCGGATTGGCGGCCGCCACCAGCTGATTGTTCCCACTGGCTCCGGTAAACACGGCATCACTGCCGGTATCCTGTCGTTCCTGCATATTAAGCGCTCGCTTTATTATTCTGTCGGGCTACGGATGGCCCAGAACTCCATATCGAGACCCGGGAATTCCCCTGCGAGATGCAGCGCGAATGCCCCGGACTTGTCCATCTCGTGCCACAGTTCGCTGCCCCTTTCGAGTTCGAAATAGCTGTAGCCTGCATGCCACGGGATCTGCGGCGGCGCGACGGGCATTGCCCGAAGCATGATGCCCGGCAGTTGAAGCTGGACCAGATCGCGAATTTTCGACACTGGCGCAACCTTCATCTGGGCAGGGAAATGGGTTTGCAGGTGTTCGCCGGGGACATTGGCTTTGACGGCCAGCACGAAGCCGAATTCGCGGACCATGCTGGTCTCCGGCACGGTGGCGATGTTCAGCCCGTGAGAGCGTTCGTGCAGCGGCAGCTGGATGGCATGATCTTCCATGACCAGCGACAGCCCCTGGCGCAGCATCAGCATCAGTTTGCTGAAGCAAACGGCGAGATCGTCATGGTCGTATACCGGCAGAATGCTCTCTGCGGTACGCTGCGGCGTCCAGGTGGCTAGCTCCGTGGCAAACGGCAGCCAGCTGCGCCACAGCGCTTCAGGGTGAAGCAGCGGCAGCGTTTTTAAATGCGAGACGTCGCCCAGGTGGCGGTTGATCAGCGAGAGAAGCGTGAACTCGACCATCTCGGACGTATTGAAACGCCCCGGCTGGCGCAGGCGGCCGCCGATCTGCTGGCTACGCTGCACCAGCAAGCCGTGCAGGTCGTTGATCATGCTGTACAGCTGCGGGCTGTTATTGGCATTCAGCATTGGCGGGATGTAGCTGTTATCGAGCCGCACGTGGTTGTCGTTGCGCTTTTCGGTGACGAACGCCACGCCGATGGCGGTCCATTCTGCCGTCAGATCTTTCTCCAGCATCAGGGTCAGACGCAGGCGGCCAAACTGGACCGTCGCCTCCCCGACCGACATGGCGTTATCGTCTTCCACTTCTTGTTCAAACGTAATAAAACGCGCCAGAGAAGCCTGCTCCTCGCTGAAAATCACCTCTTCTCGCCCCCCGCGACGAACCGGCAGCGCAAGCACTACCTTTTCATTGGTGAGATTGTCGGGAATTTTTAGCGGGGCCGGACCGTTGCGGTCGCTGCGAACCTGGAAAAAAGTGCCGTCAGGCAGCAAGCCGCTACAGTAGCTCAGGGCAATGCAGCCCTGGCGAAGCATGGCTTCATCCAGCTCAAGGTCGAGGAACCCCCAGAGATACGGTCGCTGCAAGGCCCCCCACTCACGAACGTGGTTGAGGAGGTAACTTTCTGTCCGCTGAAAATGGTGGGGACGCAGGAACATGCCCTCGGTCCAGACGACCTTTTCTGCTTTCGTCATGATGATCTCTTTCCTGTTATGAAGGGCGTTACTGGCTGATGACCCGGATACCATTTACGTCAAGGAAGACGCTGGCCTGGAGTTCATCTGCGGACCATTTCCAGAACTGGTAAATCGCGTTTTCGCCGGGAACAGGCAAAGGAAGTGAGACGCGCCATTTTTTGCCGTCGAGCGCCTGGTATTCCGCCATCACGCCGATATAGCGCGCTTCCGGTGAGCTTTGACCACTCAGGGTTTTCGAAAGCTGGCCCGGCATCAGGAAGAATACATCGCTGTTCAGCAGATTCGCGCCAAGCGTGGCTGACGCGTTGTTCTGTAAGGAGTAGAAGTCGCTGGACATGAAATCCGCATCGGATTTCAGCAGCAACACTCTGACCTTAAGCGGCGCAGAATCATTGATTTGAGGATGAGCCTGAAACTGAAGATTGTATCGGGAGGGGTCGCTGTGTGAAGACGACGTACAACCACCGATCAGCGCGAATATCAGCGCAAAAAAAGGGAACCACATCCGATAAACATTTTTATTATTCATAAAAATACGCTCGTGAAACCCGTTTAGTTCAGGATCCAGGTACCGTTCGCGCTGTCTTTGCAGGCTTTGCTGTTGCCATCGACATCAACACAGGTGGTTTTCTTGCGCGCTTTCGGGCGCAGCGCCTGTTTACGCACGGTGGCTTCGTACTGGTCGGCCTTGATCACGGCACGCATCGGCACATAACCAATCAGCTGTTCACTCCCTTCATCGGCCAGCGCCATCCAGAAATGTTCAACCTGCCCCAGCACAACGTAAGTTTTGCCGGTCTCCAGCGTACGGATCACTTTTCCGCCGTAGTCAGGACGGCTCATCAGGGATGCCGGGTACATGGCACGATATGGCTCATTCACCTGAGTGAACTCCGCCGGAGGCGTAACAGCGTGACGGTGTGTTAGCGTGATGCCATTAACCTGGCTGGTCACAATCGTATCATCGGTGATCGCTGGTTTCTGCGGCGCCTTACAGCCCGCCACCGCCATAACAAACAGAAGTGATAACAATACGCGCAGTTTCATATGCTTTTCCGTAGCGATATTTAGAGGATGAAGTGAGGGGATAAAATTTGACTTAGGTGCTATTGTTAAAATAGTCAGGATATTTTCAGCATGTAACTATTTTAAGGCATAGCTACCGCACGAGCCCGACAGAAATCGGCCCAGCATGCTCCTGACATATTTTGACAAACGGTAGACAAGTTTACATGAGCTTGTCATCAATTCAATATTTCCCGCCTGCTTAATGACGTTTAATGATACGCCCAATGCATTATAGGATTAATCTCATTAAAAATGCGCACTTAGATGAAATCGTCTTTTTCTTAGACAATATTTGCACATAACTATATGAAAATTAATGGCTAAACAGGCAAAAGAGAACCGCTATCATTAACGTAACCCCTTATTATCGCCACTACCATAATTAGTAGAATTTCATTTTTTCTGTGCGCTGCGGGATATATCTGGGATATTTTCATTGTTGCATCCTGAAGATAACTTTAATTGCACAGGCGTACCCCGCATTAACAAAAACTGAAGAAGAAAATGGCAGGGATTTAATTTCGCGTTCCGAAATAACGTTATCGAAATTATCCTCAGGGGTTATTTTTTGTGCATGAATAATTAAGCCTGACTACATCTTTTTGATGGGTTGTTGTTCAGCGCGCTCCCGCACACCCCATAAACTGGGGGTTTCAGCGTCGTTGACAAATAATCTCACGCAAGAAGTTTTACCGTTACTACATATTTCGTTTACTTCTTACCAACATCTGGCGTTTCATTCTTTCCCCCGGGCAAGCCTCTCCACGCCTCCGGTGTCTTGTCTGCGGTATTCGCCTGCCGCTTGACTTATTTTGTGATAAAGGTACTTTTCAGGACATGAAGAAGATCCTGATTATCGTACCTGACGGTGGCATGTTGTTTGAGGCCGCCGGTATCGCCGACATTCTGATGCAGGCCAACCGGCTGCACCCGGACGGCCTTGCGCAGCCCCGCTATCGCATCATTATCGCCACCACCCAGCCTCACCTGGTGATCCACGGCCAGTCCGGATTAAACCTGCTGGCGGACTATCGCCTGCCGGAGCTGGATCCGCGCGCGCCGCTGGACACGATCATCATCACCGGTCGCGGCATGAATGAGCAGGAGAGCACCGTCGTGGTGGACTGGCTGCATCTGGCCGCGCCGCATGCGCGACGCGTCGCCTCTGTCTGCGGCGGAGCCCTGCTGCTGGCACAGGCCGGACTGCTCAACGGGCGCCGGGCAACGACCCACTGGCGGCTTCTGGAGACGTTAAAAACCTGCTATCCGGCGGTCAACGTTGAGGGCGGCCCGCTCTATGTTCAGGATGGTCCCGTCTGGACGTCCGGCGGCGTCAGCTCCGGGTTTGATCTGACGCTGGCGCTGGTGGAAGACGATTATGGCTTCACCCTCGCCCGCAACGTGGCGCAGGATATGGTGATGTACCTGCGTCGGCCTGGCGGCCAGCTACAGTTCAGCCGCTATAACCTGGAGCAGTCCGGCGCGACCGGACCTGTCAGCGAACTGCAAAGCTGGATCCTGCAAAATCTCACCGCAGATTTATGCGTCGAGAAGCTGGCCGAACGGGTCGCCATGAGTCCGCGCAATTTCACCCGCGTGTTCACGCGTGACGTGGGTGTGCCTCCGGCCCGATATGTTACCGAGGCGCGCCTGGCTGCCGCCCGCCAGCTACTGGAGCAGACCCCGGATCCGCTTGATGTGATTGCTGAAAAAAGCGGGTTTGGTACCAGCATTAACTTGCGCCGCGTTTTTGAGAAGCAGCTTCATCTCACACCGGGCGAATACCGCCAGCGCTTCCACTGCCGCAGAATGGCGTAATCTGATCCTTTTTTGTCATTTACGCCATCCGGCCTGACGCCTACAGTGACTCCAGACAACACAGATAAGGAGTGCATCATGGTTAAGGTCGGTATTAACGGTTTCGGCCGTATCGGACGTAATGTTCTGCGCGCGGCGCTGGGCAACCCGGATCTCCAGATTGTGGCCATTAACGATCTGACGGACAGTAAAACCCTCGCTCATCTGCTGAAATATGACTCTCTGCTCGGTACGCTGCCGGTGCCCGTTGAAGCGGCGGACGGCGCGCTTCAGGTTGACGGGCAGCGCATCACCGTATTCAGCGAACGCGACCCGGCAAACATTCCGTGGAAAGACGCCGGTGTCGAGGTGGTAATCGAGGCCACCGGCTTCTTCACGGAACGTGAAAAAGCGGCGGTGCATATCACCCGCGGCGGCGCGAAGCGCGTCATTATCTCCGCGCCCGCTAAAAATGATGATCTGACGGTGGTGATGGGCGTGAACCACACGCTGTACGATCCGGCTCAGCATGTTGTGGTCAGCAACGGGAGTTGCACCACTAACGGGCTGGCACCGGCGGCGCAGGTGCTGCACCAGCAGTTTGGCATCGAACATGGGCTGATGAACACCACGCATGCCTACACCAACAGCCAGGCGCTGCATGACCAGCCGGAAAAAGATCTTCGCGGCGCGCGCGCGGCAGCATTATCGATTGTCCCTTATTCCAGCGGCGCGGCAAAAGCGCTCGGGAAAGTGATCCCCGAACTGGACGGCAAACTTACCGGGTATTCCCTGCGCGTACCGGTTCCGGTGGTATCGATTGTCGATCTGACCGTAACGCTGAGCCGCAACGTGACCGCCGAAGAGGTGAATGACGCGTTCCGTCAGGCCGCCGCCAGCGGGCCGCTGAAAGGCATCCTGGGCTACAGCGATGAACCGCTGGTCTCCAGTGATTATCAGGGCGACCCGCGCTCATCCATCATCGACGGGCTGTCAACGCTGGTGATTGGTGGGAATATGGTGAAGATCCTGTCGTGGTATGACAACGAATGGGGCTTCTCGAACCGTCTGGTGGATCTGGCGGTGCTGATGGATAAGAAAGGGTTGTAGCCGACCGCATTGCCGGGTGGCGCTTGCGCTTACCCGGCCTGCAAAATGGCCCCTCTGCCAGCTAACAGGGGGGCACCATGACACCTTTCAGAAATAATATTTAAACCGCACACGACCGCCATAACGATCGTCGTTCTTATCGCTTCCCTCTTTCGGCGACGCGTTCACCCACGAAGCGTAGGCGCCCAGATAAATATTAAAGTTCTTCATCTTCATTACGTTGGGAATGAGGTATGACGCATGGACAGTGTGAATATCATACTCACCCGGATCGGTGATCCAGCAGTCATTCTCACACTCTGCGTCAAAGGTGGAGGTGTTAAATTCTTCGATTTCGTTATGGGCATAAATATAGCCCAGCTCAACGTTACGCCACAGGGCATTGATACCCGTGGTGAAGTCCGTTTCGTCTGCGGCGTCCAGATACGCTGTGTTGAGATTCACGACTACCCCATCCTCCGGGTCGGTTTTCAGACCATCCCAGGTCATGGTGAATCCGTAACCGGTGCGGTCAGACTGATCGACCCAACGACCCGCGTCATCCCGATAGCCATAAGCATTGTTGACCAGATTGGTTTCCATGGCGATGGCCGTTGAGAACGGGCCGTCCTGCCACGAAATAACCGGCCGGACATAGGCGACGTTCTTGTCATTTTCCAGTTCCGCACCATGGTAGCGCTGGTCGACATACAGATCGCTGCCGTCTTTGAACAGCGTATTCAGCTCGAAATACCAGTTATCCAGCGTTTTACTCATCAGGAAGTTTCCGCCGCTGTCGGTACGGCCACGCCCCTCTTTCAGCATATAAATGTAACCGTAGCCGTCGCTATAAAGATCGTCCGCGGTATTGCCCGAGTATTCAACAAAGGTATCCTGGTTGAGCGGGAACATATCGTAGGCTTCAAAACGTCCCACTTTAATTTCCCAGTCGTTTTCTGTGCCAAAGAAGAATACCGCATCATCAAGGTACATTTGCCCCGCCAAATCTCCCAGCGGCTGCACAGAAAATCCGGCAAAATGACCGTTATCCATTTTCCGGTAACCATCAAAGCCCAGCAAAATACGACCATTAATATCCCAGCGTTCTTTATCGCCCGGCGCCCAGTCGCTATTAGCGCTTTGCTTAACAGAGGTCAGGCTGCCGGTTTTGCTGGCAGCATCCATATTAAATTCCACATCGCCATAAAATTTTATATCGCCAAAGCCCGAAAGCGTCAGCTTCGGTGGTGCATCTTTATTGACGGGCTCTTCTGACTGCACAACCACGGGCGCGGCCTGCTGGCTGGCCGCCTGCTGTTGTTTCAGCGCCTCGATTTGCGCCTCCAGTTGCGCCAGTTTTTCATCAATGCTCGTCGCGTTTTGTGCAGCAAAAAGAGAGCCAGAACAGAGTGCCCCCACGAGGACAACCATTTTTTTTAATTGCATAGAATCCATCCTGAAATAAAAGTGAACACCCACGGTGATGGGTCACCCTATTTCGTCGAAATGCTTTTCGGCGGGCTATTATGTTTTTTGTTATATCGGTTATGATTTTTACTTTGTGTGACCTTCGCGGAAACTTATTCGCGGAATGAAATAAATAAACACAACCCCGCTCACAGAATTAAAAAAGGGTGCAACCCGTTAGCCAGGCCAATATTCATAGCTTTGCCTGATAGGATATTTAATAATTATTACTCTCTAAAAAACATTTCCTGGGTAAATACTTTTCGCCGCGCGTCTCGCGCCCGGGCGCGGCGGTAAATTGTCTGGTAATGCGCAAAATGGGATATTCAACACGCGAAGCGGGCAATATTCGTCTAAGGTTTTCAGGTGATTGACGACAGCGGTGACGCTGCCCAGCGACGAATGGAGATGAACCGATGATAAAAACTCGAATGCTACGCCCCGGCTTGTTACACCTTGCGTTGGCAGGCGCACTATTCGGTGTAACCGCATTGGGTTACGCTGAAGACCAGCCAGCGAGCCAGCAAAGCTCACCTGATATTCTCCTTGGCCCCCTCTTTAATGAAGTCCAGAGCGCCAAACTGTTCCCGGATCAGAAAACCTTCGCGGATGCCGTTCCCAAAAGCGACCCGCTAACGATCCTCGCGGATTACCGGATGCAGCATACCCAGTCCGGTTTTGACCTGCGCCACTTCGTGGAGATGAACTTTATCCTGCCGAAGGAAGGTGAGAAATACGTTCCCCCGGAGGGCCAAAGCCTGCGCGAACACATAGACGATTTGTGGCCTGTGCTGACCCGCACCACCGACAAAGCGAACAAATGGGACTCTCTTCTTCCCCTGCCAAAACCCTATGTCGTGCCGGGGGGACGCTTCCGCGAAGTCTATTACTGGGACAGCTATTTCACCATGCTGGGGCTGGCCGAGAGCGGCCACTGGGACAAGATCGGCGACATGGTGGACAACTTCGCTTACGAGCTTGATACCTGGGGCCATATCCCTAACGGCAACCGCAGCTATTACCTGAGCCGCTCTCAGCCGCCGTTCTTCTCGCTGATGGTGGAACTGCTGGCCACGCATGACAGCGATGCGTTAAAGAAATACCGTCCGCAGATGGAAAAGGAGTATGCCTACTGGATGGAGGGGGCGGATGGGCTTCAGCCTGGTCAGGCGAACAAACGCGTGGTGAAGCTGGATGACGGCTCCCTTCTCAACCGTTACTGGGATGACAAGGATACGCCACGTCCTGAGTCCTGGCTGGATGATGTTACCACCGCCAAAAATAACCCTGACCGTCCGGCTACGGAGATTTACCGCGATCTGCGCTCTGCCGCCGCCTCGGGCTGGGATTTCAGCTCCCGCTGGATGGACGATCCACAGAAGCTGGGCACCATCCGCACCACCAGCATCGTGCCGGTGGATCTGAATGCGCTGATGTTTAAGATGGAAAAACTGCTGGCCCGCGCCAGCCAGGAAGACGGTGATACCGCCAGCGCAAGCAAATACGACGCGCTGGCCTCCGCACGTCAGAAAGCGATGGAAAGCCATCTGTGGAACGATAAAGAGGGCTGGTATGCGGATTACGATCTGAAAACCGGGAAAGTGCGTAACCAGCTGACAGCCGCGGCCCTCTTCCCGCTGTATGTGAAAGCCGCATCGCAGGATCGCGCCGACAAAGTGGCCGCAGCCGCTTCGTCACGCCTGTTGAAACCGGGCGGAATTTCTACCACCACCATCAACAGCGGACAGCAGTGGGATGCGCCAAACGGCTGGGCGCCGTTGCAGTGGGTTGCGGTGGAAGGCTTGCAGAACTATGGTCAGCAGAAAGTGGCGATGGACGTGACCTGGCGTTTCCTGAAAAACGTTCAGCATACCTACGATCGCGAGAAGAAACTGGTTGAGAAATACGACGTCTCTTCGACCGGTACCGGCGGTGGTGGCGGTGAGTATCCGTTGCAGGACGGTTTTGGCTGGAGTAACGGCGTGACGCTCAGAATGCTGGACATGGTCTGTTCGAAAGAGAAGCCGTGCGACAGCGTGCCGGAGAATCAGCCTGCGGCTAACGATGACGTTGCCCCTGCGAAACAGGCGGCGCAGTAGCGCCCCTCACCCTGACCCTCTCCCCGGTGGGGCGAGGGGACGGTTCCGTGCAATAGCGTTGCCCGGTAGCACTGCGCCACCGGGCTTTTTTCAGAAGCTGTAGCTCGCCCCGACCTGGAACGTGCGATCGCGGCCTATCCAGCAGTTGGTCGCGTCATAGCAGGTGAGCGTCTCTTTGTTGGTGACGTTCTGCGCGCTCGCTTTCAGCGTCAGCCCCTCCAGCGATGGCGCCAGTTCGCCCATGCGGTAGGATGCCGCCAAATCGTACTGCGTTGTACCGCCCAGCTTGCCTGCGTCGTTGGCTGGCGAGATTTCCATCGGTCCGGTGTAGCGTGCGCCTGCCCCCAGCGTTAAACCTCTCAGCGGGGTGCTGTCAAAGGTGTAGTCTCCCCACAGATTAAAGGCGTTCTCAGGGACCTGCGTCGGTCGTTTGCCCTGGTACTTGTCATCTTCAGTGTTGATGGCGTGGGTATAGGCGTAGTTAGCAATCAGCGTCAGGTTATCCGTTGGACGACTGACGGCAGAAAGCTCCGCGCCTTTCGATTCCACTTCCCCGGTCTGGCGATAGTTCAGGAAGCCCGGATCGCTGGTCACCACATTTTTCTGACGAATGTTAAACACCGAGGCCGTGAAGGTGGTTGCGTATTCCGCCAGCAGGTATTTCACCCCACCCTCCACCTGCTTGCTGGTGGTGGGCTTAACGTCTTTCGCAGTCAGCGTGCCCTGCGGCGATACCGGGGCGAACCCTTCCGAATAGCTGATAAACGGCGAGAGTCCATTGTCGAAGGCATAAAGCGCACCCAGGCGTTTCGTGAGGCGATCCTGCGATACCCAGGCTTTGTCACCGTTTTGCAGATAGTTGGTGGTGACGGAACGGTAGTCGTCATAGCGCAGGCTGGCCAGTACGTTCAGCCCGCCAAACGCAATCTGATCCTGGAGGTAATAGCCATTCTGCTGATAGCTGAGACGGTTTTTCTGCGCGGTATAAAGCCCCAGCGCATCGTTATCGATCTGCGCGTGATCCGGATGACGCATATCGATACCCGGTGTGGACGAGGCGTAACGATAATGGAAGTGAGAATTCAGCTTCTGATAGTCAAAGCCCGCCAGCAGATGGTGTTTCCACTCTCCCAGCGCGACGGTTCGGGTCACCTGGTTATCAATGTTGAAACTCTGCAAATCTTCATCCGTGGTATAGGCGAAGCGGTTGAGCTGGTAGACCTCGCTGCCCGTCCCGGTGGAATAGGCGCTGCGCTGGTGGGTGTCCACATCAAAGTAGCGCGCTTTCTGGTTAAAGCCCCAGCCACTGTCAAACTCATGTTCAAAGCTGTAGCCCACCATCCACTGGCGCTGTTTAAAGCCGCTCCACTCATCCCCGGCATAGTCACGACGATCGGCGTATTTCGATCGCAGATAGCTTAGCGGCATCGGGTCAGACGGCGTCAGGCTCGGCGTATTTTGCGCCAGCGCGTCAATGGTCAGACGCGTTTTGTCATCCGGCTGCCAGGTCACGGAGGGGGCCACCAGATAGTTTTCATAGCGCGTGGTGTGCGCCTGTTCGTCACTTTCCGTCGCTTTGCCCAGCAGGCGATAGTTCCAGTCGCTGTTCGCGATCTGCCCCGTAGAATCCAGATACCCCTCTTTCAGATTACGGTTTCCGGTGTTAAAGCCCAGCTCCGTTTTCGCCTCTTTTTGCGGCTTTTTACTCTGGATATTGACCAGCCCGCCCGGGGAGCCGCCGCCATAAAGCACGGACGACGGCCCTTTCAGGATATCGACGCTCTCAACCAGCAGCGGATCGATTCGCGCTTTGGTGTTCCCGGTGACGTTATAGGGGAGTTGCAGGCCGTTGTAGAACTCCTGCTCGACGTTGAACCCGCGGATTTTGTACTCGCTCATGTAAGAGGTACTCCCGCGCACCTCCGTGGAAACGCCCGGCGCATAGCGCAGGATCTCGTTTATAGAACTGGCGTGCCGCTGCTCAATCTCTTTTGCGGCGATGGTGTTGATCACCTGCGGCGTTTTACTTTCCGCGACGGCTGATTTCGTGGCGCTGTTGGTCCAGCCGGGAAGCGCGCTGCCCTGCTCTGTGCCTGTCACCACGATGGTGGATTCTTCTGCGAAAGCCTGTGTCTGCAATCCCAGCGTGACGGCGCCTGCCAACGCGCATAACGCAAAACGTGAAGTACTCATAGTGTCGTCTTGTTATAAGATGATATTGGGAACGTCAATTATTATCATTTCCATTAGCAAAGCAATATCAGCAGAGAAAAACAGATCGTTTGTATTAAGTTTCATGCCAGCGTGCCGATAACCCAGAGACAGTCTGTCATCTATCGAGGAGCCATCTGGCGTGAGTAGCTACAGTGAGCAGTTCCTGAAACAAAATCCGCTGGCTGTATTAGGGGTGTTACGCGACCTGAAAAAGGGTGAGGTGCCGCTGCGCATCAACTGGTCAACCAGTCAATTTATCAGCAAGATCCTGGACGTAACGGCAGAACACCTGATCGTGGATCTGGGTAGCCAGACCGATGAAAACCGTGCCGCGCTACAGGCAAAAAATCTCTCGGTAATGGCCGAAACGCAGGGGGCTAAAGTCGAGTTTGTGCTGCCTCGCCTGACCACGATCGCCTACCAGGGTTTGCCTGCGTTTATCGCCCCCTTACCCGCTAACCTCTGGTTCGTGCAACGCCGGGAATACTTTCGCATCAGCGCCCCGCTTCACCCGGCCTATTTCTGTAAGGCAAAAATGCCGGACAAAAAAGAGATCCGCTTTCGTCTCTTTGACCTGTCGCTGGGCGGTATGGGCGCGTTGATGGATACGCCGAAGCCGGAAGGCCTGGTGGAAGGTATGCGTTTTAGTCAGATTGAGCTGGATATGGGCGGATGGGGACGCTTCTGGTTTGACGCCCAGCTGATTGCCATCAGTGAGCGCAAGGTGGTGGACAGCAAAAACGAAACCATTACCACGCCACGGCTGAGCTTTCGCTTCCTGAACGTCGGGCCAGGCGCCGAGCGCGAGCTACAGCGCATCATCTTTTCACTGGAGCGTGACGCGCGGGAACGCGCGAACAAAGTGCGCTGAAAGGCGTCGGGCAGCGTACTGCCGCCCGACAAAGGCGTTACATCGCGTCCATCGCTTTCTGTACTTTCCAGATATAACGCGGCGCCTGTGCTGACGGATGATTCTTCACAACGTGCTCGAAGAATTCATCTTTATCCATATCGTTGATCTCTTCTATCGCCTCTTTGCGATCGGATGAGAAGGTTCGGAGCAGCGCGCCAGCGCCGTTCACATACGACACCACCAGCGCATATTGCATCACTTCCGGATCGTCAATCCCCTTCAGAATGCCATGCTCCAGAATGCTCAGGTAAGCGGTTCCCATAGAGATATTACGTTCCGGGTTTTTTAGTTCGCTGGTGGAAGGCTGTCCCTTCCAGCCCATGTAGCGATAGACCTCTCTCCCCGCCGTCGAGGCTTTTAACTGCATCAGCCCCACCGCATTCGATTTGCTCACCAGCGTCGGGTTGCCGCCGGATTCCACGGCGATGATTGCCGTGATCAGGCGCGGGCTAACGCCCCAGGCCTTCCCGGCTTGTTCGCTGATCGGCATCCACTGCATGGCCCGCTTTACTGGCACTTCAGGGTTCCAGGGGGGATTTTGATAATCATGTTTTGAACTACAGCCAGCGAGCAGCACAATCAAAAAAGCAAACCATCTCAATTTCACGTCATCTATCCTTATAGCCGGTCATCGCGGTACGTCGCCCCTTGAAGCAGGCGGCGTATAAGCGGCATGATATAGACAATTAGATTCTCATTCAGCAAGGAATTGCCATGCCTCAGTTTCATCTCATCGCACCGTCGGGCTACTGCATCAACCAGGAGGCGGCACAGCGGGGCGTTCAGCGCCTGCTGGAAATGGGCCATCAGGTAGAAAATCAGACAATTATCCCCCGCCGCATGCAGCGTTTTGCCGGTACGGAAGCGCAGAGACTGAGCGATATCAACAGCCTGGTGACGCTGGAAGGCAAAAATAACATTGTGCTGGCCGTGCGCGGCGGCTATGGCGCAAGCCGACTGCTGGAGAGCATCGACTGGGCCGGGCTGGCCGCACGCCAGCAGCAGGATCCGCTGTTGATCTGCGGACACAGCGATTTCACGGCGATCCAGCTCGGCCTGCTGGCGTTGCATAACGTCATTACCTTTAGCGGCCCGATGCTGGCCGGTAACTTTGGCGCGCCGGAGCTGGATGCGTTTACGCAGGACCATTTCTGGCGCGCCCTGCAAAACGCGACCTTCACCATTGAATGGCAAGGCAACGGACCGCATTGGGAATGTGAAGGGCAACTGTGGGGCGGAAACCTCGCGATGCTGGTGTCGCTGATGGGTACGCCGTGGCTGCCGCAGATCACGGACGGCATACTGGTGCTGGAGGATATCAACGAACACCCGTTCCGCGTGGAACGCATGCTGTTGCAGCTGTATCACGCCGGGATCCTGGAGCGGCAGTCGGCCATTGTACTGGGCAGTTTTAGCGGTTCAGCGCCCAACGATTACGATGCGGGCTACACGCTGGAAACCATGGTCGATTTCATTCGTTCCCGGCTGGATATCCCGGTGATCGCCGGTCTCGATTTCGGCCATGAGCAGCAAACCGTGACGCTGCCGCTGGGTGCCCGGGCGCGCCTGACGCACGATAATTCAGGCAGTCGGCTGACAATCAGCGGTCATCCGGTCTTAAAGGCATAAAAAAGCCGTTATTCCCCCTCAATAAAACGCAGTTAACGTTGTTAATATGTTAGGGTTTTAATAACAGCGTTCACATTGAGGTGGGAGTAAGACGACATTGGGTGCCACAGCGATAATCAGTCTTTTCATTCTGGGTTCCATCCTGGTAACCTTTAGCATTTTATTAAGTTCATTTTCATCGCGTCTTGGCATACCTATTCTTGTCATTTTCCTGGCTATCGGCATGCTGGCCGGGATCGACGGTATCGGCGGTATCCCCTTCGATAACTACCCTTTCGCCTATATGGTGAGTAACCTCGCGCTGGCGGTGATTTTACTGGACGGCGGCATGCGCACCCAGGCAAGTTCGTTTCGCGTGGCCTTAGGCCCGGCGCTGTCTCTGGCGACCGTCGGGGTGCTGATCACCTCCGGTTTGACCGGCATGATGGCAGCCTGGCTGTTTAACCTCGATATAATGGAAGGCCTGCTGATTGGCGCAATTGTCGGCTCTACCGATGCGGCGGCGGTTTTCTCGCTGCTCGGCGGCAAGGGGCTGAACGAACGTGTTGGCTCAACGCTTGAGATTGAATCCGGCAGTAACGATCCGATGGCGGTGTTTCTGACCATCACCCTGATTGAGATGATCCAGCAGCATGAAACCGGCCTGAGCTGGATGTTTGCCTGGCACATTCTTCAGCAGTTTGGCCTGGGGATTATCATTGGTCTCGGCGGCGGCTACCTGTTGCAGCATACGATCAACCGAATCACACTGCCTTCCGGCCTTTACCCGCTGCTGGCCCTGAGCGGCGGCATTCTGATCTTCGCCGTCACCACCGCGCTCGACGGTAGCGGCATTCTGGCGGTTTACCTTTGCGGTTTTCTGCTGGGCAACCGGCCGATCCGTAACCGTTATGCGATTCTGCAAAACTTTGACGGGCTGGCCTGGCTGGCGCAAATCGCCATGTTCCTCGTGCTGGGCCTGCTGGTGACGCCGTCGGATCTGCTGCCCATCGCCGTGCCGGCGCTGCTGTTATCAGCGTGGATGATCTTCTTCGCCCGTCCGCTGTCGGTATTTGCCGGCCTGCTGCCGTTTCGCGGGTTTAACCTGCGCGAGCGGGTGTTTATCAGTTGGGTGGGGCTGCGCGGTGCGGTGCCGATTATTCTGGCCGTGTTCCCGATGATGGCCGGGCTGGACAACGCCCGCCTGTTCTTTAACGTCGCCTTCTTCGTGGTGCTGGTGTCGCTGCTGTTCCAGGGAACGTCGCTGGGCTGGGCGGCGAAAAAAGCCAAAGTGGTCGTACCGCCCGTTGGCTGGCCCGTCTCCCGCGTGGGGCTAGATATTCACCCTGAGAATCCGTGGGAACAGTTTGTTTACCAGCTGAGCGCCGATAAGTGGTGCGTGGGCGCGTCCCTTCGCGACCTGCATATGCCCGCTGAAACGCGCATTGCGGCCCTGTTCCGGGATAACGCCCTGCTGCACCCTACCGGCAGCACGCGGCTGCGTGAGAACGATATTCTCTGCGTGATTGGCCGCGAGCGCGACCTGCCTGCCCTCGGCAAGCTGTTCAGCCAGTCGCCTCCGGTGGCGCTGGATCAGCGTTTCTTCGGCGATTTTATCCTGGAAGCCAGCGCCCGCTTTGCGGATGTGGCGCTGATTTATGGCCTGGAAGGAGGACTGGAGAATCGCGATAACCAGCAAACACTGGGTGAGATTATCCAGCAATTATTAGGGGCTGCGCCAGTCGTTGGTGACCAGGTGGAGTTTGCCGGGATGATCTGGACGGTAGCGGAGAAAGAAGATAACGCGGTGCGCAAAGTCGGCGTAAGGCCGATGGAGGAGGAGGCGGAGTAGCGGCTTTTTTGCCGGGTGGCGCTAACGCTTACCCGGCACATCGTGAGGTTACACCGTCACAACCGGCACTCTTGGCGCCAGCGCGCACATCAGTTCATACCCGACGGTGCCCGCTGCGGTCGCCACGTCATCAATTTTGACCTCGTTGCCCCACAGTTCAACCGGTGAGCCGATCCCCGCCTGGGGGCACGGCGTGAGATCAATGGCCAGCATGTCCATTGAAACGGTGCCGACCGTCCCCGTGCGCACGCCATCTACCCATACCGGCGTGCCGCTCGGGGCGATACGCGGATAACCGTCTGCATAGCCCCCCGCCACAATACCGATACGCTGTTCGCCCGCTGCCCGGTAGCGGCTGCCATAGCCCACCGTATCGCCCGCTTTCAGCGTCTGTACACCGATGATCTCACTGCGCAGAGTCATCACCGGCTTCAGGCCGCTGTTGGCAATATCCTGCCACTGCCCGGAGGGTGACGCGCCGTACAGAATGATCCCCGGACGCACCCAGTTGTAGTGCGCCTCAGGATGCCAGAGCGTAGCCGCGGAGTTCGACAGTGAGCGCGGACAATCCAGCCCTTCTGCCGCCTGCTCAATGCGCACCATGGCATCGGCAATGCCGTCCGGCTTTTCCGCATCGGCGAAGTGCGCCATCAGCGTCATCTCACCGACGTTTTTCAGCGTACGAAGCTGCTGCCAGACCGTATGTACCCGCTCAGGCTGGAAGCCCAGACGGTTCATACCGCTGTTCACTTTGAGATAGATATCCAGCGGGGCATGCAGCTTCGCATCCTGAATGGCCTTGATCTGCCAGTTACTGTGCACGCTGGTCGTCAGACGATACTTATCCAGCAGAGGCAGATCTTGCGCATGGAAGAATCCTTCCAGCAGCAGGATCGGTCCCTTCCAGCCGCGCTCGCGCAGCAGGATGGCCTCTTCCAGATTGAGCAAGGCAAAACCATCGGTGGCTCCAAGCGCACTCCAGATACGGTCGATACCATGACCGTAGGCGTTGGCTTTCACCACCGACCAGACACGAGAACCCGGCGCAGCACGGCGAACAATTTGCAGGTTATCCTTCAGCGCCTGCAAATCCAGCTGGGCCAGAATAGGACGGGACATGACAACTCCTTAATTATGCGCGCCGTGCAGATGCTGTGGACGCGATGGGGTAAACCCTGATTGATAGCGTGCCGCGCTTAAATCGTCAAACGGAATGGCCGGTGTACGCCCGGAGATCAGGTCGCTCAGCAGCTGGCCCGAACCGCAGGCCATGGTCCAGCCGAGCGTGCCGTGACCGGTATTAGTCCACAAATTTTTGTACGGCGTGCGGCCCACTATCGGCGTGCCGTCTGGCGTCATTGGACGCAGGCCGGTCCAGAACGTGGCCTGCTCAATGAAGCCACCACGCGGGAAGAGATCGCCCACGACCATCTCCAGCGTTTCACGACGCGGTTTGAGCAACTCGGTATTAAAGCCCACGATCTCCGCCATGCCGCCAACGCGGATCCGGTTATCAAAGCGGGTGATGGCGATTTTGTAGGTTTCATCAAGAATGGTAGAGACCGGCGCGCCGTTGTCCTCTTTCACCGGAATGGTCAGGGAGTAGCCTTTCAGCGGATAGACCGGGATATCCAGGATCCCTTTCAGCATCGCGGTTGAGTAGGAGCCAAACGCCATCACGTAGGCGTCAGCTTTAATCACCTCTTCCCCACACTTCACCCCGTAAATCTTCTCCCCTTCCGACAGCAGCTTGTCGACAGAAGTATTGAAGCGGAATTTCACCCCGGCCTGCTCGCACATGCGCGCCAGACGCTGGGTGAAAAGCTGGCAGTCGCCGGTTTCATCGTTCGGTAAACGCAGACCGCCCGTCAGCTTGTGCGCGACCTCGGCAAGCGCCGGTTCCACCTGCGCCAGCTGGCTGGCCTCCAGCAGCTGATACGGTACGCCCGCATCTTCAAGCACGGCGATATCGCGGGTAGCGTTTTCGTACTGTTGCGCGGTACGGAACAGCTGAAGCGTGCCGCCCTGGCGCCCTTCATATTCGATGCCCGTTGAGGCACGCAGCGCTTTCAGGCAATCGCGGCTGTATTCCGCCAGGCGCACCATGCGCCCTTTGTTTTCCATGTAGTGGCGGGTGTCGCAGTTGCGCAGCATCTGCCACATCCACTTAAGCTGGAACTGCGTGCCGTCGAGGCTTATCGCCAGCGGCGCATGTCGCTGAAACATCCATTTAATCGCCTTCAGGGGAACGCCCGGGGCCGCCCACGGCGCAGCGTAGCCCGGGGAAATTTGCCCCGCGTTCGCCGCACTGGTTTCCAGCGCCGGACCGGATTCGCGATCGATCACGGTAACCTCATGTCCCGCCTGACTTAAATACCAGGCGCTGGTTACGCCAACGACACCACTTCCCAGTATGACAACACGCATAGCCACTCCATTATGAGCAAAAGAACAATCATCTAATTACAGATTGATAACCTAGTTGAAAATATTATTCAACATATGACTTTTTTATGGTGACTCATCTCACATATCCCGCTGTATCAGGGGATAGCGCTTATTTGGGATCTCCTGCTGCGCGTTATTTTTAACCAGTAGAAAATTCTGCGAGCACCGCTTTTTTTGCCGTATCGAAAACGGGAAATCGCAAAGAAAAAATTTCTGCGCCCCGCGCATTTGAATGGGGTGATCTATGCTTGAAAGGAGGCTCTCCAGTCAGAGAGAGCGACCAACAACGAGGGCGCGCTAATGGCTACACTAGATTCCATGTCCAGGGACAGTACCCGTCTGAGCGATGGACCCGACTGGACCTTCGAGTTGCTGGATGTCTACCTGGCGGAGATCGACCGGGTGGCCAAACTCTATCGTCTGGATACCTACCCCCATCAGATTGAAGTCATCACCTCGGAACAGATGATGGACGCTTACTCCAGCGTCGGGATGCCAATTAACTATCCGCACTGGTCGTTTGGCAAAAAATTCATTGAGACAGAGCGGCTATATAAGCACGGGCAGCAGGGACTGGCGTATGAAATCGTCATTAACTCTAACCCGTGTATCGCCTATCTGATGGAGGAGAACACTATTACCATGCAGGCGCTGGTGATGGCGCACGCCTGCTACGGACATAACTCGTTCTTCAAAAATAACTATCTGTTCCGCAGCTGGACGGACGCCAGCTCCATCGTCGATTACCTTATCTTCGCCCGCAAATACATTACCGACTGCGAAGAGCGCTACGGCGTGGACGAGGTGGAGAAGCTGCTGGACTCCTGCCACGCGCTGATGAACTACGGCGTTGACCGCTATAAGCGTCCGCAAAAGATTTCGTTACAGGAAGAGAAAGCCCGGCAAAAGAGCCGCGAGGAGTATCTGCAAAGCCAGGTGAATATGCTGTGGCGCACCCTGCCGAAGCGCGAGGAGGAGAAAACCGTCGCCGAGGCGCGTCGCTACCCTTCCGAGCCGCAGGAAAACCTGCTCTACTTTATGGAGAAAAACGCCCCGCTGCTGGAGCCGTGGCAGCGTGAGATCCTGCGCATCGTGCGCAAGGTGAGCCAGTATTTCTATCCGCAGAAGCAGACTCAGGTCATGAACGAAGGCTGGGCGACCTTCTGGCACTACACCATTCTTAACCATCTGTATGACGAAGGAAAAGTCACCGAGCGGTTTATGATGGAGTTTCTGCACAGCCATACCAACGTGGTGTTCCAGCCCGCGTATAACAGCCCGTGGTACAGCGGCATTAACCCCTACGCGCTTGGGTTTGCCATGTTCCAGGATATCAAGCGTATCTGCCAGTCGCCCACTGAAGAGGACAAATACTGGTTCCCGGATATTGCCGGTTCCGACTGGCTGGAAACGCTGCACTTCGCGATGCGTGATTTTAAGGATGAGAGCTTTATCAGCCAGTTCATGTCGCCGAAGATCATGCGTGATTTCCGCTTCTTCACCGTACTGGATGATGACCGCAACAACTACCTGGAGATCTCCGCCATCCACAACGAAGAGGGCTATCGCGAGATCCGCTCGCGCCTGTCATCCCAGTACAACCTGAGCAATCTTGAACCGAACATTCAGGTCTGGAACGTGGATCTGCGCGGCGATCGCTCTCTGACGCTGCGCTATATCCCGCACAACCGCGCGCCGCTGGATAAGGGGCGTAAAGAAGTGCTGAAGCATGTGCATCGCCTGTGGGGATTTGACGTATTGCTGGAGCAGCAGAACGAAGATGGCAGCGTGGAGCTGCTGGAACGGTGCCCGGCGCGGATGAATACGCTTTAGTGGGATTTTATGCCGGTCAGGCGAAGCCGCCACCCGGCGAAAAAAAACCTCTCAATCGAGAGGTTTTTTCTTTTATCGGCCCTGAATCGCTAAATCACCCGGCAGGGTTTTCTGCATCCGGTGCCAGATTTCTCCGGAGTCGTGGCCATAACGACGCACCGTTTCATAGACCTGATCGTGCAGCCCTTCGGTGCAGAGTTTGCTCAGTTTATGGTAGAAGCCGAGCGCCAGGCTGCGGGCTTCAGGGTTGGCAAAGTAGTGACGACCTATGCGCGTATATAACCCTTTCATCCCATTCAGGATCAAACCGTAAACCGGATTGCCGGAAGCAAACGCCAGACCGCGGAACACGTTGTAATCCAGGGTCGCAAAGGCATCCGCGTGGTCTTCCACCTCATTGGCGGTGGCGAGCACTTTCAGCGCATCTTCAGGGTGCTGACGAAACGCGGTGCGGATGAAAATGGTGGCGATGTTGGTGCGCACGGAAAGCAGATTATCAATCAACTGCGGTACGCTTTCGTGGTCGAGACGCGCCAGCGTTTCCAGAATATTCAGCCCGGACGTTTCCCAGAAGTTGTTCACTTTAGTGGGTTTGCCATGCTGTATCGTCAACCAGCCATCGCGCGCCAGACGCTGGAGCACTTCTCGCAGCGTGGTACGGGTGACGCCAATCAGTTCAGAGAGTTCGCGTTCAGCAGGTAGAATTGATCCCGCAGGGAAACGATTATTCCAGATGCTTTCAATGATGTACTCTTCCGCGAAACCCGCCGGGCTCTGCGCCTTAATGACCATAGTGAGATTTCCATTACACAGCTTTTAGCAAATTGCACTCATCATACCAGAGGCGCGCAGAGGCAGATAGCGCAGCAGAGACAGAAAAGAGGGATCGCTGTTTCATTTTTATGAAATTTACAAAATGGCTTTATCCCCCTCTCTGCCCTCATTTTTGCGTATACTGATGTCTTGTCTTATTTGGCGGGGAAAGGACGTCTGTCGTGGAAATTTCATTTGGGCGCGCACTGTGGCGCAATTTTTTAGGCCAGTCACCGGACTGGTACAAACTCATTTTACTGGTATTCCTGGTCGTTAATCCCGTTATCTTTTTGCTGGATCCCTTTGTTGCCGGGTGGGTACTGGTCGCCGAGTTTATCTTTACCCTGGCGATGGCGCTGAAGTGCTATCCGCTGTTGCCCGGCGGGCTGCTGGCGCTGGAAGCCGTGATCGTTGGAATGACCAGCGCGGAGCACGTTAAAAACGAGATTGCGTCGAATCTCGAAGTCCTGCTGCTGCTGATCTTCATGGTGGCGGGGATCTACTTTATGAAGCAGCTTCTGCTGTTTATCTTCACCCGTTTGCTGCTGAGCATTCCATCGAAATCGCTGCTCTCGCTGGCGTTTTGTCTTGCCGCGGCCTTCCTGTCAGCCTTCCTGGATGCGCTGACGGTCGTGGCGGTGGTGATCAGCGTCGCCGTCGGTTTTTACGGGATTTACCACCGTGTGGCCTCGTCTCGTCCCGGCGAAAACTTACAGGACGACAGCCACGTTGAAGCGCATAACCGTGACGTGCTGGAACAGTTCCGTGCGTTTCTGCGGAGCCTGATGATGCATGCGGGCGTGGGGACGGCGCTGGGCGGCGTGATGACCATGGTCGGGGAGCCGCAAAACCTGATCATCGCCAAAGCGGCGGAGTGGCATTTTGGCGAATTTTTCCTGCGTATGGCGCCGGTTAGCGTGCCCGTACTGATCTGCGGGTTAGCAACCTGTGTGCTGGTCGAAAAATTCAACCTCTTTGGCTATGGCGCGAAGTTGCCCGATCCGGTCCGCAAGGAGCTGCAAAAGTTTGACGAGCAGAGCCGCAAACAACGTACGCGCCAGGAGACGCTGCGCCTGATTGCACAGGGCATCATCGGCGTATGGCTTATCGCCGCGCTGGCCTTCCACCTTGCCGAGGTGGGGCTGATTGGCCTGTCGGTAATTATTCTTGCCACCAGCCTGAGCGGCGTCACGGACGAACATGCTATCGGTAAGGCCTTTACCGAAGCGCTGCCCTTTACCGCGCTGCTGGCGGTGTTTTTTGCCGTCGTGGCGGTGATTATTGACCAACATCTGTTCGCCCCGATTATCGCGTTCGTGCTTCAGGCTGCGCCGGACTCGCAGCTGACGCTGTTCTATCTCTTTAACGGTCTGCTGTCCTCCATCTCCGATAACGTTTTTGTCGGGACGGTGTACATCAATGAAGCCAAAGCCGCGATGGAGCAAGGGATTGTAAGCACCGGTCAGTTCGAGCTGCTGGCGGTGGCGATCAACACCGGAACGAACCTGCCCTCCGTGGCAACGCCGAACGGCCAGGCGGCATTTCTGTTCATGCTGACCTCGGCGCTGGCACCACTCATACGACTTTCTTATGGAAGAATGGTCTGGATGGCGCTGCCATATACGGTGGTGCTCACCCTTGTTGGTTTGCTGTGCATCAAAATTACTCTCGTTCCCTGTACGCAATGGTTGTTGCAAGCAGGTATACTTGCGGCGCATTAAAATTCGTTTACACTGCGCTGTCTAAGCATGTTCCAGGGAAATGATTATGTTGCGATTTTTGAACCAGTGCTCACGCGGTCGCGGGGCGTGGTTGCTGATGGCCCTGACCGCCTTTGCGCTGGAAATGGTCGCGCTGTGGTTTCAGCACGTGATGGGGCTGAAACCTTGCGTACTGTGTATTTATGAGCGTTGTGCGCTGTTCGGCATTATGGGCGCCGGTCTGGTGGGTGCGATTGCGCCAAAAACACCGTTACGCTATGCGGCAATTGCCATCTGGCTGTACAGCGCCTGGAAAGGCATTGCGCTGGCCTGGGAACACACCCAGATGCAGCTTCACCCGTCACCGTTTATGACTTGCGATTTTGCCGCCCGCTTCCCGAGCTGGCTGCCGCTGGATAAATGGCTGCCGCAGGTGTTTGTCGCCTCCGGTGACTGCTCCGTGCGCCAGTGGGAGTTTCTGACCCTGGAGATGCCGCAATGGCTGGTGGGCATTTTTGTCGCCTACTTCGTGGTGGCACTTCTGGTGCTGATTGCCCAGCCGTTCAAACCAAAGAAACGCGATCTTTTTGGCAGGTAAAAGCAAAACGGCAACGTCAGTTTTGCAGGTCGGGTAAGCGTAGCGCCACCCGACACCATTGCACACAATAAAAAACCCGCCGAGGCGGGTTTTTTATTGTCACCGATTAGGGTGATTCATGATGTGGTCTTCCCAGTCCCGCACCTCGGACTCTTTCACCGCAATGTGGCGCACGGAAATACGTTCGCCGTGCATCGCCGCTTTCGACCCCGTCAACAGCGGGTGCCATGTCGGCAGATCTTTTCCTTCCGCCAGCAGACGATACGCGCAGGTATGCGGCAGCCACTCAAAGGTCGGCAGATTTTCACGGGTTAACTTGATGCAGTCCGGCTCATATTCGAAACGGCGCTCATAGTTGCGGCACTGGCAGGTTTTGATGTTTAACTGCTTGCACGCTACGTTGGTGAAGTAGATTTCGTCCGAATCTTCATCCATCAGCTTATGCAGACAGCACTGCCCGCAGCCGTCACACAACGATTCCCACTCCGCGTCGGTCATGTCGTCGAGCGTTTTGCTTTGCCAGAAAGGAATGTCGTTCATCAGGATGTCCACACGTCAAAATAGAGCGCACCTTATAACGAGTCTGGCACGTTGATGCAAGTTTTGCCGCCCTTTTCAGGCGGCAAGATGCTTTTACAGCACGCGGGTTTTCAGCGACTGGCCGTTAAAACTGACGTCCAGCTCGTCGCCACTGTGCAGCGGCCCCACACCTTCCGGAGTGCCGGTGAGGATCACATCGCCGGGTTTCAGGGTGAAGAAGCGGCTCATGTAGGCAATCAGCGGGACAATCTTATGGATCATGTCAGCGGTAGTGCCCTGCTGCCGGATCTCGCCGTTAACCTTCAGACTAAGCGGCGTGTTCTGCGGATCGTCGGTAAATTCACCGACAGGAACGAAACCGGAAATCGGGCATGAATTATCAAATCCCTTGGCTTTTTCCCACGGCTGCCCTGCTTTCTTCATTTTGCCCTGTACGTCGCGCAGCGTCAGGTCGAGCGCGACACCGTAACCCGCAATCGCTTTCTCTACGTGTTCTTCGGTTGCCTGGCGCAGCGTCGCGCCGATCAGCACCGCCAGCTCCACTTCATGATGCACCGAGCCCAGTCCCTGCGGCAGAACCAGCGGCTGGCGAATATCGCACAGTGCGGTTTCTGGCTTAATAAACAGAACCGGCTCTTCCGGCACGGCGCTGCCCATCTCCTGAATATGTTTTGCATAGTTGCTGCCCACGCAGACCACTTTGCTGACGGGATAATCCAGTAATGCACCTTGCCAGTTATGATGTTGATACATGGTCGACCCCTAATCGGTTGATGAGTTGTTCCCGGAAGGACCCGGGCTTATTTCTTTCCGCTCACCTCAAGATGCTGTTTTAATAAATTCTCCGGTGGCGGCGGAAGCTGTAAATAATAGCCCTGCTCGGTTAATGCCTTTTTGACTTTCTCCAGATCGGCGTTCACCAGCTTCTTACGGCCGTCCAGCGGCAGCAGCATCGCCAGCTGCGGTCGGCCAAAGCTTTTCATTAATTCTTCAGGCACGCGGGAAAAATCGTCTTTCTTTTCGACATAAAGGTAGGTCTGGTCGCGGCTGGTACTTCTGTAGATCACACAAAACATGTTTTTACTCTGAATTAACGGGTGGTTGCTTGCCTCAATATACTCCTGACTATAACATGCCTGATACTCTTCGGAATATCGCGGCGATGTGTTGCGGTTAATAGCAAATTGAGTAAGGCCAGGATGTCAAATACGCCCATCGAGCTTAAAGGCAGTAGCTTCACCTTATCAGTGGTTCATTTGCATGATGCAAAACCCGAGGTTATTCGTCAGGCGTTAGAAGACAAAATCGCGCAGGCTCCCGCTTTTCTTAAGCATGCTCCTGTTGTCGTCAATGTAAGCGACCTTGAGGGGCCGGTTAACTGGAAACGGCTTCAGCAGGCCGTCGCCGCTACGGGCTTGCGCATCGTCGGCATTAGCGGCTGCAAAGACGCTGAGTTGAAAGCTGAAATTGAACGCGCGGGTTTGCCCTTGTTAAACGAAGGCAAAGAAAAAGCCCCACGTGCCACGCCTGCAACCGTTCCCGCTCCCCCGCCTCCGGCGCAAACTGTAACCCCAGTCACAAAAACGCGATTGATTGATCTGCCGGTTCGTTCCGGTCAGCGCATTTATGCGCCAAACTGTGATCTGATTGTGACAAGCCACGTCAGTGCTGGCGCGGAACTGATTGCAGATGGCAATATTCACGTTTACGGTATGATGCGTGGGCGCGCGCTTGCGGGCGCCAGCGGCGATCGAGAAGCACAAATTTTTTGTACTCATCTGACGGCAGAACTGGTGTCTATCGCAGGTGAATATTGGCTGAGCGATAAAATCCCAGCCGAATTTTATGGCAAAGCGGCTCGTCTGCAACTGGCAGATAACGCTTTGACCGTTCAACCGTTAAATTGATCCCTTTTAACAAGGAATTTCTATGGCACGCATTATTGTTGTGACTTCGGGTAAAGGAGGCGTTGGCAAGACCACCTCCAGCGCGGCCATCGCTACTGGTTTGGCCCAGAAGGGAAAGAAAACCGTCGTAATCGACTTCGATATTGGTCTGCGTAACCTGGACCTGATCATGGGTTGCGAGCGTCGCGTGGTCTATGACTTCGTGAACGTCATTCAGGGCGATGCCACCCTTAACCAGGCGCTGATTAAAGACAAGCGCACCGAGAATCTCTACATTCTCCCGGCATCCCAGACCCGTGATAAAGACGCCCTGACCCGCGAAGGCGTGGAAAAGGTGCTCGACGATCTGAAAAAGATGGAGTTCGACTTCGTGGTCTGCGACTCCCCGGCCGGTATCGAAACCGGCGCGCTGATGGCGCTCTACTTCGCGGATGAAGCCATCATCACCACCAACCCGGAAGTCTCGTCAGTACGTGACTCCGACCGTATTCTCGGCATTCTGGCCTCGAAATCCCGTCGCGCGGAAAATGGTCAGGAGCCAATCAAAGAGCACCTTCTGCTGACCCGCTACAACCCGGGCCGCGTGAATAAAGGTGACATGCTGAGCATGGAAGACGTGCTGGAGATCCTGCGCATCAAACTGGTTGGCGTGATCCCGGAAGATCAGTCCGTGTTGCGCGCCTCTAACCAGGGCGAGCCAGTGATCCTGGATACACAGGCAGACGCGGGTAAAGCGTATGCGGATACCGTTGACCGTCTGCTGGGAGAAGAACGTCCTTTCCGCTTCATTGAAGAAGAGAAGAAAGGTTTCCTCAAACGCCTGTTCGGAGGATAAGTTATGGCATTACTGGACTTTTTTCTCTCGCGGAAAAAAAGCACCGCCAACATCGCAAAAGAACGTCTGCAAATCATCGTGGCGGAACGTCGTCGTAGCGACGCCGAACCGCACTACCTGCCGCAGCTGCGCAAAGACATTCTGGAAGTGATCTGCAAATACGTGCAGATTGACCCGGAAATGGTCACCGTTCAGCTGGAGCAAAAAGACGGGGATATTTCGATTCTGGAGCTGAACGTGACGCTTCCGGAAGCGGAAGAGTCGCGTTAAACCGTATGTGGTTTGTCGTTTTGTAGGCCGGGCAAGCATCGCGCTGCCCGGCAATTTCCCCGGTGGCGCTGCGCTTACCGGGGCTACAATTTTTAGCGTGGATAGCCTTCCAGCAGAGAATTCAGGCGTTCGGCCATCAGTTCCCCTCGCCATCCGGCGACCAGTTCCGGTAAACCATTTTGCGGTTTCAACTTCCAGTGCCAGTTCAGCAGCTGGTTAATCTGACGACGTGAAGCCAGCAGTTCGGCACTCAGTTTGCTTTCACCCGCCACCGTCTGCACCAGCGCTTTGATATCTTTAAACGCTTTGCGGTAGCCCGGCATGTCCATCAGGTTAAGCAGCGGCTCTGGCAGTGCCTCTTCCGGTAGCTGTTGGGCTTTCTCCACCAGCGCGAGCAGCGTTTTGCCGTGGAAGCGGATTTCACTTCCGGAAAGGCCAATGCTGTCCAGTTCACCAAGGCTACCCGGCATATAACGCGCCACCGCCCACAGGTGTTCTTCACGCACCACGAAGTTGACCGCAAGATCGCGCTCGCGCGCTTTGCGCAGACGCCAGTCAGCCAGCAATTGCAGACAGGCCAGTTGACGGGTGCGCAGCTGCCAGGCGTTGGTAATGTCACGCCAGGCTTCTTTCGGGTCAACCACTTCCTGACGACGCTGCTGCGTCATGCGGCACTCGTCCAGCGCGGCAGACAGCCAGCCGGAAGCCTCCGCCTCTTTCATCAGCTGGCCTGCGATCGGCAGCAGGTAGAAGACGTCTGCCGCGGCATAGTCAAGCTGACGCGCCGTGAGCGGTCGCGCAAGCCAGTCGGTGCGCGATTCGCTCTTATCCAGCGTCAGACCGGTGTACTCTTCCACCATCGCCGCAAAACCCCAGGAGAGCGGACGACCGCTGAACGCCGCGAGGATCTGGGTATCAATCAGCGGTTGCGGCATGATGCCAAAGGTGTTGAGGAATACTTCCAGATCTTCACTGCCCGCGTGCAGATATTTGGTCACGGCGGTATCAAGCAACAGTTCGCGCATTGGTGCCCAGTCGGTAATGTCGAGTGGGTCAATCAACGACACATGTTTGCCGTCATACATCTGAATCAGACCCAGCTGCGGATAGTACGTTCGGGTGCGGACAAATTCCGTATCCAGGGCGATAGCGGGAAAATCACGCGTCACCTCGCACAGCGAAGCCAGCTCGTCGTTGGTAGTGATTATCTGGTAATTCAAATCGGACTCTCTTTTGTTTGCGCCCATAAAAAACGCCGGCTTAACCGGCGTCTGGGCGATTAACGTGAAGCTCAGGCCTTATTGTCCACTTTGGCACGGGCTTCGTCACGTAATTCTCGTCGTAATATCTTCCCGACGTTGGATTTCGGTAGCTCATCGCGGAATTCCACCAGCTTCGGCACTTTATAGCCCGTCAGCTGACGGCGACAAAACGTTATCAGCGCATCCTCAGTAAGAGAAGGATCTTTCTTGACTACAAATATCTTCACCGCTTCGCCGCTGCTGCCGGAAGGAACGCCCACCGCCGCCACTTCCAGCACGCCGCTGTGCTGCATCACCACGTCTTCGATTTCGTTCGGATAGACGTTAAACCCTGACACCAGGATCATGTCTTTCTTGCGATCGACGATGCGCAGGAAGCCTTCATCGTCCATCACCGCGATGTCGCCCGTATGCAGCCAGCCGTCTTTGATGATCTCATCCGTGGCATCCGGACGTTGCCAGTAGCCCAGCATTACCTGCGGCCCTCTGACGCACAGCTCCCCCGGCTCGCCATGAGGCACTTCGTTATCCTCATCATCCACCAGTTTTGCTTCCGTCGACGGGACCGGCAGCCCGATACTGCCGCTGTGGTAGTCGATGTCATGCGGGTTGACGCTGACCAGCGGGGCGCACTCCGTCAGACCATAGCCTTCCAACAGATACTGCCCGGTGAGTTTCACCCAGCGCTCGGCAACCGCCTGCTGAACCGGCATCCCGCCGCCCGCCGAGAGGTGCAGCGTGGAGAAATCGAGCTGCTGAAACTCTTTATTATTGAGCAGGGCGTTAAACAGAGTATTCACCCCGGTCATGGCGGTGAACGGATATTTCGCCAGCTCTTTGACCAGCCCCGGGATATCACGCGGGTTGGTGATCAGTACGTTTTGACCGCCAAGCTCGATAAACAGCAGGCAGTTCATGGTCAGCGCGAAAATGTGATACAGCGGAAGCGCGGTGATCACCAGCTCCTTGCCCGGGTGCAACAGCGGCCCGTAAGTCGCATTTACCTGTTCAAGGTTCGCCAGCATATTTCGGTGGGTCAGCATCGCCCCTTTGGCCACGCCGGTGGTGCCGCCGGTATATTGCAGGAAGGCCAGATCCTCGGACACGATCTCCGGCTTCACGTACTGCATCCGGTAGCCCGCATGCAGCGCGCGGCGGAAGGAGATGGCATCCGGCAGGTGGTATTTCGGCACCAGTCGCTTAACGTATTTAACGACAAAGTTGACCAGCGTTCCTTTCGCGGTAGAGAGCTGGTCGCCCATGCGCGTCAGGATGACGTGTTTAACCTGGGTTCTGTCAACGACTTTTTCCAGCGTGTGGGCAAAGTTGGAGACAATCACAATCGCCGCCGCCCCGCTGTCATTCAACTGATGTTCCAGCTCGCGCGGGGTATAGAGCGGGTTAACGTTAACCACGATCATCCCTGCCCTGAGGATCCCGAACAGCGCCACCGGGTATTGCAGCAGGTTTGGCATCATCAGCGCGACGCGATCCCCTTTCTGCAAGCCCAGCCCTTCCTGTAAGTAGGCCGCAAACGCCCGGCTGCGCTCCTCCAGCTTACGGAAGGTCATCACTTCGCCCATATTCACAAACGCGGGCTGGTCAGCGTAGCGCCGTACCGAGTGTTCAAATAATTCAATCAGGGATTGATAACGGTCAGGATTGATCTCCGCAGGGACATCCGCGGGATAACGGTTAAGCCAAACCTTTTTCAATGCATCACCTCTGAAATGAGTGTTCGTCGTCATCACAGCCCCGATAATAAACAGTTTGTTAACATTATATTAACTCAGCGTACCAGTTTATTAATTGTTCAGATTGCAGGTTGCGAAGCGCGTCACTCTTTTTTTTTCGTTTTATCCGTAAAAAAACAGAGACAGCGGCTGAGCCGCTGTCTCTTTCCTAACAATAACAGTAAGTTACTCAGTTACGATTGTTTGAACCTGTGCAGGGCCTGGATTGTACCAACCCCAGCCACCGTAGCCGTAACGATACGGATGCGGTCCCCACATCCACGGATCGATTGGCTGTGGCGGCATCACCACCTGCTGGGCGATACGCCAGCGTTTGTAGCCGTTCACCTGCATGGTCATAAATTTGTATGGCGTATTGCCGATTTTCCCGGCCACCGAACCGGTAATCGGTCCGACGACGGTCACCAGCTGCCCGCGGAAATCGACCGGATCGAGGAAGCCGCTGACGTCAGCGTAGATCCGCCCGCGCGAGGCTTCACCCAGAACAGGCCGCGCGCCGCTGTCCAGCGGGACGGTGGCAATCTCCAGACGGGTTTTCCCCTGCTGGTTGATGACGTCAACCACCTTGCCGCCAAACCGCGCTTCCTGCCCGACATACAGCTCCGGGGCATTCATCACGCGTACCAGATCCTGCTGTGGCGTCGGGCTGGTGCCCTTAATCGCATCAGGAACGGTGACGCACCCGCTCAGTGCTATGGCAACCGCGCCTGCCATAAGAAAGCGTACAACTTTAGACTGAACCGCCATGATGCGACTCCTTTTTCTCAGTTCCTGTTACTGAGATTCACTCGCGGCCAGGAAGTTTCTTCCACGCGACGGTGTTTCGTAAATAAACCGGTTCAGCGTGTTCAACCGCCACGGTTTTTCCTGCGGCAAGCAGCTGACAGGCAATCGGCAGCATATCTTCGGCGGCAGGCAGAAGCATGTTACCGTCCACCAGCGTCACGCCGGTGCCACTCGCCATCTCCGGCCACGCCGCCCAGCCCGTGCCGACCGTCGCCCACTCGCCGGACAACAGCTTCAGGCGTTCAGTAACGGCTTCAGGCTTAAGCACGGCTTCCGTCTCTTCACCGTGCCAGACGCCGTTTTCGTCACGGGTGTACTCCGCCCAGTAAACTTCACCCATGCGAGCGTCAATCGCGGCCAGTACGCGGGTGGCGCCGGTCATGCGCCAGGCCCCCTGAGCCATGGTCGCCAGGGTTGAGACGCCAATCATCGGCAGGTCAGCGCCCAGCGCCAGCCCCTGCGCAATGCCAATCCCGATACGTACGCCCGTAAAGCTGCCAGGGCCACGGCCATAGGCCAGCGCGTCGAGGTCAGTCAGGGCGGTGTTGCCCTCGGTCAAAATGGTTTTTACCAGGGGCAGAATACGTTGGGTGTGTTCCCGTGGGCACTCTTCGAAATGAGCAAAAATCGTACCGTCGTTCCACAGGGCAACGGAACAGGCCTCTGTCGCGGTATCAATAGCCAGAATTCGCATCAGTCGTCGCGCTCTCGCAATGGTCAGTCACAAAATGGCGCGCATCTTAACACACTCCGGGGAAAATTACTCCGCCGTTGGGTTCGCCAGGAAGCGGACCGCGCGTTTAATATCCCGCGTGCGCGGCGCGGGCGGCAGGCTGGCGAGGAAGGTGGCGCCGTAGGGACGCATCACCAGGCGATTGTCGCAGATAACCAGCACGCCGCGGTCGGTGACGTCGCGGATCAGACGCCCTACCCCCTGTTTAAGCGTAATGACCGCGTCCGGCAACTGAACGTCGTCGAACGGATCGCCCCCGCGCAGGCGGCAATCCTCCATACGCGCTTTCAGAAGGGGATCGTCCGGCGATGTGAACGGCAGCTTATCGATAATCACCAGCGAGAGCGTATCGCCGCGCACGTCCACCCCTTCCCAGAAGCTGCTGGTCGCCACCAAAAGGGCATTACCGGCGCTGACAAACTGCTGGAGCAGTTGCCCTTTACTGGTTTCCCCCTGTAACAGGACCGGCAGCGTCATGGTGGCGCGGAACTGTTCGGCCAGATCGCGCATCATGGCGTGTGAGGTACAGAGCATAAAGCAGCGCCCGTTGTTGGCCTCGATCATCGGCTTGAGCATAGCCGCCAAATGGCGCGCCGCCCCCGGCTGATTGGGCAGCGGCAGATTGCGCGGCACGCAGAGCAGCGCCTGTTTTTCATAATCGAACGGGCTGGGCAGGAGCAGTGATTCTGCCTCATCAATGCCGAGACGCTCGGTAAAGTGGTGCAGATCGTCATTGACCGACAGCGTGGCCGAGGTAAAGACCCAGGTGCCGGGCTTTTGCGCCATCACTTCTTTGAATTTATCGGCAACGGTCAGCGGCGTGAGTGCCAGGGTGAAGTGGCGCGAGGTACATTCATACCAGTAGCTGTAGCCCGGCTGGTTGATCTCTTTCAGCCGTTTCAGCCGTCCACGGTAGAGCGTGGCGCGCTCGAAGGCGGCGTCCAGCAGTACTGAACGTCCAAGGGACAGCTTTGCCACGTCGTAACAGAGTTCAAGGGCATCATCGAGCAGCAGCAGCGCGCGCTGGATATTGTTGTCTGCGAGCAGTTCACGCAGGTTGCCGCGATAGCCCGGCTCGCCAAGCTGTAAGCGGAAATCCTGCGCGCTTTGCGCCAGGCGATCCGCGCACTTCTGCAACTGCTGGGTATCTTTGAGTTCGGTGCGATAGGCAATGGTGATATCTTTCGCCAGATCCTGAAGCTGACGGCTGGAGAGCGACTGGCCGAAATACTGGCTGGCGATGTCCGGGAGCTGATGGGCTTCATCAAAGATCATCACCTCCGCCTCCGGGATCAGTTCACCAAACCCGCTGTCCTTGACCACCATATCTGCAAGGAACAGGTGATGGTTCACCACCACCACGTCGGCGTCCATCGCCTTTTTACGCGCTTTCACCACAAAACAGTCTTTATACAGCGGGCAGTCGCTGCCAAGGCAGTTGTCGTTGGTGCTGGTCACCAGCGGCCAGGCCGGGGAGTCTTCCGGGACGCTCGCGCAGGTGCTGATGTCCCCCTCCTCCGTCTGGTTGGCCCAGGCGCGCAGGACGATCACATCACTCAGGGTCTGTACCGGCAGGTCGCCGCCCGCCAGCGCCTGCTGTTCGAGACGCTCCAGACACAGGTAGTTAGAGCGCCCTTTCAGCAAGGCCAGACGCCCTTTGTATTTTAGCGCTTTCGCCACCGTCGGTAAGTCGCGGCTGTAGAGCTGGTCCTGGAGCGCTTTTGACCCCGTAGAGATGATCACCTTCTTTTTTGCCCGCAGCGCAGGCGCGAGATAAGCGTAGGTTTTCCCCGTCCCGGTTCCGGCCTCCACCACCAGCGGCTGCGCCTTGTCGATGGCATGCGCGACGGCGTGCGCCATCTGACGTTGGGGTTCACGCGGTTTAAAACCGGGAATAGCCTGTGCTAACTGACCTTCTGGGGAAAAATCGTCTGCCACGGTGTTCTCTCACTGTATTTTTGCACAGGGATTATGTCAGCCCCTTCTCTCCGGTGCCACCCCAAATAGTGACGACGGCGGAACAATATGGCAGTCTTGCCGCCTGACGACGAAAGATAACGAGGATACGTTTATGACAATTACGCGCATTGATGCCGAAGCCCGCTGGTCTGATGTGGTGATCCATAACCAGACACTGTACTACACCGGTGTTCCTGCCAATCTGGACGCCGATGCCTTCGAGCAGACGGCGAACACCCTGGCGCAGATCGACGCCGTATTGGAAAAACAGGGCAGCGACAAATCCCGCATTCTGGATGCGACGATTTTTCTGGCGAATAAAGACGATTTCGCGGCGATGAATAAAGCCTGGGATGCGTGGGTTGCGGCGGGTCACGCGCCTGTACGCTGCACCGTACAGGCCACGCTGATGAAACCGGAATATAAGGTTGAGATCAAGATTATCGCGGCAGTGTAAGCCGGTTATTCTTCATCTTCATCCTCAAAGCGCGCCACGATCCGCTCGCCGGTATGCGTGGCGCGAAGTTCTTCCGCGACCTGTGAAATTGCCTGTCCGCTGCTCATCCCCTGGGACATCAGCTCCTGAATACGTTCAACGGCTTTCTGCTGTTGGTCATGGCTGAGAGAAGGTAAACCTGCAAACATCGTTAACTCCTGCTAAATTATTCGCGCTAATTATTTCACGCTACCCGGTAGTATGCCATACATGAACATGCGCTTCCCCACTGTTATGACCTTGCCCTGGCGTGCAGACGCCGCCGAGTTCTGGTTTGCCCGTCTGAGCCATCTTCCCTTTGCCATGCTGCTGCACTCTGGCCATGCGGATCACCCCTTCAGCCGCTTTGATATTCTGGTGGCCGATCCGGTAAAAACGCTGACAAGCGATGACCTGTCGCCAACGGACGATCCGCTGATGCAGCTTCAGAATGAGATCCATGCTCTGGGCTTATCTGCCACACCGGATCCGGATCTGCCTTTCCAGGGGGGCGTGCTGGGCCTGTTTGGTTACGATCTGGGGCGCCGTTTCGAAAAGCTGCCCGAGCATGCGCAGGCGGATATTCCCCTGCCGGATATGGCGGTGGGGCTGTATGACTGGGCGTTGATTGTGGATCACCAGAAAAAAACGGTTTCTCTGCTGAGCCATCATGACGTGCAGGCGCGTCTGGCCTGGCTTGAGGCGCAACGTCCCGCCGCACCGGAACACTTTATGCTGACCTCCGGCTGGCGCTCGAATATGACCGCGCCGGAGTATGCGGAAAAATTTTCCCGTGTGCAGGCGTATCTGCACAGCGGTGACTGTTATCAGGTCAATCTTGCCCAGCGTTTTCAGGCGACGTATCAGGGGGATGAGTGGCAGGCGTTTACTCGCCTTAATGCCAGCAATAAGGCCCCGTTCAGCGCATTTGTACGCCTTGAGCACGGCGCCATCCTCAGCCTGTCGCCTGAGCGTTTTATTCACCTGGCTGACGGTATTATTCAGACTCGCCCGATAAAGGGCACCCTGCCACGGCTTGCCGATGCCGACGCCGACCGCCAGCAGGCGGAGAAGCTGGCGGCCTCACCGAAAGATCGCGCTGAAAACCTGATGATTGTCGATCTGATGCGCAATGATATTGGCCGCGTCGCCGAACCAGGCAGCGTGCGTGTGCCGGAACTGTTCGTCGTCGAGCCTTTCCCGGCGGTGCATCATCTGGTCAGCACCATTACCGCGCGTTTGCCGTCCTCGCGAACCGCCTGCGATCTGCTCCGCGCCGCGTTTCCGGGCGGCTCCATCACCGGCGCGCCGAAGGTCCGTGCGATGGAGATCATCGACGAACTGGAACCGCACCGCCGCAACGCCTGGTGCGGCAGCATCGGCTATATAAGCCTGTGCGGCACCATGGATACCAGCATCACCATTCGCACCCTGACGGCCTGCGACGGCAACCTCTACTGTTCCGCAGGTGGTGGCATTGTGGCCGACAGTCAGGCCGAGGCGGAATATCAGGAAACCTTCGATAAAGTGAATCGTATCCTGAAACAACTGGAGAACTCACGGTGAAGAAAGACAACCTGACGCTGGATGATTTTCTGTCGCGCTTTCAGCTTCTGCGGCCCCAGGTTAACCGCGCCACGCTGAATCAACGTCAGGCGGCGGTGCTGATCCCGGTCGTGCGTCGTGAACAGCCGGGTCTGTTGCTTACCCAGCGCTCACCGCATATGCGAAAACACGCCGGTCAGGTTGCGTTCCCCGGCGGCGCGGTGGACAGCACCGATGCTTCCCTGATTGCCGCCGCGCTGCGCGAGGCGCATGAGGAAGTGGCCATCCCCCCGGCGTCGGTCGAGGTCATCGGCGTGCTGCCGCCTGTTGACAGCGTAACCGGCTTTCAGGTCACGCCGGTCGTCGGCATTATTCCGCCCGATCTTCAGTATCACGCCAGCGTCGATGAAGTTTCAGCGGTGTTCGAAATGCCGCTGGAAGAGGCCCTTCGTCTGGGCCGCTATCATCCTCTGGATATACACCGCCGCGGGCACGATCATCGGGTCTGGTTGTCCTGGTATCAGCATTATTTTGTCTGGGGCATGACGGCAGGCATCATTCGTGAGCTGGCCCTGCAAATCGGCCTGAAGCCTTGACTATACTTTACATTCCACCCTTTTCTGGCAGGTTTGCGATCGGCGTCGCGCTATTAGCAAAACCATCGTTAACCATTAGTTTAATTCATGTGAATAGTTAAGCCGAGGTGGGTGTTCCCTCTTACACTATGCGCAGTTATAACATCGTTACTGGAACCCCAGTAACCCTGTCAGGAGTGTGAAAGTGATTAGTATATTCGACATGTTCAAAGTGGGGATTGGTCCGTCTTCTTCCCACACTGTAGGGCCGATGAAGGCCGGTAAACAGTTCGTCGATGATCTGGTCGAAAAAGGATTACTGGAAAGCGTTACCCGTGTCGCCGTAGACGTTTACGGTTCACTGTCATTAACGGGTAAAGGCCACCACACCGATATCGCCATAATTATGGGTCTGGCGGGCAATATGCCGGACACCGTTGATATTGATGCCATTCCGGCATTTATCCGCGACGTGGAAACGCGCGGTCGTTTGCTGCTGGCTAACGGTCAGCACGAAGTGGACTTCCCGCAGGATGACGGGATGCGTTTTCGTAGCGACAACCTGCCGCTGCATGAAAACGGCATGACCATCCACGCCTGGAGCGGCGAAAAAGAGATCTACAGCAAAACCTACTACTCCATCGGCGGCGGCTTTATCGTTGACGAAGAACACTTTGGCAAAGAGAGCGCGGGCGATGTGAATGTGCCCTATCCGTTTAAATCGGCCACTGAGATGCTGGGCTACTGCAAAGAGACCGGTCTGTCCCTGTCCGGCATGGTGATGAAGAACGAACTGGCGCTGCACAGCAAGAAAGAGATCGAAGACTATTTTGCTAACGTGTGGCAAACCATGCGCGCCTGCATTGACCGCGGGATGAACACCGAAGGCGTTCTGCCTGGACCACTGCGCGTCCCGCGTCGTGCCTCTGCCCTGCGCCGCATGCTGGTCACCACCGACAAGTTCTCCAATGACCCAATGAACGTGGTTGACTGGGTCAACATGTTTGCCCTCGCGGTTAACGAAGAGAACGCAGCGGGGGGTCGCGTTGTGACGGCGCCAACCAACGGCGCGTGCGGCATCGTTCCGGCGGTGCTGGCCTACTACGATCACTTTATCGAGCCTGTGACGCCGGACATCTATATCCGTTATTTCCTCGCGGCAGGCGCTATCGGCGCGCTGTACAAGATGAATGCCTCTATCTCCGGCGCCGAAGTGGGCTGTCAGGGTGAAGTGGGCGTGGCCTGCTCCATGGCGGCAGCGGGTCTGGCGGAGCTGCTGGGCGCAAGCCCTGAGCAGGTGTGCGTGGCGGCGGAAATCGGCATGGAGCACAACCTCGGTCTGACCTGTGATCCGGTTGCCGGCCAGGTGCAGGTGCCATGCATTGAGCGTAACGCCATCGCCTCCGTCAAAGCGATCAACGCCTCGCGTATGGCAATGCGCCGTACCAGCGAGCCACGCGTGTCGCTGGATAAGGTGATTGAAACCATGTACGAAACCGGCAAAGACATGAACGCGAAGTACCGTGAGACCTCGCGCGGCGGTCTGGCTATTAAGGTGCAGTGCGACTAAGCCTTCCTTTCGCCCATCTGCTACGGATGGGCGAATTTTCCCCTCTCGTCTCGTCGCTTCACGTATTCCCCACTACACTGTCACTGTTGCGTCTGGCTTTTCTGGCCGATGCTTATCAGGCGACCGTTCATGCAAACTGCACAAACGATCATAAAAGACTATCGCCGAAAACGCGTTATCGTCTGTGTCACGGTTGCGCTCGTTACGCTCGTCCTGACGCTGGGCATTCGCTTTATTTCACAGCGCAACATAAATCAGGATCGGATCCACGACTTTACTCTCCACACCGTGCGCGCGCTTGATAAGGTGCTTCTCTCGTTAGAGGCCCAGCGCGAAATGCTGCTTTCTCTGGTTGGCATACCCTGTTCTGAGGCGAATCTGATCCTGCGAAAACAGGCGGCGATCCTCCAGACCGTTCGCTCCATCGCCCTCGTTAAAGATGGAATACTGTATTGCTCAAGCGTCTATGGCAGCCGAAATGTGCCCGTCAGTGAGTTTGTGCCCCTGCTTCCAGTCAGTGAATCCAGGCTGCTGCTGTTGACCGATCGGTGGCTGGTAAAAGGCAGCCCGGTACTGATTCAGTGGTCTCCCCTCCCGAGCGACGGCAATGACGGGGTGATGGAGGTGGTGAACATCGATCTCATCACTAAAATGATTCTGGAGCCGCAGCGGCCGCAGATCACCGACGTTGTCCTGAAAGTGGGTGATAAGTTCCTCCGCGACGGGCAACAGGTGACGAATACGCCGACCATCAATGAAAACGCCTCCCTGCTGGAGCAGTCGTCACAGCATTACCCATTCAGCGTCACGGTGAGCGGCCCGGGGCCAGGCGAAATGGCGTTGAAAACGCTGCCCACCCAGCTGCCGCTGGCATTGATGCTCAGTTTACTGATGGGGTATATCGCCTGGCTCGCCACGGCGCGGCGCATGAGTTTTACCTGGGAAATTAATCTGGGCATTGCGGCGCGGGAGTTTGAACTTTTCTGCCAGCCGCTGGTGAATGCCCGCACCCGGGAGTGCGTCGGCGTCGAGATCCTCCTGCGCTGGAACAACCCGCGTCAGGGATGGATTTCGCCCGATGTTTTTATCCCTCTGGCCGAAGAACATAACCTGATTGTTCCGCTTACCCGCTATGTCATCAGCGAAACGGTGCGTCAGATAGGCTATTTCCCGGCCTCACGGGATTTTCATATTGGTATCAACGTGGCCGCCAGCCATTTTCGCCGCGCGGTGCTGATCCGGGATCTCAACCGCATCTGGTTTAACGCGAACCCTGTTCAACAGCTGATTGTGGAGTTAACCGAACGCGATGCGTTGCTCGATGTGGATTACCGCATCGTGCGTGAGCTTCACCGCAAAGGCGTGAAACTGGCGATAGATGATTTTGGTACCGGCAACAGTTCACTTTCGTGGCTGGAAAAACTGCACCCGGATGTGCTGAAAATTGATAAATCCTTCACCACCGCGATCGGCACAGACGCCGTGAACTCAACGGTAACGGATATCATTATTGCGCTGGGTCAGCGGCTGAATATTGAACTGGTCGCGGAAGGGGTTGAAACGGAGGAACAGTCACGCTATTTGCGCCGTCACAGCGTACACATTTTACAGGGGTATTTGTATCCGCGGCCGATGCCGCTGCGGGAATTTCCGAAATGGCTGGAGGAAAGTCACTCTCCGCCAGCCCGTCATAACGGGCACATCGTGCCCTTATTGCCGCTACGCTAGATAGCGTTACTCTTCTTCGTCGTGTGCAGAGTGCTCTTTAACAATACGCACCATGTCCACGCGATAGTCGTTGGCTTCAACGATGGTAATTTGCAGTGGCGGCAGTTCGAGCACATCACCGATGCGCGGGATCTGCCCGTTAACGGCAATCACCAGCCCCGCCACCGTAGCGATGTCTTCATCGTCATTGACCACGTTTTCCACGCCCAGCGTGTGCGAGAGCGCGTGCAGATCGGTAGTGCCTTTCACCAGCCAGCCGTCACCGTCGGCAACGATTTCCGGCGTTTCATCCGCATCAGGGAATTCACCGGCAATCGCTTCCAGCACGTCCAGCGGCGTCACCAGCCCCTGTACCACACCAAATTCGTTGGTGACGATAACAAAGCTTCCGCGGGCACGACGCAATACGCCCAGCAGGTTGATTGGGTCCAGCGTCTCTGGCACCACGATGGCGGGCGACGCGGCCGCAACGGCCTCGACGTTAACCCCCTCTTCCAGGGCTACCAGCATCTCTTTCGCGCGCACGACACCGATGATTTCATCCAGCTCACCCCGGCAGACCGGGAACAGGCTGTGCGGCGAGGAGAGCAACTGCTGACGAATTTCATCAACGCTCAGGTTGGCGTCCACCCAGCTGATTTCACCGCGCGGGGTCATAATGCCGCGCAGGGAGCGGGAAGCCAGCGAAAGCACGCCATTGATCATGTAGCGTTCTTCTTCCACAAACGCGCCTTCCGGCACCGGAACCGGGTTGCGGTTCTCGTTATCAGCCTGCACGTTCACCTGACGACGCCCGCCCATCAGTCGCAGAATCGCATCTGCGGTACGGGCTCGCAGCGGCTGATTCGACTGCTGTTTAATAAAGTTACGACGCGCAATCTGGTTAAACAGTTCAATCAGAATCGAGAAGCCAATCGCGGCGTACAGGTAGCCTTTCGGAATATGGAAGCCGAAACCTTCTGCCACCAGGCTCAGACCAATCATCAGCAGGAAGCTCAGACACAGCACGACGACCGTCGGATGCTGGTTGACGAAACGCGTCAGCGGTTTAGACGCCAGCAGCATGACCGCCATCGCAATCACAACCGCCGCCATCATCACCGGCAGATGGTTCACCATACCGACCGCCGTAATCACCGCATCCAGCGAGAAGACCGCATCAAGCACCACAATCTGAAGAACAACCACCCAGAAGCTGGCATAACCCTTCCCGTGACCGTCATCATGCTGCCGGTTCTCCAGCCGTTCATGCAACTCTGTTGTGGCTTTGAACAGCAGGAATAGTCCCCCCACCAGCATGATTAAATCGCGACCGGAGAAGGTGAAATCCATGACGGTAAACAGGGGCTTCGTCAGGGTGACCATCCACGAGATCACAGACAGTAGGCCCAGTCGCATGATCAGCGCCAGCGAGAGGCCGATCAGACGGGCTTTATCACGCTGTTTCGGCGGCAGCTTATCCGCGAGGATGGCGATAAACACCAGGTTATCAATACCGAGAACGATCTCCAGCACGACCAGCGTAAGCAAGCCTACCCAGATTGACGGGTCCATTAAGAATTCCATGAAACGCTCCTGCTAAAGGAATGACAAAACGGTGCCCCGCTAATGACGGGCATTTCAAAGGGAAAGAGAGTTGATGCGTGGCGAAGATCGCCGGTGAATAAGGCGCGGGATGGCCTGGAAGATGACTGACGTCGGTGACGGTCCATATAGTGGGCTGTAGCCCTATACTCCTGAATAATTAAACGGACGCTAAACATATCAGAGACAATTGGTTTTTAGCAAAGATTTACGTTCCTTTGCAAACTTCTGTAACACACGCGGATTATCTTAGAGAAAAATCTGTAAGGCGTAGCTAAATTACGGATCTTCATCACATAAATTATTTTTTCACTATCTAAAATAATTCGCGGAAGTCTTAGTTTTTTTAACTCTAACCCTTATCTGAATCGATTCGGTTCGCCAATACGATTCTCAGTACGCCTGCCTGGCAGACGTATAAATGATAATAAAAGGAGGTAGCAAGTGACCATTGCTATTGTCATAGGCACACATGGTTGGGCTGCGGAGCAGTTACTCAAAACAGCAGAAATGCTGTTGGGCGAGCAGGAAAACGTCGGCTGGATCGATTTCGTTCCCGGTGAAAATGCCGAGACGCTGATTGAAAAATACACTGCTCAGCTTGAGAAGCTGGATACCAGCAAGGGCGTGCTATTTCTCGTGGATACATGGGGCGGCAGCCCATTCAACGCTGCCAGCCGCATTGTCGTCGATAAAGAGCATTATGAAGTCGTCGCCGGGGTTAACATCCCTATGCTGGTGGAAACCTTTATGGCGCGCGACGATAACCCAGGCTTTGATGAACTGGTGGCGCTGGCGGTTGAAACCGGTCGCGAAGGTGTGAAAGCACTGAAAGCGCAGCCGGTTGAGAAACCCGCCCCTGTTGCGGCAGCGCCAAAGGCGGCGGCACCCGCAAAACCGATGGGTCCGAACGATTACATGGTTATCGGCCTGGCGCGTATTGATGACCGTCTGATCCACGGCCAGGTGGCGACACGCTGGACCAAAGAGACCAACGTACAACGCATCATCGTGGTCAGTGACGAAGTGGCCGCCGACACTGTCCGTAAAACCCTTCTCACCCAGGTTGCACCGCCGGGCGTCACCGCGCACGTCGTGGATGTCGCCAAAATGATCCGCGTTTACAACAACCCGAAATATGCGGGCGAGCGCGTGATGCTTCTCTTCACCAACCCGACAGACGTCGAACGCATTGTTGAAGGCGGCGTGAAAATCACCTCCGTTAACATTGGCGGTATGGCATTCCGTCAGGGCAAAACGCAGGTCAACAACGCGATTTCAGTGGATGCGAAAGATATCGAGGCCTTCAATAAACTGAATGCCCGCGGTATCGAACTGGAAGCCCGTAAGGTTTCCACGGATCAGAAACTGAAAATGATGGATTTGATCGGCAAGGTGGGGAAATAAGCCCGGGCCGGTTTTTCATATAGAGCTTATGTAATAGGAGAAGTGCAGTGGAGATTACTACTCTTCAGATTGTACTGGTGTTCATCGTCGCATGTATTGCGGGTATGGAGTCCGTACTTGATGAATTTCAGTTCCACCGTCCGCTGGTGGCCTGTACGTTGATTGGCGCCGTTCTCGGTGACATGAAAACCGGTATCATCATCGGTGGTACCCTGGAAATGATCGCCCTCGGCTGGATGAACATCGGTGCGGCAGTGGCGCCAGATGCCGCGCTGGCGTCCATTATTTCAACCGTTCTGGTTATCGCTGGCCACCAGAGTATTGGTGCCGGTATCGCGCTGGCTATCCCACTGGCCGCAGCGGGTCAGGTGCTGACCATCATCGTTCGTACTATCACCGTTGCCTTCCAGCACGCGGCGGATAAGGCGGCCGAAAACGGCAACCTCACCGCGCTCTCCTGGATCCACGTGTCTTCCCTGTTCCTGCAAGCGATGCGTATCGCGATCCCTGCGGTTATCGTGGCGATCTCTGTCGGCACCAGCGAAGTTCAGGGCATGCTGAATGCTATCCCTGAAGTGGTCACCAGCGGTCTGAACATTGCGGGCGGCATGATCGTGGTGGTTGGTTATGCGATGGTCATCAACATGATGCGCGCAGGCTACCTGATGCCATTCTTCTACCTCGGCTTCGTTACCGCTGCGTTCACCAACTTCAACCTGGTTGCGCTGGGTGTGATTGGTGCGGTGATGGCGATTCTTTATATCCAGCTCAGCCCGAAATACAACCGCGTCGCGGGTGCCCCTGCGCAGGCAGCTGGTAACAACGATCTCGATAACGAACTGGACTAACAGGTGAGCGAAATGGTTGATATGACTAAAACTACCACTGAGAAAAAACTCACTCCGGGTGATATTCGTGGCGTGTTCATCCGTTCTAACCTGTTTCAGGGTTCATGGAACTTCGAACGTATGCAGGCGCTCGGCTTCTGCTTCTCCATGGTACCGGCCATCAAACGCCTGTATCCGGAAAACAACGAAGCACGCCGTCAGGCAATTAAGCGTCACCTGGAATTCTTCAACACCCACCCTTATGTTGCAGCGCCTGTTCTGGGCGTGACGCTGGCGATGGAAGAGCAGCGTGCGAACGGGGCTGAGATCGACGATGGTGCTATCAACGGTATCAAAGTCGGTCTGATGGGGCCGCTGGCAGGCGTGGGCGACCCGATCTTCTGGGGTACGGTGCGTCCGGTCTTTGCGGCACTGGGCGCCGGGATCGCCATGAGCGGCAGCCTGCTCGGTCCCCTGCTGTTCTTCATTCTGTTCAACGCGGTGCGTCTGCTGACCCGTTACTACGGCGTGGCGTACGGTTACCGTAAAGGGGTGGATATCGTTAAGGATATGGGCGGCGGCTTCCTGCAAAAACTGACTGAGGGGGCGTCAATCCTCGGCCTGTTTGTAATGGGAGCCCTGGTGAACAAGTGGACGCACGTGAACATCCCGCTGGTGGTCTCGACGATCACCGGTCAGGATGGTCAGACCCGTGTCACCACCGTGCAGACCATTCTGGACCAGCTGATGCCGGGCCTGGTCCCGCTGCTGTTAACCTTCGCCTGTATGTGGCTGCTGCGTAAGAAAGTGAACCCGCTGTGGATCATCGTTGGCTTCTTCGTCATCGGTATCGCGGGCTACGCCGTCGGCCTGCTGGGTCTGTAATAAAATGCGTTACCGACCGGGGGCTTGCCCCCGGTCTTTTTATCTGGAGGATGAATGACTGTCACGGACACCGTACTGGTTTTATTTATTGTTGCCCTACTGGCTTACGCGATCTATGACGAGTTCATTATGCCTCGCCGCCATGGCGAGACGCTACTGACCCTTCCCCTTTTACGCCGTGGACGCGTTGATGCGTTTATCTTCGCGGGTCTGGTAGTCATCCTGATTTACAATAACGTGACCAGCCACGGTGCAATATTAACCACATGGTTATTATGTGCGCTGGCATTAATGGCCATTTACCTGTTCTGGATCCGCGCGCCTAAACTCATTTTTAAAAAACACGGATTTTTCTTCGCCAATGTCTGGATAGAATATAACCGTATTAAAGAGATGAATTTATCTGAAGACGGGGTACTGGTAATGCAATTAGAACAACGCCGCCTGCTCATCCGGGTTAAAAATATTGATGACCTGGAAAAGATCTACAAATTACTCCTTAAAACTCAATGAGTTAATATTATAGCATCGGCTATATATTGCATTATTTTTCAATGAGCAATATAGCCGTTGCTATATCTTCTCTGCTAATTAACTTATATTTATTAACGATGTTTTCACGCATAAATCTAAATGAAAATCGTTATCAACGAAGTGGCTAAATAAAGCCTTCTTCGTTGTTGTTTTATATTCTCAAAATATGTTAAGGTTGCGCCCGTCGTTGGGGAGTAGCCGATTTCCTGCTTACAGGAAATGTACGTGTCAACATACTCGTTGAAAAACGTGGCGCGTACGGATCGCTTTCAGCACACTTACTGTGCAGAAGTGATCAGGCGAGACCATAGATACATCAACTGCTGTTTACTGGGGGCAGTGATGTGTCATATGGATATCCCCGGTCTGGACGCTCTTATGAATATCTCCGCTACAATCCTTCTGGCTTTTGGCATGTCCATGGACGCGTTTGCCGCCTCTATCGGTAAAGGTGCTACCCTCCATAAACCTAAATTTTCCGAAGCCCTGCGTACCGGTCTCATCTTTGGCGCTATCGAAACGCTGACGCCGCTTATCGGCTGGGGTCTGGGAATGCTCGCAAGCCAGTTCGTGCTGGAGTGGAACCACTGGATTGCCTTCGTGCTGCTGGTGTTCCTCGGCGGACGCATGGTGATTGAAGGGTTTCGTGGCAATAGCGATGAAGATGACGCGCCGCTGCAACGTCACGGCTTCTGGCTTCTGGTGACAACCGCCATCGCAACCAGCCTGGACGCAATGGCCGTGGGTGTGGGTCTGGCGTTTTTGCAGGTCAATATTATCGCCACCGCGCTGGCGATTGGCTGCGCCACGCTGATCATGTCAACGCTGGGGATGATGGTGGGTCGCTTCATTGGCCCGCTGTTGGGTAAACGTGCCGAAATCCTGGGCGGTATCGTACTGATCGGGATTGGTGCCCAAATCCTTTGGGCACACTTCGCGGGTTAACCTTCGCGCTGCCAGCAATGGATGCTGAAATCCGTCTGGCAGCAAAATTCAGTCTGTGCTGCCAGCGTTTCCCACACCTCTGGTTTTGCCCTCCATGCAAAGGGCGTCATTTGCAGTAACGCCACCGCTTCGCTTCCTTGTAACGTCATGTCATACGCCACCGACTGCGCCTGCTTTAACGCAAAGCCCGCCAGTTGTTCAGAGTGAGGCGCATGCAGGTGGACTTCATCATAGATCAGCCCTTTCAGCTCCAGCAGGTGACGTGGCCCGGGCGTGACGGTGATAACCCACCCGCCGGGCTTAACGACGCGCGCCAGCTCCTCTGCCTTGCACGGCGCATAGATACGCACCACGGCGTCCATACTCGCCTCCTCAAACGGCAGGCGGTGGCTGGAGGCCACGCAGAACGTTACCGCTGAGTAGCGCTTTGCTGCCGCACGGATAGCCACCTTCGAGACGTCCAGCCCGTAAGTTTCAGCGCCCTTCTCAGCCGCCACGTCAGCAAACGTGGCAGTGTAATAGCCTTCACCGCAGCCGATATCCAGCATAGCGGATGCGCCTTCTGTCAGAGATCCACGGAGTAAGGCGACAACGGCATCCCTGAGCGGTTGATAGTGCCCGGCATCAAGAAACGCCCGGCGCGCCTGCATCATCTCTGCGCTGTCACCCGGATCCCGGGAACGCTTGTGCTGTACAGGCAGAAGATTCACATAGCCCTCTTTCGCCCGGTCAAACTGATGTCCCTGTGGACAGATAAACGTTTTCTCCGCGCGCGTCAGCGGCGCGTGGCAAAGGGGACAACTGAAAGACATGACAACTCCAGGGCGTAAACCAAAAGGCGAAGTGTACCGCTATTCGCCAGGGTTATAAACGGCTGGGTGGCGCATCACGATCAGATGGTCAGAATCTGCCGGCAGCCCGTCTGGCTTCACGTTTTCCAGGCGCAGAACGTTGCCCATAATTTCGCTGAATACGGGTGCGGAAACGGCCCCGCCGTAATAGGCGCCGTTTTGCGGATCGTTAATCACCACCACCAGCGCAAAACGGGGATCGCTGGCAGGCGCAACGCCTGCGGTATAGGCGACGTATTTATCCACATACTGCCCATGCTCATCGATTTTTTTGGCCGTCCCGGTTTTTATCGCCACGCGATAGTTACGTACCGCCGCTTTGATCCCGCCACCGCCGGGTAACGCGACGCTCTCCATCATGTGTTCCACCTCGTGAACAATTTCCTCGGGCATCACCCGCTTGCCAATCACCGGCGGATCGATACGGGTGATGGACAGAGGCCGTTCAATACCATAACTGCCGATGGTGGCATACACATGCGCCAGCTGGAGAGGGGTGACCATCAGGCCATAACCAAAGGCAAAGGTCGCCCGATCTAACTGACTCCAGAATTTTCGCTGCGGCAGTAAACCTGCGCTTTCTCCCGTTAAACCAAGCCCGGTACTCTCGCCAAAACCGAAGTGTTTATAGGTATCCAGTAACCGTTGCACGGGCATCGCCAGCGAAAGACGGGATACGCCCGTGTCGCTGGATTTTTGCAGGATCCCGGTCATCGTCAGTTCAGGGTAGTAGCCCACATCGCGGATACGATGGCCATCAATGGTGTAGGGATGCGTGTCTATCACGCTGTCAGGCTGAACCAGCCCCTGCTGTAGCGCCGTCATTAACACCAAAGGCTTAACGGTAGAGCCTGGTTCAAAGGTGTCGCTGATCGCACGATTGCGAAAATCATCCAGCGTTGCCCCTTCCCGGTTGTTGGGGTTGAAGTCGGGGAAGCTCGCCATCGCCAGAATTTCGCCCGTCTGGATATTAATCAGTACCGACGCGCCAGATTCGGCTTTGTTCCACGCCACGGCGTTATCCAGCGCGTCTTCGGTGATGGTTTGCAGGCGTTCATCGATACTAAGCTGGATATTATGTGCAGGTACGGGAGCCACCTCCGTGAGGTTTTCAACCACGTGTCCGTAGCGATCTTTCCTGACCAGCCGCACGCCTGCCTTGCCGGTAAGCTGCGTGTTGAAGCTTTTCTCGACGCCCTCAATGCCCTGACCATCAATATTCGTGAAGCCAATCAGGTTAGCCGCCACATGTCCGGCAGGATAAAAACGGCGGGACTCATCGCGGAGATTGATACCGGGAAGACGCAGCTTATCGATCCACTTTGCCTGGGAGGGATCAACCTGACGGGCAAGGTAAATAAATCGCCCGTGCGGGTTGCTGTTGATTCGTGATGCGAGCGTGCTCAGAGAAAGGTGTAAGGCATTTGCCAGAGCCTGCCAGTGCGAGTCAAAACCGACCCCTCCTTTTTCCAGCACTGTTTTAGGATCGGCCCAGACGGCCTGGACAGGGACGCTTACCGCAAGGGGACGCCCTTCACGGTCTACAATCATCCCACGCGGGGCGTCTATCGCCACTTCGCGCAGAGAACGCATATCCTCCTGCTTTACCAGATTGTCCGGTTTGATAATTTGTAGCCACGCCACGCGGCCCAGCAGAAATGCAAGGCTACAAAAGATGGCGAGACACAGCAGTGCAAAACGTGCCGGAGTAAAGTTTCCGGTGGTCGTTATTGTATTTTTTTTCACCTTAATCCCAGGGCTGTTGATCAACGCCCTGATTTAACGGGAAAAACGGCTAATCAGGCGGGAAAACAATGCTAATAACCTCGCGGCTTTGCAACAAGATAATAACAGAGGAGGATTACGTAATATTTTGAAAAATAAGCGAATAAAAAAGCCCCGCATTGGCGAGGCTTATGTCTGAGATCGAAGCGCCGGGCGCTTCAGTCAGCAGTGATTCGATCAGATAGCAGTTACGTTAACCGCAGCTGGGCCTTTCTGGCCATCCTGAATTTCGAACTCAACGTTCTGGCCTTCAGCCAGAGTTTTGAAGCCGTTACCCTGGATTGCAGAGAAGTGTACGAACACGTCTTTGCTGCCGTCAGCAGGAGTAATGAAACCAAAACCTTTAGACTCGTTGAACCACTTAACTTGACCTTTAATCTTTGCCATTTGCAAAATTCCTTAGAGTGTTTTCTTAGCCCGCAGGCTTTGACTTAGATAAAACTGAGACATTACTGCTTGAGGCACTAATATAAGGTTCGGCAGAGAAGCGGTATTCAACGACAACGTGTTTACTCAGGACTTCTTTACTGAAAATGCCACACATAAACAGAACTGTACCTCGTTTGACCCAAAACGTGTTATCACACACAACGTTTAATATGGCAAGCCATTTTTAAACGTGTCTCGATCCGCCGCACAAATTCAGGCTTTACTTCATAACAATCTGCACAGTTATGCGAATTGTCTAATGAGGCACCACCTGACCTGACTGCCCGCAGGGTGCAATGACGCGCCCTGTAATCAAAGACTTTTTAAACATAGCTCAATCATTTCAAAGCGTCCATCCCAATCCCTGATTTTCTTAAAAGTAATGACTGAGTTAGAACATTTTGTGAAAAGTTATGCTGAAAACATTGCAACGCACCAATGTGTGACAGGGAATATACGATGTTAATTCCATTTTGCTAACTGTATTAAAATCCACCATTTAATAAGCGTTATTCTGCACCAAAATAATGAAATTTTTATGACTCTGCCTCAAAAGAAGGCAAGCAAAACGTTTCGATAAAAATAAAACACTTCAGGAAAGATAAAGCACACTCTTTATTCAACGAAACCGTAATTGTTGAATAAGGATAAATATTCGCCAATTTTCAGTATGCTGAAACAATAGTTAACGGCTGCTTAATTACATGCAGAGATGTTGAGGGGCACATTTGATTAGGGAGGGGATTTACGCCGTACGTCAGGCCACCTCCCCGCTCCGGGCAGACTATCGTTCGGCTACCAGACGAATGAAGTCTTCCTCGTCTTGTTGAGCAACGGCGTCCTTCGCTACCTCTTTCGCTTCCGGCTCGTTGGCTTCACACAAACGACGCAGCAACGCATTCTGCCGTTTCTGCTGATCGAGCAATGCTTCCAGCAGCTCAACCTGCTCGTTGGTGCGGGAGCTGGCGCGGTTAACAAAGAACCACAGCACCAGCCCAACGACCAGCACCACCAAAGACATGACCAGGGATGCAATGCTCAGCAGCCCCGAATTCAGTAACTCACCCATTTCACCACCTCAGTAAAAACCGCCATTTTACCACTGCCGCCACGTAAGGACATCACTCAGCGTAAAAATGGCCTCTACCAGGGGATAAATTTATTGATTGAACAAATGCCGCTAAAGAACTGTACATCCTGATCGCACATCACATTGATAGTCTGCGTCCACAGCACCACGCATGCTATCAACACGATAATCAGAATTACCCAGCGTATTTTTTTCACTCCACACTCCGTCTTATGACCTGATGCAGCCAGGTTATCACGGTTATCTTAAACAGGGGCTAACTGTACCTTCAACAGACTCTTTTCGGAATCGTGCACTTGTTTCACTGCGTAAACCCGTTACGCTTACTCCATGACAACAAAGAAAAAAGAGGCAACGATGCGTTTACTTATTCGTACGGTAATTGTACTGGCCATTGTGTGGATCGGCCTGTTATTAAGTGGGTATGGCGTACTTATGGGGAGCAAAGAAAATGCCGCGGGTCTGGGTATCCAGTGTAAATATCTCACCGCCCAGGGGGTAAGCACGGCACAGTACATCCATTCAGACAGCGGGATCATCGGGTTAACCAACTGTCCTGTGCTGCGAAAATCATCTGTTGTGGTTGATAACGGCTAATCAGCGCTGAATTTTGCTTACAAAAACGCCGCACTGTTGCGGCGTTTTTGTTGGGTCGTCGATCAGAACGGATAGTCGTTATAGCCCATCTGCTCTGAAATTTTGCGCGCTGCGGTATGCAGAATCGCCACATATTCATGAAGACGCTCTTCGGAGAAACGCAGCGTTGGGAACGAAATGCTCAGGCCCGCAATGACAACGCCGAAGCGGTCAAATACCGGCACACCGATGCAACGTAGCCCCTCTTCCTGCTCTTCGTTATCTTCCCCATAACCCTGCTCACGCACCTGATCCAGCACGCTCAGCAGTTCATCCGTACTCGTAATCGTGCGGTCGGTGCTGCGTTTATATTCCACACCGTCAAGGATTTGCTTCACCTCTTCGCGATCGCGCCAGGCCAGCAGCACTTTACCAATTGCGGTGCTGTACAGCGGGTTACGACGACCGATGCGTGAATACATGCGCAGGTTGTACATAGAGTCAATTTTGTGGATGTAAACAATGCTGTCTTCATCCAGTGCGCCAAGGTGAATGGTCTCTTTCGTCAGCCGCGAAAGTTCGCGCATCTGAATGTCTGCGCTGCGGATCAGATCCACGTTTTGCAAGGCGCGGGCACCCAGTTCAAACAGTTTCAGGGTCAGAGAATATTTTTCTGATTCTCCTTCCTGCGCGACATAACCCAATGATTTCATCGTCTGCAAAAAGCGATAAACGGTGCTTTTCGACATCATCACACGCTGCGACAACTCTGTAATACCAATTTCACGCTCTTCTCCGAGCGCCTGCAAGATGCCAAACACCTTCAGCACGGAAGAAACAGAATCTGGCTGCTTATCCAAATCTGCGATTGCCATTTATCACCTCATGGAGAGTGTTTTATAAAAATCAGAACCGGTTTTTATTATAAATTCGTGTGATGCGTGCTGCAATCTGTCTGGCTTTACTTCGTTACAAATCTGCGACATAAAACCGAAATAACGATGCTAAAATAGTTACCCTGAAAATAATTTCACGTTGAGTCATTCTTTTCCCATGCAAAAAAACGTTTCTGATGGCCTGCCCTTACCGCAACGGTATGGGGCAATTGCCACTATTGTCATCGGTATTTCGATGGCTGTCCTTGACGGTGCGATTGCCAACGTGGCGCTTCCTACCATTGCCAAAGACCTTAATGCTTCTCCCGCAAGCTCCATCTGGATTGTTAATGCGTACCAGATAGCGATTGTGATTTCCCTTTTGTCGCTCTCATTCCTGGGCGATATGTTTGGTTATCGCCGGGTTTACCAGTGTGGGCTGGTGGTCTTTACCCTCACCTCGCTCTTCTGTGCTCTTTCCGATTCACTGCACACCCTTACGCTTGCGCGTATCGCACAGGGTTTTGGCGGCGCGGCGCTGATGAGCGTGAATACGGCCCTGATACGACTCATCTATCCTCATCGCCATCTTGGGCGCGGCATGGGCATTAACTCTTTTATTGTGGCCGTGTCGTCTGCCGCCGGGCCGACGATTGCCGCCGCCATTCTGTCCGTTGCCTCGTGGCAGTGGCTGTTTGCCATTAACGTGCCGCTGGGCGTTGTGGCGATCGTCTTCGCCCTGCGCTATTTGCCGGAAAATGGCCCGAAAAGCGCCATGCCGCGTTTTGATCTGCCCAGCGCAGTGATGAACGCGCTGACGTTCGGCCTGCTGATTACCGCGCTCAGCGGTTTTGCACAGGGGCAGTCTCTGACGCTGATCGCCGCAGAAATCGTTGCCATGCTCACCGTCGGCTTTTTCTTCGTGCGGCGTCAGCTGGCCCTGCCGGTGCCATTATTACCTGTCGATTTACTGCGTATTCCGCTGTTTTCGCTCTCCATTTGTACCTCCATTTGTTCGTTCTGCGCCCAGATGCTGGCGCTGGTTGCGCTGCCGTTCTTTTTACAGAGCGTGCTTGGTCGTTCGGAAGTGGAAACAGGCTTGCTGCTCACCCCCTGGCCTCTGGCAACCATGGTGATGGCCCCGCTGGCCGGTTACCTTATTGAGCGAGTTCATGCCGGACTGCTGGGGGCGATTGGGCTGGTCGTCATGGCGGTGGGACTGTTTGCGCTGGCGCTCCTGCCCTCCTCACCGGGAGATCTGGATATTATCTGGCGCATGATCCTCTGCGGGGCCGGTTTTGGACTGTTCCAGTCTCCCAATAACCACACGATCATCACCTCGGCCCCACGTCATCGCAGCGGTGGCGCCAGCGGGATGCTGGGTACGGCAAGATTGTTAGGGCAAAGCACCGGGGCCGCCATGGTGGCGTTGATGTTTAACCTTGCCGGGCAGAATGCGACACACGTTGCGCTGGTTACCGCAGGGACACTGGCGACCCTCGCGGCGATCATTAGCGGCATTCGGGTCACCCAGCCAAAGGCGCAGGCATAAAAAAACCGGGCGGAGAAGCTCTCCTGCCCGGTTTTTTTCAACCCGATTGCCTTACTTCAGGTATTCGCCGCTACGCAGCGCTTCAATACGTTTATCCAGCGGCGGGTGAGACATAAACAGTTCGCTCAGCGATTTTGATTTACCGTTGATGCAGAAGGCCATCATGCTGTTCGCTTCCTGCGGCTCGTAGCTGGTTTTCAGACGTTGCAGCGCGGCAATCATCTTCTCACGACCCACCAGTTTCGCGGAACCGGCATCCGCGTGGAACTCACGGTGACGGGAGAACCACATGGTAATGATGCTTGCCAGGATACCGAACACCAGCTCCAGCACCATCGAAACAGCAAAATAGATCAGCGGGTTGCCGTTGCTCTCTTCACCCTCATCGCGATTGCCTCCCATAAACCCGGCAGCAATTTGCGCCAGAATACGGGAAATAAAGATAACGAAGGTGTTCACCACACCCTGGATCAGGGTCATGGTGACCATATCGCCGTTGGCGATGTGGCTGATCTCGTGAGCAATAACCGCTTCCGCTTCGTCACGGCTCATATTTTGCAGCAGACCAGTACTGACGGCCACCAGGGACGCGTCACGACGCGCACCGGTAGCAAATGCGTTGATATCCGGCGCGTGGTAAATGGCAACCTGCGGCATGGCAATGCCCGCCTGTTTTGACTGCTGAGCAACGGTGCTCATCAGCCACTGTTCCATATCGTTACGCGGTTGCTCAATAACTTCACCGCCAACGGATTTCAGTGCCATCCACTTCGACATCAGCAGTGAAATGAAAGAGCCACCGAAACCAAACAGCAGCGCCATAATCAACAGACCCTGAACGCTGCTCGACTGAATTCCCGTCAGGCTTAGCACCAGCCCGAATACCACCATGACCGCCAGGTTGGTGAGCAGGAAGAGCGCGATTCGCATCATAATATTCTTTTAACCTCAGTTTAACAAAACGCACTATGCGATTACCCACATCGTATGGGTATTGCGGCTATTTTCAAGCATCCAGACGGCGTAAGTCACCAGAAAGACACAACTTTACACAATTGGAAATCTGTCTGACGGAAGGATGAGGAACAAAAAGAAACAGGCACAATTTCTTGTGCCTGTTGGGGGATTATTTTGCCGGAGCAGGTTGCACGGCTGGCTTCTCTTTCTCCAGCTTCGCGAGATCAAGCGCGATATGCACCGTCTCGTCCAGATACGGATCGGGCTCCTGGTAATCCTTCGGCAGATCGTCCAGTTTTTTGAGCAGAGGCTTGCCTTCACGTTTGAAGCGATCGTTGATACGCGCCAGACGTGTTGCGTCATCTTCATTGTTCTCTTTTTCACGCTGGGCGTAATTCAGAGAGACAATGTTCCGTTTCGCTTTAAGCGCGTTGAAACGTGCGATGTCCTTCATGATGTACTGGAATTCCCGATCCTTCCCGATGCGATCGTTGTGATTTTTCAGCAGTTCCGGTCCGAACTGTTTCATATCACCCGATTTCACGAATGTCGCGGCATCAATGCTATCCCACGGCAGCGCGTTATCTTCAAACTTCTCGCCCGTTTCCGTCTCTTCAGTACCTGTCGGCATCAGGATATCCGGCGTAACGCCTTTGCGCTGCGTACTGCCGCCGTTGACGCGGTAAAACTTCTGAATGGTGTACTGTACTGAACCCAGCGCCGGCCATTCAGGGCGCAGCATCTGGTCGTAAATACGGTTCAGAGAGCGGTACTGCTGCACGGTGCCCTTGCCAAACGTCGGTTCGCCGACGATTAACGCACGGCCATAATCCTGCATGGCAGCAGCGAAGATTTCCGATGCAGAGGCACTGAAGCGATCGACCAGCACCACCAGCGGACCTTTATAGTAAACCACGCCATCGGTATCGGCATCTTCACGCACTTTACCGTTGTTATCACGCACCTGTACCACCGGGCCAGACGGGATAAACAGCCCGGAAAGCGAGACGGCCTCGGTCAAAGCCCCGCCGCCGTTGCTGCGCAGGTCAATGATCACGCTGCTGACATTCTGCTTCTCAAGCTTCTGGAGCTGCACTTTCACATCGTCGGTCAGGCCAACGTAGAAGCCTGGGATATCCAGAACGCCAACCTTCTCTTTACCCACGGTTTTCACCGACATTTTCACCGCGCGATCTTCCAGACGGATACGCTCACGGGTCAGAGTAACGATACGGGTTTTGGTCCCCTTACCGGCTGGCAGGATCTCCAGGCGAACTTTGCTGCCCTTCGGCCCTTTGATCAGCGCAACAACGTCATCAAGACGCCAGCCAATCACGTCCACCATGCTCTTTCCGGTTTGACCGACACCGACAATACGGTCGCCTACGCTGATCGCTTTGCTTTTCGACGCAGGGCCACCGGCCACCATGGAGTTGATCACGGTGTAGTCATCGTCCATCTGAAGCACCGCACCAATGCCTTCCAGAGACAGGCTCATTTCGGTATTGAACTGTTCGGTGTTGCGTGGAGAGAGATAGTTGGTGTGCGGATCAATTTCATGCGCAAACGCGGTCATCGCCAGTGAGAAAACATCTTCACTGTTGGTCTGCGCCAGACGACGAATAGCGAATTTGTAGCGACGGTTTAACGTCTCACGAATCTCTTTTTCGTCTTTGCCCGTGAGCTTGAGGCTCAGTTCGTCATATTTGACTTTTCCGTCCCACAGCGCATTCAGTTCAGCCTCGTCTTTCGGCCATGGCGCTTTGCTGCGGTCCAGATTAAAGGTGTCGTTGCCGGTGAAGTCCATCGGACGTTCCAGCACCTTCAGCGCGTATTGATAACGTTCAAAACGGCGCTTTTGCGATAAATTGTACAGATCGTAGAACAGATCCAGCTTTCCGGAGCGCAGCTCATCACCCACGTCGGATTTGCGTTTAGCGAACTGTTCGACATCGCTGGCCAGCAGTACGTTATGGCTGTAATCCAGCAAGTTCAGATAACGGTCAAAGATTTTGGCCGAAAAGGCCTGATCGAGATCGAACTGACGATAGTGCGAACGAGTAAAGCGCGACGTCACGCGCTCACTCACCGTCGCGTGCTGAGTCTCTTCCTTGAGAACCGGAATTTGATCTACACGCGTAATATCGTCCACAGCGAAAGCGTGGCCTGTTATAGCAAACAGGCCAGCCAGCGCGGTGAGCTTAAAAAAAGTGTTCATGCCAGGCTCGGCCTCCGTTTCAGAACAACAAGTGTTCTGCGCGTACAATCATTGACATACCAGAAGTCAGCTGTACACGAACGCCATCTTTGGTGATTTCCAGTACGGTGGCGTCCATCGCGTTGTTACCCGCTTTAACCTTCAGAGACTGACCCACGCTGAGCGCGTTGATGTCAGAAACCGGGGTGTGGCGCGGCTCTTCGCGCGGCGCACGTGGGGCTTTAGCTGCTGGTTTGTCAGCACGCGGTTTGCGATCGTTATTTTCAGCACGACGCGGCGCCGGGCGCGGTTTACGCTCGCGACGAGGGGCGTCTTCCTGACCGTTAGCCGCTGCGGCTTCGCGTTTTTTCGCCTGCTGTTCCGCACGCTGTGCCTGCACGCGAGCTTTGGCTTCTTCAAGCTGCTTACGCGCATGTTCTACGTGCTGCTCGTCCAGCTCACCGCACGGGTTGCCATCGAGGTCGACACGGGTCGCACCCGGCTTGATACCGTACAGGTAACGCCAGCTCGAGGTATAAAGGCGTAAGGCAGAACGAAGCTGCGTTTTGCTGAGGTTCATCTCCCCCTCAACGCGCGCGACCAAATCCTGAAAGATACCGACTTTCAGAGGACGCGCTTCACCTTCAGCGCTGAAGCACTGCGGGAAACGCTCGGCCAGAAATGCGATAACTTCTTTACTGCTATTCAACTTAGGTTGATTTTCCATGAAATTTCCTGATTACAACGGACGTTGCCAACAAGCGCAGGCATGAACAGGCGACATTATAATGACGCTATCAGTAAATGCTACGTTATCCGTTGATTATCCTGCGACGCTCGCAAAGAATTTATGATAATCGGTCTCTGCCAGAACATTTTCCAGGTTTGCCGCCAGCGCGCGCAACCCCTGCTCATCCTCGGCAGTAAAGCGACTGAAGACCGTGCTGTCGATATCCAGAACGCCAATAATCTGATTTTTAACCACCAGCGGCAGTACGATTTCAGAATTGCTGCTGGCATCGCAGGCAATGTGGCCGTCAAACGCATGAACGTCCTCGACACGCTGAACCTGCCGGGTCGCCACTGCGGTACCGCACACGCCGCGACCTACCGGGATACGCACGCAGGCGAGTTTCCCCTGGAAAGGCCCCAGCACCAGCGTGTCACCTTCGAGCAGATAAAAGCCCGCCCAGTTCACGTCAGAAAGGCGTTCGAACAGTAACGCACTGGTATTTGCCAGAGTGGCTAAGAAACTGGTTTCCCCCGCCATTAATGCCTTAAAATCGCGATTCAGATCCGCGTAGAATTCTGTTTTGTTCATTATTCAATCACTTAGTTAACTTACATATTTACCGCATAGCCTATTAAAATAAGCATTAAATGCACTCATGCTCAAGATGAATCCGTTCATGAGTTATTATAACTTTCAACAATACTTATCTGTGTGCGACTGATGGCCCTAAAAACACCCCAAATTACGCCGACACGAAAGATCGTTGTCCGTACGGTAAGCCAGGCTCTGCCTCGTGCACATTATCAGCGTTGTCCGCAGTGCGATACGCTTTTTATGTTGCCGAAGATGAAATCGCACCAAAGCGCTTTTTGTCCTCGCTGCGATGCCAAAATTCGCGATGGCCGGGACTGGTCATTGACGCGGCTGGCGGCCATGGCGGTCACCATGCTGCTGCTGATGCCCTTCGCCTGGACCGAGCCGCTGTTAAAGCTCTACCTCCTTGGCGTGCGTATTGACGCTAACGTGTTGCAGGGGATCTGGCAGATGACGCGCGAGGGCGATCCGCTTACGGCCGCCATGGTGCTGTTCTGCGTCGTCGGCGCCCCACTGGTACTGGTCGCGGCAATTGCCTACCTGTGGTTTGGCAACATCCTGGGGATGAACCTGCGCCCGGTCCTGCTGATGCTGGAAAAGCTCAAAGAGTGGGTCATGCTGGACATCTATCTGGTCGGCGTGGGTGTGGCCTCCATCAAGGTGCAGGACTATGCTTTTTTACAGCCCGGCATTGGCCTTTTCGCGTTTATTTCGCTGGTCCTGCTGAGTATTTTGACCCTGATTCATCTGAATGTTGAACAGCTTTGGGAGCGATTTTACCCTCAGCGCCCCGCGACCCGACCTGATGAAAACCTGCGCGTCTGCCTGGGGTGTCATTACACCGGTTTCCCGGATAAACGCGGGAGGTGCCCGCGCTGCCACATTCCGTTAAGATTGCGGCGCAACAACAGCCTGCAAAAATGCTGGGCGGCGCTTATTGCCTCTCTGGTCTTTTTGTTCCCGGCCAATATGCTGCCGATCTCCGTGATTTATGTGAACGGCGCCCGTCAGGAAGATACTATCCTTTCAGGGATTATCTCTCTGGCGCACAGTAACGTGGGGGTCGCCGCCATCGTTTTCATCGCCAGTATTCTGGTGCCCTTTACCAAAGTGGTGGTGATGTTTACGCTGCTTATTAGCATTCACTTTAAATGCAAACAAGGACTACGCACCCGCATCCTGCTTCTGCGATTCGTGACCTGGATTGGTCGCTGGTCGATGTTGGATCTGTTCGTGATTTCGCTGATGATGTCGCTCATCAATCGCGATCAGTTACTTGCTTTTACCATGGGACCCGCAGCTTTTTATTTCGGCTCTGCGGTGATATTGACTATTCTTGCAGTGGAATGGCTGGACAGCCGCTTACTTTGGGACGCACATGAGTCAGGAAACGCCCGCTTCGCCGACTGAAGCGAGAATTAAAACAAAACGCCGCATTTCGCCATTCTGGTTGCTGCCTGTGATCGCGCTGATGATCGCAGGCTGGCTTATCTGGACGACCTATGAAGATCGCGGAAGTACCATCACGATTGATTTCCAGTCTGCGGACGGCATTGTCGCCGGACGCACCCCCGTTCGCTTCCAGGGGGTGGAAGTGGGCACCGTGCAGGATATTTCCCTCGGCAAAGGGCTGAACAAAATCCAGGTCCGGGCGAGCATTAAGTCTGACATGCAGGATGCCCTGCGCGCCGAAACGCAGTTCTGGCTGGTCACGCCTAAAGCCTCCCTGGCTGGCGTTTCCGGGCTGGATGCGCTTGTCGGCGGTAACTATATCGGCATGATGCCCGGGAAAGGTGAGCCACAGGATCACTTTGTTGCGCTGGATACCCAGCCGAAATACCGGCTGAATAACGGCGATTTGATGATCCACCTCCGCGCGCCGGATCTCGGCTCGTTGAACAGTGGTTCTCTGGTCTATTTCCGCAAAATTCCGGTGGGCCGCGTTTACGATTACGCCATTAACCCGAACAAAGATGGCGTGACCATTGATGTACTCATCGAACGGCGTTTTACCAGCCTGGTGAAAAAAGGCAGCCGCTTCTGGAACGTCTCCGGCGTCGATGCCGACCTGAGCTTAAGCGGCGCGAAAGTGAAGCTTGAGAGCCTGGCGGCGCTGGTGAATGGCGCTATCGCCTTCGACTCACCTGCTGACTCCAGCCCTGCCGAGGCAGAAGATACCTTTGGCCTGTACGCTGACCTTGCGCACAGCCAGCGCGGAGTCATCGTCAAATTGACCCTGCCGGATGCCAAAGGCCTGAAAGCCGGTTCGACCCCGCTGATGTATCAGGGATTAGAGGTCGGTCAGTTAACAAAACTAACCCTCAATGCGGGCGGCTCCGTTACCGGCGAAATGACGGTGGATCCGAGCGTGGTGGATCTCCTGCGGGAAAAAACGCGCATTGAACTGCGTAATCCGAAGCTCTCCCTCAGCGACGCCAGCATCAGTTCTCTGCTGACGGGCAGTACCTTTGAACTGATCCCCGGTGAAGGTGCGCCGAATAAAAACTTCGTTATCGCACCAGCGGATAAAGCCCTGCTGCAAAAACCAGGTGTGTTGACGGTGACGCTGAATGCGCCGGAAAGCTATGGTATCGAAGCCGGGCAACCGCTGATCCTGCACGGTGTGCAGGTGGGCCAGGTTCTCGAACGTAAGCTGTCGGAAAAAGGGGTCTCCTTCTCCGCCGCCATCGATCCGCAGTACAGCAATCTGGTCCACGGCGACAGTAAATTTGTGGTTAACAGCCGGGTCGACGTGAAGGTGGGTCTGGACGGGGTTGAGTTCCTCGGCGCCAGCGCCAGCGAGTGGGTTAACGGCGGGATCCGCATTCTGCCGGGCAGCAAGGGTGCGCTGCGCGAGAGCTATCCGCTGTTCGCCAATCTGGACAAGGCCATTGAAAACAGCCTGGGCGACCTGCCGACCACCACGCTGACCTTAAGCGCTGAAACGCTGCCGGATGTCCAGGCAGGCTCCGTCGTGCTTTATCGTAAGTTTGAGGTCGGGGAAGTGATCACCGTTCGTCCCCGGGCGGACGCGTTTGATATCGAGCTGCATATCAAACCGGAATACCGCAAGCTGCTCACGCCAAACAGCGTGTTCTGGGCTGAAGGCGGCGCGAAAGTGCAGCTTAACGGCAACGGGCTGACCGTACAGGCCTCTCCCCTCTCCCGTGCCCTGCGCGGTGCGATCAGCTTTGATAACCTGAGCGGCGCGGGCGGCAACATGCGTAAAGGTGACAAGCGGATCCTCTTCCCGTCTGAAACCGCGGCGCGCGCCGTCGGGGGGCAGATTACCCTACACACTTTTGACGCCGGTAAACTGGCGGAAGGCATGCCCATCCGCTATCTCGGCATTGATATCGGGCAGGTCCAGAAACTGACGCTGATCACCGCGCGCAATGAAGTCCAGGCTACCGCCGTGCTTTATCCGGAATATGTACAGACCTTTGCCCGGGCAGGCTCGCGCTTCTCGGTGGTTACGCCGCAAATTTCTGCCGCAGGGGTTGAGCACCTCGACACCATTCTTCAGCCGTACATTAACGTTGAACCGGGTCGCGGCAACGCACGTCGCGAATTTGAGTTGCAGGAGGCGACCATCACCGACTCCCGTTATCTGGACGGTCTGAGCATTGTGGTTGAAGTGCCGGAAGCCGGTTCGCTGGGCATCGGCACGCCGGTGCTGTTCCGCGGCATTGAAGTGGGGACGGTCACGAGCCTGACGCTGGGTAACCTGTCCGATCGCGTGATGGTCGGCCTGCGCATCAGCCAGCGTTATCAGCATCTGGTTCGCAACAACTCGGTGTTCTGGCTGGCATCAGGCTACTCGCTGGACTTCGGCCTGACCGGTGGCGTGGTCAAAACGGGGACCTTCAACCAGTTCATTCGCGGCGGCATAGCCTTTGCGACGCCTCCGGGTACGCCTCTGGCACCTAAGGCGCAGGCAGGAAAACATTTCCTTCTGCTGGAAAGTGAACCGAAAGAGTGGCGCGAATGGGGAACGGCGCTGCCACGTTAATCTCGCAGGCTCCGGTGTCAACGCGCCGGAGCCTTTATGTTACACTGCGCACCTGAATGTTTCCCTGTGGTGTGCCCGTGGCTCAAAACTCCGTATTTCTTCCCGAACAATTCCTCGCACAGATGCGCGAGGCGCTTCCTGCTCATCTCTCTTTCGACGATTTTGTCGCCGCCTGCCAGCGCCCTTTGCGCCGCAGTATTCGCGTCAATACGCTAAAAATCAGCGTCGGGGCGTTTCTGGATCTCGTCTCCCCCTACGGCTGGCAACTGACGCCGGTGCCGTGGTGTGAAGAAGGGTTCTGGATCGAGCGGGATGATGAAGAGAGCTTGCCGCTCGGCAGCACCGCCGAGCACCTGAGCGGGCTGTTTTATATTCAGGAAGCCAGCTCCATGCTGCCGGTTGCCGCGCTGTTTGCCGACGAAAACCAGCCTGAGCGGGTCATGGACGTGGCGGCGGCACCTGGCTCCAAAACCACGCAAATTGCTGCCCGGATGAATAACCGCGGCGCGATCCTCGCTAACGAATTTTCTGCCAGCCGCGTCAAAGTTCTGCATGCCAATATCAGCCGCTGCGGGATCCGCAACGTCGCCTTGACGCACTTCGACGGTCGCGTGTTTGGGGCTGCCCTGCCGGAAGTCTTTGATGCTATCCTGCTCGACGCACCCTGTTCCGGCGAAGGCGTAGTGCGCAAAGATCCTGATGCATTAAAAAACTGGTCCGTTGCAAGCAACCTGGAGATCGCCGCCACGCAGCGTGAACTGATCGACAGTGCGTTCCATGCCCTGCGCCCAGGCGGGACGCTGGTTTATTCCACCTGTACGCTGAATCGCGATGAAAACGAGGATGTCTGCCTGTGGCTGAAGCAACGCTATGCGGATGCCGTCGAGTTTCTGCCGCTGGACACCCTCTTCGACTCGGCCAGCCATGCGGCCACGCCTGAAGGCTTCCTGCACGTCTTCCCGCAGATTTACGATTGCGAGGGCTTCTTTGTTGCGCGTCTGCGTAAAACCCGCGCCGTTGATCCCCTGCCTGCGCCTGCGTTTAAGGTCGGCAACTTCCCGTTCGCGCCGGTCAAAGGCCGTGAAGCGGCACAGGTGCAAGCGGCTGCGAGCAAAGTGGGCCTGCACTGGGATGAGAGCCTGCGCCTCTGGATGCGTGACAAAGAGCTGTGGTTGTTCCCGACCACTATCGAACCGCTGATAGGTAAAGTGCGTTTCTCCCGCCTCGGTATTCGCCTGGCGGAGATCCACAATAAGGGCTATCGCTGGCAGCACGAAGCGGTCATTGCGCTGGCAGGTGATGAGAACACCTTCGCCCTGACGCATCAGGAAGCGGAAGAGTGGTATCGCGGTCGTGACGTTTACCCGGAGAACAGCCCGGCGCAGGATGAAGTGATCGTGACGTATCAGGGCTTTCCGCTGGGGCTGGCGAAAAAAGTCGGCTCGCGGCTAAAAAACAGCTATCCGCGCGAACTGGTACGCGATGGTCGCCTGTTTACCGGTAACAACCGCACTGCCTGAAAAAAGCGCATTTTTTTACTGGCGATTTCGCTCTCCTTGTCTAGGATCAAAAATGGGTGACTGCACTGGTCATACCAGATTTTGGGCAACAAACCGGAGAGCATTATGACGAAAACCAGCGTACGCATTGGCGCTTTTGAAATCGACGACGCTGAATTGCGCGGCGAAGCACAAGGCGAACGAACGTTAAGTATTCCCTGCAAATCCGATCCGGATTTGTGCATGCAGCTGGACGCCTGGGATGCCGATACCAGCGTTCCGGCGATCCTTGATGGGGAACATTCCGTTCTGTACCGTGAGCATTACGACAGTAAAACCGATGCCTGGGTCTTGCGTCTTGCCTGACCTAAAGAGAACCCGCCCGAAGGCGGGTTATTTATCACTGAAGCTGCACCAGCGTCAGAAAGCCTCCGAACACCGCCCCCGTATCGATGTAGTGCAGATTGTTGAAATCATATCGCTTGTCCACGGGTGTATGTCCGAACCAGAAGTGATCCGCACCCCTTATGCCCTGCCCTTTACCCTCCATAAAGCCCATTAAGCGATCGCGATCCCACAACACGCGCCGGGCATCTACCGGCTTATGCCAGGCATATTCAGCGGAGGGATAATCCGCATGAGCCACCACGTTCAGACCATTTTTACAGGTTATTTCAATGATGTGCGGTAAGGCCCGACACGCGTCGAGTAAACCCTTCGCCTGTTTTTGTTGAGCCGCATTAAGGCCGGTAAACCACATACCGCCATTAATCGACCACAGACTAAAATCATTATTTTCAAGCGCATCTAATGCCATTTGCTCGTGATTACCGCGTACCGCATAAAACCACTTTTCCTGCATCAGCTCTAAACATTTTACGCTGTCCGGCCCGCGGTCGATAATATCCCCCACCGAGATCAGCAGATCCCTGTCAGGATTAAAATGCCGCTTTTTCAGCTCATCCATAAGCCACTGATAGCAACCATGAATATCGCTGACAACCCAGACATGGCGCCAGTGGTCTCCCTCAATTTTCTGATACATAACGCCTCCTGTAAGAAGTATAGCTGCCACAGAAAATGTCATAAGCGGGCGTGAGATATCGCGAATCCAAACAAACCATCAACCAGCCGGAAATAAAGATCGCTGCGCTATTAATCCCTTATTCCCTGGCCCTTAAGATAGAGCGGAATAAATAGAGGGATTTTCACGTGTCAAACATACACCTGCAAAACGATGTTTATTATCCGCATCGCACAAATATTATTTCTGAACTGGTGAGCGGGAAACGCGTTCCTGGCCCTATCTGGCACAAACGTGATTACCGTTTAAAGTTTCTTCTGCGCTCGCTCTTATTCTGGTCCTCCACCCATCGCATGCTGGAGGCGCTATCCGGACGCGATGATTTCGACAGGCTGCTGGCCTCTCAAATCACGTTGCCGAGCAAAACTCACCGTCAGTATCTGATGCGCGGTCTGACCTCTCACGACCGGGCCGATGCTATCGTCAGCCACTATCACTGGATTGATAGTCTGAAAAACACGGCACTCGCCCACGCGCTGACCAGCCCACAGGCGTTGCCAGTTATCCGGTTCGAGGCAAAAAACGGCGAAATTTATACCGTCCACGCCTCGTCCGCAGGTAAGGCCGAACGCGAAGGCGAAAGCACGCTTTGGCTGCATGACAATGACAATACGCTGCTGGCCAGCCTGACGTTCTGTGTCGCACGCAGTAACGGCCGTACGGTGCTGGTGATCGGCGGCCTTCAGGGTCCGCGTCGTCATGTTTCACGGGAGGTGATTAAACAGGCCACCCGTGCCTGCCATGGTCTGTTCCCGAAACGCGTACTGATGGAGGTGATCTTCCAGCTTGCGTCACGCTCGAACATCAGTGCTATTTTTGCCGTCAGCGATGAGGGACATGTTTTCCGCGCGCTGCGCTACCGTCTGAGCAAAGGCCGTCATTTCCACGCCAGCTACGACGAGTTCTGGGAAGGCCTGAACGGAAAGAAACTTTCCCCCTTCTGCTGGCAGTTGCCGCTCCAGATTGAGCGTAAAGCGCTGGAGGAGATTGCCAGTAAAAAGCGCGCCGAATACCGTCGCCGCTTTGCGTTACTTGATGATATTGCAGCTTCCGTACAGGCGCGGATTGAGTCGACCGTCATCTAAGGCAAAAAACAAACAAAAATTTAACAAAACAGCCAAAAAGGACTGGACTTACGCCTGCCGGGTTGTGGTATGTTTGAAGCAGGCGCACAGGAAGTGAACCTCCTGCTGAGACGAAAACCGGAATTTATCGTTTATTTTCATGCAGATAAAAAGAGACCGAATACGATTCCTGTATTCGGTCCAGGGAAATGGCTCTTGGGAGAGAGCCGTGCGCTAAAAGTTGGCATTAATGCAGGCTCAATCGCCTTGCCCTTTAAGAATAGATGACGACGTCAGGTTTTCCAGTCCACAGTAAAAGTGGCCTGAAAAAAAGCGTCAGAACATCACTAAATGTGAAAAACCGCAGAGCTTTTACAAGCACCTGCGGTTTTTTTTTACTGGAAACCTGACCGCTAACAGAGCTTTTCTGCGCGCGCAATAAACGGTGCCAGACTCTTCTTCTGCCCTGGGTTTGCCGGATCGTCGACCTGGATCACGCTGACGGGCTGTCCGTTACTTTTCCCGCTGGCAACCTGCTGCTCCGCTACATCATTTAACGGATACTGCACGAGCGTACTGGGATTGATGACATACAGCGCGTGACCGGGACGGCAGGTGAGCATGACCTCTTCACGATTAAATGCCCAGTTGTCCTTGCCCACTTCAAACCGGCTGACGGTGATGACCTGCGGCGCGGCCAGCGCACTGCTGGCACAGGTGAGGAGTAAAAGAGAAAGCAGTGTCTTTTTCATATGTCTATTTAACCTTGTCAGAAGGGTTCCCAGGTCGCGAACAGGCTGACAGCCGCCAGTACCAGCGCGCCCAGCACCACTTCTGCCTGTGTCATCCTGATAAAAATCTGTTGTTCCCGCCCGGTCTCAGGGCGAAAGCGTGGCACAAGAAAATACCGATTCGCCAGCGCAATTGCCACCATCATCATCACCAGCGCACATTTGAACAACAACAGCTGGACATAAGGCGCCTGCCACGGCACGTTTATGCCAACAATAAAGAGCGTATTGATTATCCCTGTCAGCAGCACGCCCGCCACGGCGTAATGCCCCACCCGGGAGAAGCGCATCATGGTAAAAATTGCGGCTGGCTGCCAGCGGCCTTTCGCCAGTTGCATGCAATACAGCAGCGGCAGTAAACCGCCCACCCAGGTCGCGGCGCAGAGCAGGTGAAGCGCATGGTTCAGACGATGCAACGCGCCCGGCGCGCCACCGTTCATCGCGGCATGTCCCACGCCCGCCAGCAGCACCAGTTGCCCCATCGCGAGCAGTAACAGCCGTGAGCCTTTTTGCGGGGTAAGCCATGCTGCACCCGCCGTCACCGCGGCCAGCACCATTTGCCACAACCAGACGCCACCAAATTGCGTTCCCAGCACGCTGTGCCAGACCGCCGGGCGAATGACATCGCCCCAGCCGTTGCCCATTAACCCACTTTGCAGGCCGAACATCAGCAGGGCCGCCATCAGGCTGACCAGGGCCGCGATGTTCTGCTGCCGCTGGAAACGCTGCATCATGAGGCGCTGCAACGAAGACGGCGCAAACCAGACGCTGTAAAGCGCATTGCCGAAAAGCAGGATCAGCGCCGCAAAATGGATAAAGCGTAACGCGACATAGCTCAGGGCCAGCATACTATTTCACGCTAAAGTGATAGCTGCCTTTGGTTTTGTGACCGTCTACGGAGACCACATGCCAGTCCACCGTATAGGTGCCGGTCGTCAACGGTTTCTCAAGGGGAACAATCAGCTTTGCATTATCCTTCTCGTCACGCTTCACCGCGCCGGTTTTGATCTTCTGCTGCTGCGCATTCGTCACTACAACGCCGCTAAAAGCTGGCTCAATGCCTTCCGAGAAGTTCAGGGTAATGACCTCGGGTGCCACCGCGACGGTATTTTCCTGCGGGGATTGCTGCTTAAGATGCGCATGGGCCAGAACTGCGGGCGTGATGGCCGAAGAGAGCAGAAAGACCAGCGCGCACGCGATACGGGAAGGGGTAAAATGCATCACAATCATTCCTTTTCGTTATGCCTGAATGCTAAAGAATAACTCTGTATAATTAACGAGTCGAGGATCATCCTTTGCTCCCTTGTCATCGTTGCACAATCGCGGTAACGTTGCCGCCGCAGAAAAAGGAGAAGGAAATGAACGTTAACCTGGCCGCCCTTCCTCAGGACGAGATGGACAAAGTGAATGTCGATCTCGCCGCCGCGGGGGTCGCATTCAAAGAGCGTTACAACATGCCCGTCGTGGCTGAAGTGGTAGAGCGTGAACAACCCGCGCATCTGCGTGACTGGTTTCGCGAACGTCTGATTGCGCATCGCCTCGCCTCCGTCAATCTCTCGCGCCTGCCGTACGAACCTAAAGTTAAATAAGCTTAACGTCTCGTTACACTTCCTTACGCCTTATGTGGCAGGATAAGAAAACCCTGATAAATTTAGGTGTAATCTTAAAATCCCAGCGACTCAGTGTATAAGGAAGTCACGATGTCCCGATGGAATATTGCCGCGGCCCAGTATGCTCCGCGGCACAGCTGTGTTGATGAGCACGTAAAACACCACCTGCACTTCATTGCCGAAGCTGCCTGGCATGGGTGTGATTTAATCGTCTTTCCGGAACTTTCGCTTACCGGTCCCGGCGGAACAACCTTACCCCCACCCCCTGACGATTTGCAGCTTGCTCCCCTCCTTCACGCCGCGCAGACACGTTTCATCACGGTGATTGCCGGTATTACGCTCCAGCAACACGACCAGCGTCAGAAAGGACTCGCGCTTTTCACGCCCAGTCTGTCAACCATCCGGCGTTATCCGCAGGGTAACGGGGCGGGCGTCATCCCTGGCGATAAACGGCTCACCATCGTGGATAACCAGACAGACGCCCCGGAACTGGACCCGGAGGCAACGCTGTTCACCAGCAGCCTGGCGGTGGGCGAGCACCGCTGGCGGCAATCCATCGGTTCGTTACAACGCTTCGCGCACAAATACGCCATCGCGGTGTTAATGGCGAACGCGCGCAGCGGTAGCGCGTTATGGGATGAAAAAGGTCAGCTGATCGTGCGTGCCGATAAGGGAGAGCTGCTGTTAACCGGTTCTTTAGGCCGACAGGGTTGGCAAGGCGATATCATTCCATTAGGCTAGGCATTTTAGGATCAGGAGCGATCAATGCTGCGCGTTATCGATACCGAAACTTGCGATTTGCAGGGTGGAATTGTGGAAGTCGCTTCTGTCGACGTGATTGACGGAAAAATAGTCAACCCAATGAGCCACCTGGTGCGCCCGGATCGACCCATCAGTGCGCAGGCAATGGCCATACATCGCATTACGGAGTCGATGGTGGCGGACAAGCCGTGGATTGAAGAGATCATCCCTCTCTACCACGGCAGTCAGTGGTATGTGGCCCATAACGCCAGCTTTGACCGCCGCGTGCTGCCAGAGATGCCCGGCGAATGGATTTGCACCATGAAGCTGGCGCGCCGTCTGTGGCCGGGGATCAAATACAGCAATATGGCGCTGTATAAGTCGCGCAAACTTAGCGTACGGACGCCGGAAGGGCTGCATCATCACCGTGCCCTCTACGACTGCTACATCACCGCAGCGCTCCTGATTGATATCATGAAAACTTCCGGCTGGACGCCAGACGATATGGCAACCATTACCGGGCGCCCCGCGCTACTGACCACTTTCACGTTCGGTAAATATCGCGGGAAACCGGTATCGGAAGTGGCGGATAAAGATCCGGGCTACCTGCGCTGGCTGTATAACAACCTCGACAGAATGAGCCCGGAACTGCGCCTGACGCTGAAGCATTATTTAGGCGAAGCCTGAGTTCCCGCCTGGCCTGGCAGCGTATCCTGCGCCAGGCCAATCAAAAAGGCGTACTCCAGCGCCACCCCTTCATAGGATTTAAATCGCCCTGATTTTCCCCCGTGCCCCGAGTCCATATCGGTACAGAGCAGCAGCAGATTATCGTCAGTTTTCAGCTCACGCAGTTTCGCCACCCATTTCGCAGGCTCCCAGTACTGCACCTGGGAATCGTGCAGGCCGGTGGTCACCAGCATATGCGGATAGGCTTTTGCCTCGACGTTATCGTACGGGCTGTACTCTTTCATGTAGCGGTAATAGGTCTCATCCTGCGGGTTCCCCCACTCCTCAAACTCGCCGGTGGTCAGCGGAATGGACTCATCCAGCATGGTCGTTACCACGTCCACAAACGGCACCTGGGCGATAACGCCTTTAAACAGTTCAGGCCGCTGGTTGATCACGGCACCCATGAGCATGCCTCCGGCGCTGCCCCCCATGCCAAAGCAGCGCTGCGGATCGCCATAACCCTGCGCGATCAGCGCGTCGCAGACATCAAGGTAATCATTGAAGGTATTTTTCTTTTTGAGGAATTTTCCGTCTTCATACCAGTGCTGACCCAGCTCGCCGCCGCCGCGAATGTGGGCAATCGCATACACAAAACCGCGGTCGAGCAGGCTCAGCCTGCTGGTGCTGAAATCGGCGTCCATGCTGGATCCATAGGAGCCGTAACCGTAGACGAGAACAGGGTTTTTGCCTTTATTGAAGTGCGCCTTGTGATAGACGAGGGAAACAGGGACTTCGACGCCGTCGCGTGCGGTCACCCACAGGTGCTCACTGCGATAATTTTCCGACTCAAACCCCCGGACCTCCGCCTGTTTAATCACCTGACGCTGCCCGGTGTCCATATCCAGTTCAAACAACGTATCCGGGGTGGTCATCGACGAATAGCCGTACCGCAGGCGGGACGATTCCGGTTCCGGATTAAAGCCGATCCACGTCACGTAAGCCGGGTCATCGAACGCAATGCCCACCACTTCGCGGGTTTTACGGTTGATTTGGCGGATACTGGTCAGCCCGCGCTGCCGCTCTTCCACCACCAGCCAGTCGGTAAACAGGGTGAACCCCTCCAGCATCACCTGATCGCGCGCGGGAATTAATACTTCCCACTTACGTTCATCGCGCACTTTGGTTTTATAGAGGCCAAAGTTTTTGCCCTCGCGGTTCGAACGCAGGTAAAAGCTGTGCTGGAAGTGATCCAGGCTGTACTCATGATCTTTGCGCCGCGGCAGGAAGCACAGCGGCTGGGCATCCGGCAGCTCGGCATCCAGCAGCAGCACTTCGGAGGTAGTGGCACTGGCGAGGAAAATGATCACGTAGTGGCGAGATGACGTTTTATGCAGGCTGACGTAGAACGTCTCGTCTTTTTCCTCATAAACCAGTTCATCGTCGGCGGAATCGGTCCCGACCGTATGGCGCCAGACCTGATAAGGCAGCAGCGTAGACGCATGCTTTTTAACGTAATAGACCGTTTCTGAATCGTTACCCCAGACGAAATCGGGGGAGACATTATCCAGCATTTCGGGATACCAGTTCCCCGTTTCCAGGTTACGGAAACGCAAACCGTACTGGCGGCGGGAGAGGTAATCCTCAGCCAGCGCCATAATGGCGTTATCGGGGGAAATGGACATGCCGCCCAGCGTATAAAACTCACTGTGAGCCGCACGTTTGTTGGCATCCAGCAGGATCTCCCATTCATCCCACTCGGCGCTCAGCACAGACTGGCGCTGGTAGATGGGATATTCGTTTCCCGGCTCATAAATATGGCGATAGCGATAACCGTTTTTGCACCACGGGGCAGAGACATCACGCTGGGGGATACGCTGCACCATTTCATTCAGAAGTTGATCCTGAAGCGCCTGCTGGCTGGCCATGACCTGTCGGCCATAGTCGTTTTCCTCGTGCAGATAGTCGAGTACTTCTGGCCGGGAACGAGAATCGTCCCGCAGCCAGTAGTAGTTATCGATACGCGTATCGCCATGCGTGGTGATCGCATAAGGAGTACGTCGGGCTTTTGGAGGCATGGCATTCTTACTTTTTCGTTTTACATCCTATAAGGTTGGCAAAACACGCGTATGATGCAAGCGAAACATGGCCTTCTAGCCCGCGAGGGTCTGTTTCTGCTGCTGAATATCCTGCTCAATTCCCTCGCGAACGTCCTGTGGGATCTTCAGCGCATCGCCCAGGGCGTTCAGGTAGCTACGCTCCATAAAGTGATCGATATCGATGGCGGCACAGCTCAGAAAATAGAGTTCCAGCGCCTCTTCTTCGTTTTTCACGCTTTGCGCCAGACGCTGCGGATCGAGCGGCTGTTCGATGGCCTGCGCCACCAGCGCCCTGCCCTGCTCCTCAACGCCCGCTTCCCGCATCTGCTGTTCAATTGCGGCACGTTCACTGGCATCGATATGTCCGTCGCTTTTGGCCGCAAAGACCAGAGCGAGGATCAGGCGTTCGGTGCGTAAATCTAACGGTGATACCTGCTGCCCATACTGCGGTTCATCCTGATGCGCGTTGCGCACCTTGTCTTTGTATTTGTTCCACAAGACGGAGCCTGCAATAGCCCCTCCGCCCGCCAGCAGCGCGCCGGTACCGTATTTGGTAAGCAGTTTCCGCGATGACTTATTGGCCACCAGCAAACCGGCCAGCCCGCCGAGCGCCCCCGGCACCAGCAGCTTGCTTAGACCCTGCTCGCCGGACGACGAGCCTTTTTGTCCCAACAGGGATTGCAGTTGATTCATCCAGCCTGACATATTTTTCCTCACGTAACAGTGCGTAACCTTCACAGCCTAAGCGAGCGGGTGTCAGGAAATGTCTGTCAGTACTAAAGAAGCGCAAATTTCACCCCTACTGTCGCTGTTCCCATACAAGACAGACGCAAACGTTTTCGTTTATACTGCCCGCATCTTTTTCAGGGGGATTTTTATGACTCGTTTAGGAACTGCGCTACGTCCTGCCGCGACGCGCGTCATGCTGTTGGGATCGGGTGAACTGGGTAAAGAAGTGGCCATTGAGTGTCAGCGTTTGGGTGTCGAGGTGATTGCGGTTGACCGTTATAAGGATGCGCCTGCCATGCATGTCGCGCACCGCTCGTACGTCATCGATATGCTTGACGGTAACGCCCTGTGCACGTTAATTGCTGACGAAAAACCGGATTTCGTGGTACCTGAAATTGAAGCCATTGCGACTGAGATGCTGGTTGCCCTTGAACAGGAAGGCCAGCGCGTGGTGCCCTGCGCCACAGCGGCAAAACTGACCATGAACCGGGAAGGCATTCGTCGCCTGGCGGCAGAAGAATTACAGCTCCCGACCTCCAGCTACCGTTTTGCCGGGGATAAAGCCGCGTTTCTTCAGGCCGTAGAAGAGATTGGCTACCCGTGCATCATTAAGCCGGTAATGAGCTCCTCCGGCAAAGGGCAGAGCTTTATCCGCGACAGCAGCACGCTGGACAAGGCCTGGGACTATGCCCAGCAGGGCGGCCGTGCCGGTGCCGGGCGCGTCATCGTGGAAGGCGTGGTGAAGTTTGATTTTGAAATTACCCTGCTCACCGTCAGCGCCGTGGACGGCGTTCATTTCTGCGACCCGATTGGGCATCGACAGGAAGACGGCGATTATCGCGAATCCTGGCAGCCGCAGCAGATGAGCGCGCTGGCGCTGGCACGCGCGCAGGAGATCGCCCGCAAGACGGTGCTGGCGCTGGGCGGCTACGGCCTGTTCGGTGTGGAATTGTTTGTTTGCGGCGACGAAGTGATTTTCAGTGAAGTCTCCCCTCGCCCGCACGATACCGGGATGGTTACGCTGATTTCACAGGATCTCTCCGAGTTCGCGCTGCACGTGCGTGCTTTCCTCGGCCTGCCGGTTGGCGGTATCCGTCAGTACGGCCCGGCAGCCTCGGCGGTGATCCTGCCGCAGCTGACCAGCCAGAATGTCACCTTTGATAACGTCGAAGGTGCGGTTGGTGCAGGCTTGCAGGTCCGACTGTTCGGCAAACCGGAGATCGACGGAAGCCGCCGTCTGGGCGTGGCATTAGCCACCGGGGATAACGTGGACGACGCCGTCGCGAGAGCGAAAAAAGCGGCCACAGCGGTGAACGTGACAGGATAAATAACTATAGGCTGGTCACCTCGGTGACCAGCCGCATTGCATTATTGACTTTTTATCATCCCATCGCTCCCATTAGAATTCCATATCCTCATAGGCTGCATTAGTTTTCGATATGAAAATAAAAATACCCATGCCAATAAAAATTACGAAGGGAATAAAGATGCTCGCCATCAGTGCCCAGATTGCTGGCGGATCATTTTGCGCAGGGAAACTGATACGATAGGCAATGAGGGATAATACGCAGAATAAAGCCGCCATCCCCGCAGGATAAAGGGGATGATTCCAGTTGCACCAGACAAGCTTTTTCGGAATAGCGGTCTTCCTGGAGGAAAGCGCAGTAATACAAAATTTGTTTTTGTCAGAATAAGCTACGAGTTGCTCCCCTTGGGCATATTTTACCGCATCCGCTGCAAATGCCAGTGCCAGCCACCGATACCCGGCACTCTTTGCGCCCAGAGAGGCATGACTTTGTTGAATAAATCGAACTTTTGCTGAGTTGAAGGATCAGATCACGCATCTT